>NZ_JBPSDN010000049.1:0-23209 GCF_052036135.1 Gordonia marina
CGTCCCGCCCGTCGAGTTCGAGACCACCCATTGGGCATCCCACGAGGTCGCCCGCTACCCTGAAGACCAGGTTCCGATCGGAACCGGTTCCAGATAACCGAGCCTCCACCAAACCCGGGGCGCTTCACACCGCCCGAGCGAGCTGTCCGGCGGACAGCAGCAGCGCGTCGCGTGCGCCCGCGCACTGGTCGGCCGGCCCGACATCATCTTCGGCGACGAACCGACCGGCAACCTGGATTCGCGCTCGTCCAGCGAGGTGCTCGACATCCTCCGCGCCGCCGTCGACGAGTTCGGGCAGACCGTGGTGATCGTGACCCACGACCCGCGCGCGGCGTCGTACGCCGACCGCGTGGTCTTCCTGGCCGACGGCCGGCTGGTGCACGAACTGCTCAAGCCGACCGCCGACGACGTCTTCGCGGTGATGCGCGGTCTGGGCGAGGAGCACTGACCATGGCCTCCTCCGTCATGCGGAAGGTTTCGCTGAGAAGCCTTGCCGCACACAAACTCCGACTGGTCCTCACGGTGTTCTCGGTGGTGCTGGGCACCACCTTCGTGGCCGCCGCGATGATCTTCACGGCGTCGGTCCAGGGCGCCTTCAACAACATCTTCGACAACGTCGCGCGCGGCGTCGCCGCCGAGGTGACCGCCACCGACGCACAGTCGCCGGGAGTCCCGGTCACCGTCGTCGACGAGCTCAAGGCCAAGAAGGACCAACTCGGCATCGACCGGATCCAGGTGGCCTACGGCGGCTCGGTGACGCTCGCCAAGAAGGACGGCTCCGGTCTGCAGACCGGCGGTGCGCCCAGCGTCGGCTCGGCCTATGTGCCGCCGGACCAGGCGGTCGACTCGGCGGGGATGAAGCTGGTGGCCGGCCGCGCGCCGCAGGCCGAGGGCGAAGTGGTGATCAACAGCTCGGCCGCCGACAAGGCCGGGCTGAAGGTCGGCGACAAGACCGTCGTCGCCCTCGGCGCCGGCACCGCCCGGCCGCTCGAGGTCACCGTCGTGGGCCTGGTCGACATGCCCGCCGCGACCGGCGGCTACGTGAACGTGCAGTTCTGGGAGCCGCAGGCACAGGACCTGTTCTCCGACGGCGAGTACGTCGCGTCCGTCGACATGTCGGCGGTGAAGGGCGTGAGCGACACCACGCTGCGGGATCGGGTGAACGCCCTGGTCAACCCGAAGGACCCGGAGCATCCGAAGGCCGAGCCGGTCTTCAAGGTCCGCACCGGCGAGCAGGTCCGGCAGGACCAGAAGGATGCCGTCGGCACCTTCCTGAACGTCTTCCGCTATGTGCTGCTGGCCTTCGCCGCCATCGGTCTGATCGTGGGCACGTTCATCATCTACAACACCTTCTCGATGATCGTCGCCCAGCGGAACCGGGAACTCGCGCTGCTCCGTGCCATCGGCGCCAGCCGCAAGGACATCTGGCGGTCGGTGCTGCTGGAGGCCTTCGTGGTGGGCGTCATCGGCGGTGCGATCGGCCTCGGCGCCGGTATCGGTATCGCCGCGCTGCTGCAACTGCTCACGTCGTCGTCCGGCGTACCGTCGAACGGTCTGCAGATCGGAGTGTCCGCGATCCTGGCGGCCATCTTCGTCGGCATCGTGGTGACCATGGCGAGTGCCCTGTTCCCGGCGCTGCGTGCGTCGCGGATCCCGCCGGTCGAGGCCATGCGGATGAGTGCCGCCGAGCCCGGTGCGGGTTCGCTGCGGAAACGGACGACGGTCGGCGTGGGCTTCGCGGCGGTGGGCATCGTGGCGCTGATCCTCGGGATCGTGTTCCACGGGGTCGCGGCGCTGCTGCTGATCGGCGCGGCGGCGCTGCTGCTGATCATCGCCGTCGTGCTCGGTGCCCCGGCGCTGTCGCAGCCCGTGGTGGGCGGGATCGGCCGGGTGTTGCAGATCCCGTTCGGCACGGTCGGCAAACTCGCCCGCACCAACGCGATCCGCAATCCCCGGCGCAGCGCGGCGACGGCGTTCGCGCTCACCATCGGCCTGATCCTGGTCGTGATCATCGGCACCATCGGGGCGTCGTTCAAGTCGACGATCGACGCGAGCATCGACAAGAGCCTGTCCGCCGACTTCGTGGTCCGTAACGCGAGCGGTGAGGGCATGTCCGCGGCCGTCGGCGAGGCGGTCCGCAAGGACGTCACCGACGCGAAGACCATCGTCGCCTTCGACATGACCTTCGCCAAGCTGAACGACAAGCAGACCGTGCTCGCCACCGCGATCGGCGGGCCGCTGAGCGACGTGCTCAGGGTGGACACGGTCAAGGGGTCGGAAGACGTCGGCGGTCATGACCTCGCGATCAGCGAGTCGGCCGCGAAGAAGTACCACTGGAAGCTCGGCAGCCCCGTCACGTTCACGTCGACCACCGGCCAGGACGTCGGGGTGACGGTGACCGGGATCTACCAGGACAACCAGGCGCTGGGCGACTGGCGCATCGGTAACGACGCGTTCGACCAGCTCACCCCCGACCAGTCCCAGCGCCGGACCGTGACGGTGCTGGTGCGCGGGAAGAGCGGTTCTTCGATGAGCGCTCTCCGGAAGCAGATCGAGGACTCGGTCAAGCCCTTCCTCACCCCGCAGGTGCAGGATCGGCAGGAGTTCAAGAACGCCTTCTCGTCGCTCATCGACAGCATGATGGCGACCCTGTACGCGCTGCTCGGCCTGGCCCTGGTGGTCGCGGTCCTGGGCATCATCAACACCCTGGCACTGTCGGTGGTGGAGCGCAGGCAGGAGATCGGCATGCTCCGGGCGATCGGTACGAGTCGCGCCCAGCTGCGCCGCACCATCTACCTGGAGTCGACGTACATCGCGGTGTTCGGCGCGCTGCTCGGCGTGGTGCTGGGTCTGGCCATCGGCCTGCCGCTGGTGCACGCGCTGAAACACTGGGGCATCGATTCGCTGAGCGTGCCGTGGTCGTTGATCGTGATCACCCTGGTCGGTTCGGCCGTCGTCGGTGTGATCGCCGCGCTCTGGCCGGCGATCTCCGCGGCGCGGACCAAACCGCTGGAGGCGATCACCGAGTGACGGCCCGGTAAGTTGGGGAAATGACCGATCCCAGCGAGCAGCGCCCGCCGACGCGGCGGATGGATCCGATCGATCCGTCCGCCGCGTTCGGCGCGTATGAGGCGCCGAACTACCGCGAACCCGAGCCGTACGCCGGCACCGCCGCCGGGCCGGCCGCGCCGCCACCGCGGAAGCCGGGCTCCGGCCGCACCATCATGCTGTCGCTGATCGCTCTGCTCGCCCTGGTGATCCTGGTGATTGCCGGGATACTGGTCTTCCGCAGCACCCGGTCGTCCGGCGACGGCTCGGCGGCCGCGTCGGCCAGCTCCTCCGCGGACACCACGGTCTCGGAGGAATCGACGACGACGTCGACCAGCACCTCCACCTCCACCAGCGCGCCGACCCGCTCGACCGCCGCACCGGGCGCGGTGACCTACCAGTTCACCGGCAACGGGAACCTGATCGGCATCCGGTACACCACCTCGTCCGGTGAGCAGCTGGTGGCGGCGGCCGGTGCGCCCTGGTCGGTGCGCACCACCGTCTCCGGCGGCAGCGCCGAACTGAGCGCGATCGTGGTCGGCGGCAAGGTGACCTGCGTGATCATGCACGGCGAGGACGAACTGTACTCGGCCACCAGCACCGGCGGCCCCATCTCGTGCAGCGCATCGGTGCCGACCGACTGATTCGGCGGGTCAGCGTTTGCGCAGCACCAGGACCAGGTTGGTGGCGGCGACCTCGCGGAGCACGGGCACCTTCGCCACCGGCCACGCCCAGTGCGGCAGATAGCGCGGGAACGCGGCCTCCAGGCGGGCGTCGTGCACGGTGCGGGCCCAGGTCAGGCCGGCCCGCGCGGTGATCGGGAACAGCGAGACGCCGTAGAGGTTCTTCGGGATCCGGCGGTGGCGGCGGGCGTACATGCGGGCCGCCCGCTGGCCGCCGAGGTAGTGCGTCAGGCCCATCTCGTGGCCGCCGAAGGGACCCCACCACAGCGTGTAGCTGAGGACGACGGTGCCGCCGGGGCGGGTGACGCGGACCAGTTCGTCGGCCATCGCCCACGGGGTCGGGGTGTGCTCGGCGACGTTCGACGAATAGGCGACGTCCACCGAAGCGGTGCGCAGCGGCAGGTGCTCGCCCTGTGCGCGCACGCAGGTGCGATGGTCGATCCCGGCGGCGTGCATCTCGCCCGCGTCCGGCTCCACGGAGAGGTAGTCGGCGCCGCGCCGGGTGAAGGCGTCGGCGAAGAAGCCGGGCCCGCCGCCGACGTCGAGCACCGACTGCCGCGTCAGCGGCACCGGATGCAGGGCGGCCACCATGTCGGCGGTGTCCTCGGCGAGCGCCGAGTAGAAGCGGTCCGGCGCGGTCTGCTCGTAGCCGAACTCATGCAGCAGCCGTCGGGCACGCGACCACGTGGCGTGACGGGCGAAGGCGTCGGCGGGCACGACTGCCACTCTCGCATATCCTCGATCCGGTGAGCGTTCCGACCGTCGAGGTGCTGCTGCTGTGCTGGCGCGACACCGACCACCCGCAGGGCGGCGGCAGTGAACGCTACCTGGAGCGCGTCGGTGCCGAACTGGCCCGGCGCGGCCTGCGGGTGACCCTGCTGACCGCGCGCTACCCGGGTTCGGCCCGCCGCGAATACCGGGACGGAGTGCAGGTGATCCGGGCGGGCGGCCGCCTCACGGTGTACCCGCGGACCTTCGCGACGCTGGTGGCCGCGCGCGTCGGCCGCGGCCGGCTGCGCGGACGGCGCCCCGACGTGGTGGTCGACACGCAGAACGGGGTGCCCTTCTTCGCCGCTCTCACCGGCCTCGCGCCGACCGTGCTGCTGGTGCATCACTGCCATCGGGAGCAATGGCCGGTCGCCGGGCCGGTGCTGGCGCGGATCGGCTGGTGGATCGAGTCGTGGCTGTCGCCGCGGGTGCACCGGAACACCCGCTATGTGACGGTCTCCGGACCGTCGGCCGCCGAGCTGGTGACGCTCGGGGTCGCCGCGGAGAACATCGCGGTCGTCCGCAACGGCCTCGACCCCCTGCCCGGCGGAGTCGACGCCGCCTCACGCTGGTCGAGCGGAGTCGAGACCACCCGACCGGACGAGCACGCCTTCCCGAATCCGGAGCCGCGCCTCGTCGTCCTGTCCCGGCTCGTCCCGCACAAACAGGTGGAGCACGCCCTCGCCGCGGTCGCCGGTCTGCGGGACCGGGGGATCGTCGTGCACCTCGACGTCGTCGGCGGCGGATGGTGGGCACAGGCGCTGACCGAGGAGGCCGCGCGCCTGGGCATCGACGGACAGGTCACCTTCCACGGCCACGTCGACGAACGCCGCAAGCACCAGCTGCTCGCCGCCGCCGACCTGCACCTGATGCCCTCGCGCAAGGAGGGCTGGGGCCTGGCGGTGATCGAGGCGGCGCAGCACGGGGTGCCGACCATCGGCTACCGGGCGTCGTCCGGGCTGACCGATTCGATCGTCGACGGGAGCACCGGCCTGCTGGTCGACGACGCCGTCGGGCTCACTGAGGCCGCCGCCGCGCTGCTGGCCGACCGGGACCGGCTCACCGCGCTGGGTGAGGCCGCCCGCGAGCGATCCCGCCGGTACTCGTGGGAACTGACCGCCGACGGCTTCGCCGCGGTGTTCGCCGAATTACTGGCCTTAGGCCGCGATGTTCCGTCGCCGCCGCCACACGCCCGCCACGAGACCGACGATGAGGCAGCCGAGCCAGACGGCGTGCGCGGCCAGTGAGGCCGCGACGGTCGCCGGTGCCGGGCTCGGCCACCGCGTGGCACCGTCGATCCGGTAGACGGTCAACCGGTCGCCGCGCAGCAGTCGTTCCCGCGCGGGTAGCGGGGCGGCGTCGTGTGGGCCGGGCCGGGTGTCGTGTTCGACGACCACCCAGCCCACGCCGAGCCGGGCCAGTCGCCGCGGATCGAGTTCGCCGCCGACGGCGTCGAGCACCTGCTGGGTCCGGGCGGGCGGGGCGTCGACGGTGGTGCCGTCGACCACGAGGCCGCTTCCGATGACGACCGGGGCGTCGAGCATCCGCGGCAGCGGGGAGAGCGACGGGGCGTTGTTCCAGGGATAGTCGCGCATCGGTGACGCCGGGAGCACCACCACCGCGCGGTCGCTGCGGCCGATGAGCGCGGTGACCTTCGCGTAGTCGGCCGGGTAGTGGATCGGCCGGAGTGCGCCGCCGACACCCCATGCCAGGTCGGGGAGCGGTCCGACGACCAGCAGCGCGATCACGGCGACCGCGAATCCGGTCGGGACCCAGCGCCGCAGCGCGGTGGCCGCGGCGGCCGCGGCGAGAGCGACGAACGGGACGGCGAGCGCGAGATACTTCTGGGTGTCGCGGAGCAGGCCGGCGCCGGGCACGTGCGCCAGCAGCGCGTCGACCACGTGCAGGCCCGGTCCGGTCGCCGCGAGGGTCACCAGCACGACCACCGAGAGCGCAAGGGCGGCGAGGGATTTCGCGGTGGCCGGAACCTCGGCGCGCTGCCGCCACAGCCAGAATGCGCCGCCCGCGACCACCACCAGCAGGCACGCGGTCGCCGCGGCGGCCCATCCGGAGGTCCGGCTGCCCGGTACCGCGCCGGCGTTCCAGATTCCGCCCAGACCGAGCGCCGAGCCGAAGGTGCCGAGGCCGGGTTCGGCCCGCGCCGCGAACTCCCGGGCGCCGCCGACCCCGGTGGCCGAGCCCGGGCCGAGCGCACTGGTGACCAGCCACGGAAGCGCTGTCACCAGCCAGAGCGCCGCGGTTCCGGCGACCGCGCGCGGTCCCCGTCCGGCGGTCGCCATCGCGAGCACACCCACGATCAGTGCGAGCACCGATCCCGTCGGAGTCAGACCGGCGACGGCGAACAGACCGGCGAGCACCGCCCACCGTCGCCATCCCCGGCGGCCGTCGTCCCCGGCGGCGCAGACGATCCAGCCGAGCGCGGCGTATCCGGTGAGCAGACTCCAGTGGCCTTGCAGAAGACGTTCCGCCACAAAGGGATTCCAGATCCCGGCGACCGCCGCGGCCACGGCGCCGGCCGTTCCGGCGCCGGGCACCAGACGGAGCGCGAGGCGCCCGTAGCCGATGCCGGCCGCCAACAGGCTGAGGGCGATGATCGCCGCGACCAGGAAGCCGCCGTCGAACACGGTGGTCGCGAGTGCGAGCGCCCCGTCCTGGGGGACGGCGCGCGGCGGCGCGTCGCCGATCCCGAACGCCGCGGCCGTCGGCGTCACACGGGGGACGGCGACCGCATCCCGGTGCAGCAGGTAGCCGCCGAAGAGCGGCCAGCAGATGACGGCGGTCGCCGCGGCGCTGACGGCCCAGAGCGCGGCGCGGGTGGAGCGCGGCGCCGACGGCGGGCGGTGATCTCGACCGACCCGCTTCTCCGTCGAGTCCTCGATCATCATGGCGAGTTCCGCGCGGTCATCGTGGACGGTTCCGCATGATCATCGAGAACCCGCAGCACCGTCGAAGAAGGCTCAGTAGTGGAAGGTGTCGCTCGGCGGCGGGCGGTGATCGGGCTCGTCGAAGTCGCTCGGCACGATCTCGTAGGCGCGGGCCAGGTCCAGGATCTTGGTGGCGCGGGCGATACGCGGCAGGTCGGAGCCGTTGCGGATCTCGCCGCCCGCGGCCTCGAACTCGGCGAAGAACTCACGCGCCCAGCTGATCTCCTCCTGCGACGGGGAGAGGCCCTCGTTGACCGCGGCGCACTGGTCGGGGGTCAGGCAGATCTTGCCGGTCATGCCGAATTCGGCGCTGACCGCGGTGGCCTCGCTCAGCTTCAGTCCGGTGGACCCGACCGTCGGGCCGTCGATCGCCGACGGCAGATTCGCGGCCTTGGCGGCGATCGTGAAGCGCGACCGCGCGTAGGCCAGCGTCATCGGGTGCTCGCCGAAGCCGGTGTCGCGCCGGAAGTCGCCGATGCCGAAGGCCAGCCGGAACGTGCCCTTGGCCGCGGCGATCTCGGTGATGCGTTCCAGGCCGCGGGCCGTCTCGACCAGGGCCACGATCGGCACGTTCGGGAGGCGTCGTGCCGTTTCGGTGACGTGATCCACCGACTCGACCATCGCGAGCATCACGCCGCCGATCGAGGTCTTGGCCAGGGCTTCGAGATCAGCCGCCCACCAGGGGGTGCCGAAACCGTTGATCCGCACCCAATCCGAGTGGCCGTCGTTCATCCAGCGGACCACGTTGGCCCGGGCGGAGTCCTTGTCCTTCGGCGCGACGGCGTCCTCGATGTCGAAGACCACGATGTCCGCCCGTGAGCGGGCCGCCGCCTCGAAGCGCTCGGCTTGCGCCCCGTTCACCAGGAGCCAACTGCGCGCCAGTACCGGATCGATGCGCGATCCGACGACGTCGGCGTGGTCGGTCTCGGTGAAGGGTTCGGTGTCGTACATCGAGTCGGCTGCCTGCTGTCTTTCGGTGCGAATGCTTGATCTAGCAGTCTATACGGGGCGGCGCCGGCCGATGGGTGCGCGGTGCGCGCGAGGGTTCAGGGCAGACTTGACGGCATGGCAGACGTCGTCGATCGGGGGGAACCCTTCGACGGAGCTCAGGAACCGCCCTTCGACGGGGCTCAGGAACCGCCCTTCGACGGGGCTCAGGAACAGCACGCGGCGACGGTGCGGTCGCTGGGGGTCGTGACGGCGGGGTCACTGCTGGCGAACCTGCTGGCCTATCTGGTGCAGTTGCCGGCGAGCCGGGTCCTCGGGCCGTCGGCCTACGGCGAGTTCGCGGTGCTGCTGTCCGCGATGCTCCTGCTGTCGGTGCCCGCGCTCGCGCTGCAGAGCGTGGTGGCGCGGGAGGTGGTGCGCGGCCGGCCGGCCGCCGTCTTGTGGCGGCTGATCGCCCTGGTGACCGCGGTCGTCGCCGTCGCCTCGGTGGGCGGCGGTTTCGCCATGATGGGGATCGCTCACACCGGTGCCGCCCCGGCTTTCGCGGCGATGGCCGGGGCCGCGCCGCTCGCGGTGATCGCCGGCGGGCAGGGGCTGGTGCAGGGCGCCGGACGATTCGGGGTGCTCGGGGCCCTGCTGGCCGCGGTCGGCGTGCTGCGCAGCGTGCCGGTGATCGTCGCGGTCCTCGCGGGTGGGGGAGCGGCCGTGGCACTGGCCGCCGGTACCGCCGGAACGGTGGTCGCGGCGGTCCTGGTGGGGATCCTCGCGGGCGGACCACGGGGGGCCCGGCGCGGCGCCGCCGGAGGCGAGCGTGACACCGTCGTATCCGTTGGTCGGCGACCAACGGATACGACGGTGTCACCGCGGCCCGGTCTGGGTGGCGCGGTCCTCTCGGCGTCGGGTGTCCAGTTCGTTATCATCGTCGCGGTCTCGATCGACCTGCTGCTGTCCCGCAGCGTCCTCAGCGCGCACGAGGCCGGCCTCTACGCGCTCGGTGCGGTCGCCACCAAGGCGGCGTTCTGGTTGCCGCAGGCGGTGGGGGTCGTGGTCTATCCGCGCCTGGCCGATCCGGTCCGGTCCGCGGGGGCGCTGCGATCGGCGGCCCGGGTTCTCGCCGCGATCGGGGCGGTCCTCGCCGCCGGTGCGGCGGTCGCCGGACCGCTGGTGCCGGTGATCGTGTCCGCCGACTATCGGCCGGTGGCCGGACTGCTCTGGCTGTTCGCCTACACCGGGGCCGCACTCGCCGTGCTGCAATTGCTGCTGCTGGCCGCCATCGCCGCCGACCGGGCTCGCGGCGGGGTCCCCGCGTCGCTGGTGATCGTCGCCGAGGTCGTGGTGATCGTGACCGTGGCGCACTCGGTGTTCTCGCTGGCGCTGATCGCCGCGGTGAGCGCCACCGCGGCCGTCGCGGTCACCGGTCTGTGGATCGCTCTGTCCCGTCCGGATCGCTGATCGGGCCGGGCTCCGGCTCGAAACCTCCGGCGCCGGCCTCGTGCGACCGCCGCCGCAGCAGCCACCAGCCGGTCCCGAGCAGGACCACCCCGGCGACGCCGCCGGCGATCGGCACCGCGCGCGTCACGACGGTCAGCGGCCGGCCGCGACGCGTGGCCTCCCGGGCGGCGTCGCGCACGGTCTGCGGGTCGGAGGCCAGTGTGGTCTCGATGTTGGTCAGCCCGTAGCCCGCCAGCTCCGGGCTCCGCGCGGTCACGTCGGCGGCGAAGCGGTAGGTCTCATGGATCTGTGCCCGTTCGGACAGGATCACGCCGGTGGCCCGATCGACGTACAGGTCCCGGGTGGCCCGGTGGTGCAGCGTCGCGACCAGTTCCTCGGTCGGCGAGACCCCGGGGAACGTGCCGAACCAGGCCGCCGGCTTCCGGATCACCGCGCGCGGTTCCTGAGCGGAGCCGAAGGGTGGATCCTGCTGCGCCACCGCGAGATCGGTGTCCGGGACGTCGATCACGAAATGCGTCGCCTGCCGGCCGTCGACGGTCTCGGTGCCGACCGCGCGCATCGGGAGTGTGCGCCGGGTGGACGGATCGAAGTACTGCGCACCGCCGGTGCGGAAGCCGAAGGGCAGCACGTAGGTGTAGCCGCGGCGGTCGGGCACCGGGACCGCGGGGCGCTGGTCGGAGTACTGGATCTCCGAGGATCCGGTCGGGGCGGCGGTGGCGCGATCGAGGGTCACCCGGTCGACCGTCGCGTCGATGGTGGCCTCGGCGCACGCCTGCTTCGGCGTCACCTCGCGACCGTCGATCAGGTAGTGCTCCACGCCCAGTGCGGTCCCGGCCTGCAAGGTGACCACGCGGGCGTTCGCCGGCCGGACCGCCAGGATCCGGCGGTGCTGCTGGACGGCGCCCGCCACCACGCGGGCACGCGGAGCGTCGAGCGAACAGCGGTCCAGCAGCTGCGTGCCGTCGGAGCCGTCGGCGACCCACGTCTGATCGATGTCGAGCGGGACCTTGCGGAGCGTGTCCCCGAGGAGCGGGCCGACGGCGACGGCGACGGCGATCAGCAGTGCGCCGAAGAAGATCGCGGTGGGGCCGAGCAGGTCGCGCGTGGACAGGCGCGGTTGCTGGTCGGGCATGAGCCGAGCCTACTGGGCGCTACCCTGGCCCCAGCATGACGACCACGAACACGACCGATCCGGGGGCCCCGGACTACCGGCGCTACTTTCCGCAGCTGGAAGGGATGCGCGCGCTCGCCGCGCTCGGGGTGATGACCACGCACGTGGCGTTCCAGACCCGGGCGATCCAGTGGCCGGTGCTGGGGCCGATCCTGGGCCGGCTCGACCTCGCGGTGGCCCTGTTCTTCGCGCTGTCCGGATTCCTGCTGTGGCGCCGGTACGCCGCGGCCGCACGACATCCGGAGATCGCCGAGCCGCGGGTCGCGGCGTATCTGCGGCACCGCTTCGTGCGGATCTGGCCCGCCTACGCGGTCGCCGTGGTCGCCGTCTTCACGCTGCTCCCGCAGGCGCGGGGCGCGTCGGCGACGGTGTGGCTGGCGAACCTGACGCTCACCCAGGTCTTCGTGCCGCTGACCCTGGCACCCGGACTCACTCAGATGTGGAGCCTGTCCGTCGAAGTGGCCTTCTACCTGCTGCTTCCGGTGATCGGCTATGCGCTGATCGCCGTGCGCGGCGATCGCGCCCGGTGGCGTATCCCGATTCTCGCCGGGCTCGGCGTGCTCAGTCTCGGCTGGGCCTGGGTGGTGGGTGCGCTGTCGCTGCCCGCCGGTGTCGAGGGCAAGAACTGGGTCTTCGGGCACCTGCCCTGGTTCCTGGCCGGCCTGATCCTCGCCGAACTGACGGCCACCGTCGAACTGTCGCGTCCGTCGCCGCTGGTCCGGCGGGTCACGACACTCTCGGCGAACCGCCCGTTGATGCTGGTCGTGGCCGTGGTGGCGTACGGCCTCGCCTGCACTCCGCTCGGCGGCCCGGTCGGCCTCGGCGACCTCTCGAATCGGCAGTACGTCGGCAAGATCGTCTTCGGCGCGGTGGCCGCCTACGCGGTGCTGGCGCCGCTGGTCTGCTCGGCCGGCCCGTTCCGGCTGCTCGACTCCGGACCGATGACCGCGATGGGCCGCTGGTCGTACGGCATCTTCATCTGGCACCTGGCGGCGCTGACCTGTGTCTTCGGGCTGTTCGGCATCACCGCCTTCGACGGCCACTTCGCCACCGTGTGGATCCTGACCGCGGTGCTGACCGTCGGGGTGTCCGCCGCCAGTTACGCCTTCATCGAGGACCCGTGCCGCCGGTGGCTGGTGAACTGGGAGCGCCGCCGCTCGCCGTCGCCGCCCCGCCCGGTCCCGATCCCCGACTGAGCGATCCCGGCCGCCGCGCCACTGCCCGGATTCCATCCCACCACCTCGATTCCGTTCCGCCACTCGCAATGAAGCGTGTGCGGGAACGGAGAGCGTATGGGGGAACCGAAAGCGTGTGGGGGGACGGACTGCGGATCAGGGGTAGGCGAAGCAGAGGCCGCCGGAGCCGTAGCCCTGGGTCACCCGGACCTTGGTGAGCGTGGACCGCTGGCCGTTCTGCACGGCGTAGATCGTCCGGAGGCCCTGGCGCTTGGGCCACCAGGTGACCGCGGCGTTGCCGCCCTGGGCCATCGCGCGGCCGATGAAGAGCGGCTTGTAGCCCGGGCCCTTCCAGTCGTAGAAGCTGACCATGCCGGACGCGTTGACCGGGACGGTCATGCTGTACGAGCAGCCGACACCGTGGTTGATCGAGAAGAAACCGATCCCCGGATCCACCTTCCCCTGCGGTGCGGCGTGCGCCGGGGCGGCGGCCAGCGTCAGGGCGGCGGCGGCGGTACATCCGGCCAGGACGGCGGCCTTGACTCGCGACATCGGTGTTCCCCTCGGCTCAGACAGCATGTCGCTACGCATTCTGCCCTGTCGGGGCCGTCAACGACAGCGAATCTACTCACGCGGCGGCACGACGGTCCCGGCCACCAGCACGGTCAGGGCGAGCAGTGCGGCCGCCTGCGGGAGGGCGTCGTACCCGGTGTACGGCGTTCCCGAGTTCCAGGGGCCCGCCGCCAGAGCGACGGTGGCGACGGACATGGCGGCGAAGACGGTCGTGACGCGGGCGGCGCGGTGGTTCCTGAGCGGAGTCGAGGGGCCCAGCCGGGTCGTGGCCAGGCCACCGAGCGCGGCGATCCCGAGCCCCCACCAGCCGGTGAGCAGCCAGGCGGCGGCGAGTCCGGCGAGGGCTGCGCAGGCTCTGGGTGCTGCGCGGTCGAAGGACACGTGGTCGAAGAATCGACGTGGTCTCGTCCCTGCGGGTCGAGGTGCGGGTCGAGGTGCTGGCCGAGGCCGGGTCGGGGCCGATCCTCTCGAGATTCGACGCCGGGGCCAGAACGCCGCGACGAACAGCACGACCAGCAAGATCAACCCGACCAGCAACGACCACCGATACGGTGTGTCGGCGTCGTAGGTGAGAACGACGGTGCCGGCGGCGCCCGCCGGGACCACCCAGCCCTGCTGCCAGCCGTCGACCACGACCGGGGTGAGGGGCTGGCCGTCGAGCCGCGCGGTCCAGCCCGGGTTGGTGCTCTCCGGCACCGACAGCAGGCGCGCGGCGGTGCCGGACGTGACGGTGAGGGTGCGGTGGGTGGCGCGCCATTCGCCGACCGGCGGGGCGGTGGCCGGCGCGATCGCGGCGGGGGTGCCCGCGGCGAGGTCGACGGACTCGACGGTGAACGCGCGGCCCGGGTTGACGGCGATCTCCTGGCGGCCCGCGCCGAGGTCGATCGGCGGGCCGGGGCACGGCTCGGCGACGACCGGCCGGCCGGCGGCCAGGTCGCCCGCGGTGGTGTGGACCTGCAGCCGGATCAGGCGGCCGGCCGCGGTGAGTCCGAGCCCGAGCGGCCCGGACGGGTCGGTATCGCAGCCGATCACGACCGGCCGCGCCGGATCGAAGGCGCGGGCGGGCGGCGCGCCGATCACCTGGACCTCACTGATCCCGGCCGGTGCCGGGGTGGTGAACCCGAGGTCGTTGGTGTCCAGCAGATCCGCGGTCTTGACGACGGTGATCGCCACCGTGTCGGTCCGGGCGGGCGTCAGCCGCACCGTGCCCTGGTCGTCGACCTTCGCCTTCTGCGGGCCGGTGCCGAGGTCGACGCTCACCTCGGTGGGTCGCGCCGGATAGCCGTCCGCGGTCCGCAGCCGCAGCCCGGATACCTCCGCGGGAGCGGGCAGATGCACGGTCAGCGTGGGCTTCTTACTCTTGCGATCGGTCGGTTCGGGCGCGATCCAGGTGGTGTCCGGATCGCCGTCGACGGCCGCCGCGGCGCTGCCGCGCACATCGGTCACCGACGACGGCCCCTCGGTGCGGAGCGCACCCGGCTCGTCGAGCAGCCCGTTGAGCTCGGCCCCCGGGACCGGCCGCAACACCACGGTCGGGGTGACGGCGCCCGGCCGTGGCACCCAGAGCGACCGCGTGAACAGGCCGGGGGTCTCCGAATCCAGACCGAGAGCGGCCGCGCAACGGACGCGCCCGGCGGCGCCGTCGTGGAACTCGGTGACGCACGCCGAACGCCCGGTGAGTTCGGGGCCCAGGACCCAGCCCTGGACGTTCCCGGCCGTCTCGGGGAGCAGCACCTGCTGCCGGATCGCGATCGGCGCGTCGGTGTACGCGTCGGACAGGGCGACGCCGGCGAGGGCGAACTGGTTACCCGCGGTGCCGTCGGCGGTCTCGATCGCCCGGATCTGCACGTGGCGGGTCGGCCCGGACGGCGCGAGGATCCGGACCGGTTCGCCCGGCTTCACCCCCTGTGCCACGGCGCTACCGGCATCGGTGGTGACCAGGAGGGAGGTCACGTCGGGGCCGATCGCCCTGGCCGTCGTCACCGTCACCGCCAGGTTCGACACCGGCTCGGTGAAGTCGATCTGCAACCATCGTCCGACGGCGGAGTCGAGGCCGCGGCTGACCCAGGCGGTGCGCGGGTCGGCGTCGAACGCGGCGGCGGTCGACGTGGCCGGGGCCGTCTGTCCGGGCTGGGTGGCGTCGGCGGCCGAACCGCTGGAGGTGACCCGCACGCGGCCGGGCTGCCCGTCGAGCAGCCATTGCGCGACCACCGGCGGCTGCCCGGCCACCGGATAGTCGGCGGCGGCGTTCTTGGTGAGCCGTGCGTCGTCGGGGGACCGGATGGCCGACGAGTGGTCGTCGACCCGGCCGAAATCGGTCTCCCGGAGCACCGGGGTGTCGGTGATGATCGGACCGGGGCCGTCGCCCAGACCGGCGGCGCGGGCGTCGGCGGTCAGCAGGCTCGGCCCGAGGGGCGGTAGTCCGCGGCGGGCGCGGGCGTCGTTCACGGCGAGCAGCGCTTCGGCGCCGCCGGTGACGCGCGGCACGTCGTTCAGGGGTGTCAGGCGGGGCCCGGTGCCGGTCGCGCCGTCGACCCGGTAGATGGTGACCGCGGGCAGCGCGGGCCGCAGCCCGTTGTCGACGACGAAGCCGTCCGCGGCCGGCGGCGCGGTGGGCGGCCCGAAGGTCTTGACCGGCGTGATGCCCGGCGACTCCGCGAGCGCCTGCGCCACCAGCAGCGGGCGGGCCGACCGCGACGACGACGGGTCCAGATCGGCCCGTAGCACCAGGTACCCGACCCCCTGCTCGGCCAGGGTCGGTGCGAGTCCGGCCGAGCCGCGGCCGTTCGCCAGCGCGCGCTGCACCGAATCGAGAGCGCGAATGGCCCCCGGCGGGGTCAGCGGGATCGCATCGCGCACCGCCCACGGCGTCCTCGCCAGCGGTTGCAGCGGCTCGTCGTGCGTGGAGCCCCACAGCTGATCGGCGAACGGCGCACCGGGCACCAGCAGCGCGCGCGGCGGCGCCGGGTCGCCGTGCGACTGATCGGCGAGCCAGTCGGCGGTCTCCCGCCAGTACGACGGGATCGCCCGGTAGCTCCCGGCCCCGGCGATGCCGCCGGTCCAGGCGAGGGTGCCCGTGCCGATCGCCGCGACCACGACCACCAGCGCGGCGGCGAGGCCGCGCTGTGCCGCGGCCGAGCCGTTCACGGCGCGCCACGAGACGGCGCCGACCGGGATCCGGACGCGGGCCAGCAGGTGCGCGATGCCGAGGGCCAGGGGGATCCGCAGCAGTGGATCGAACTTGTGCAGATTGCGCAGCGGTGCGCCCGCGCCGTCCAGGAAGTCCCGGTACGCCGCCGCGAGCGGTGAGCCGAGGGCGCCCGGATAGCCCAGACACATCAGGACCAGGCCGGCCACCAGGATCGCGACCAGCCGCCGCCGGAACGGCATCCTCGACATGGCGAGCCCGGCCAGCCCGGCCGCCGCCAGCAGCCCGGTCGCCAGCACCGCCGCGGGCTGCGAGACCAGGACCGCCCCGGCCGCGCGCTCGTCGGACACGAACGGCGTCCACGAACTGGTGCCGCGCAGCACCTCGGTGAGCGAGGTCCACTCGGTGGTGACCCGGGACGACTCGATGAAGTCGAGGAACGGCGGCGAGAGCCGGGACATCAGCAGCAGTGGCACCAGCCACCACAGGCAGGCCAGCGCCAGGCCGAGCGCCCACCACGCCCCGAACCGCAGCCGACGGCCCAGATCGGAGTCGCGCCGGAGCAGCCCGAACAGCCACCATGCCGCGGCGACCCCGGCCGCCGCGGCCGTCGCCACCGCGTTCACCGCGCCCATCAGTGCCACCGCGCACGCCGAACGCAGCGCGTTCTGCCAGAGCGGACGCGTGTCGGCGGCGTCGAGTGCCCGCACCATCGGCACCAGCACCCAGGGCGCCAGCATGAAGGGCAGGGTCTCCGACGAGATGCTGCCCAGCGTCGTCAGCACCCGCGGCGAGGTCGCGAAGATCGCCGCCGCCAGCAGCCGCGACGGGTACGACCCGACGCGCAACGCCTCGGCCAGTCGTACCAGCCCGGCGAAACCCACGGTCAGCAGCAGCGCCCACCACAGCCGCTGGGTCACCCAACCGGGCAGCCCGGCCAGGTCGCCGAGCGCGAAGAAGAGGCCGTGCGGGAAGAAATAGCCGTAGGCCTGATTCTGGATCTGGCCCATCGGGGCGTCCGGCGACCACAGGTGCAGCGCCCGCGAGAGGAAGCCGAACGGATCGGCCGTCAGATCGAGTTTGGTGTCCGGCGCGATCCGCCCCGGAGCCTGCGCGAACGAGACGACGAGCGCCACCAGAGCGGCGAGAGCGAGGTCGCGGCGGGTGAGCAACCGGTCGCGCGGCGATCCGTCGGCCACGTCGGTACCGCCGGGCGCGGGCTCAGTTGTTGTCGTCGGACGCCCCACCGCGGGTGCCGTACTGGACGGAACCCTGCAGGAAACCGTCGTTGGCGTTGAAGCTGTTCACATCCGTGGAGGGCTTGTTCTCCGCCGCCAGGGAGCCCCCCAGAAAGACGGCGCCGACGCCGACGATGACCCCGGCCACCGCGGCCACGGCCCCATAGATCAATCGGTCACGCATGGGCACCAAGCTACCATTCGCCCATGAGGAAAACCCCCAGCTACTCCTCCCGCCGGGCCGCCGGGCGCCGGCGCGCGGTGGTTCCCGCGCTGGCACTTGCGACCTGTGTCACGGTCGTCGCCGCCTGCACGACGCACGGCGAGCCGGTGGCCGCCGAACCGTCCGGGACGACCGCGACCTCGTCGACCACGACCTCGGTGGCGGGCAACTCCGGGGTGGTGCCGCCGCGCTGCGGGGCGCCGGAACTGGCGAAGATGTCGCTGCGGCAGAAGCTGGCGCAGCGCCTGGTGGTCGGCGTGACCGGATCCGCGGACGCGCGCCAGGTGATCAAGACGGAGAAGATCGGCGGCATCTTCATCGGCAGCTGGACCGACATGTCCATCCTGAGCAGCGGGGACGCCGCGACGATCGCGAAGTCGTCGAGCATTCCGGCGATGGTGACCGTCGATCAGGAGGGCGGCCGGGTGTCCCGGCTGAAGTCGCTCGGCATCGATCTGCCGTCGGCGCGGTCGGTCGCGGCGAGCGGTGCGTCGGCGCGGCAGGTCCGTGCGCAGGCCAAGGCGGCCGGCGAGAAGATGGCGAAGCTCGGCATCACGGTCGACTTCGCGCCGGTCGTCGACGTGTCCGACGAGAGCGACGACGAGGTGATCGGCGATCGGTCGTACTCGAACGACCCGGCCGTCGTCACCGAGTACGCCGGCGCGTTCGCCCGCGGGCTGCAAGACGCCGGAATCATGCCGGTCTACAAGCACTTCCCCGGCCACGGGCACGGCTCGGGCGACTCGCACACCGGCGTCGTGAAGACCCCGCCGCTGTCTGAACTGGTCGAATCCGACCTGGTGCCGTACCGGACGCTGCTGCGGGATCCGGGCGACGCTGGAGTGATGGTGGGGCACCTCATCGTGCCCGGACTCACCGGGCCGGAGACTCCCGCCAGTATCAGCCCGAAGGCGATCGGCATGCTCCGCACCGGCAAGGGATACGACGGTCCGGCGTTCGACGGCGTGGTGTTCTCCGACGACCTGTCCGGGATGAAGGCCATCAGCGACAAGTATCCGATCGACCAGGCCGTGCTCAAGGCGTTCCAGGCCGGATCGGACATCGGGCTGTGGCTGAGCACCGACAAGGTCTCGGCCGTCCTCGATACGCTCGAGGCCGCGGTGAAATCCGGTAAGCTGAACGCCGCGCGCGTCGATGATTCCGTCGTGCGGATTCTGCGGGCCAAGGGCGTCGTCCACTGCTGATCGCCGAGCGATCGTTCGGGTGCGTGACCGCGGCACCTTACCAAATGGTAAGTTGAGGATCATGCCCGGAACCAAGCGGCTGCCGAGGGCGGTGCGCGAACAGCAGATGCTCGACGCCGCCATCGCGGAGTTCGCCGAGTCGGGATTCACCGAGACCTCGATGGACTCCATCGCGGCGCGTGCGCAGATCTCCAAGCCGATGCTGTACCTGTACTACGGGTCCAAGGACGAGCTGTTCACCGCGTGCATCACGCGGGAGTCGGGCCGGTTCATCGAGGTGATGAGCGCGGGCTTCGACCCCGCGATGCGGCAGCGCGATCAGGCCCGCGTCCTGGTCCGCGAGTTCCTCAAGTACGTGCACCAGAACGCGCAGTCGTGGCGGGTGCTGTACCGGGTGGCCAGCGGCACCGCCGGCTTCTCGGTGGTGGTGCAGGAGGCGCGGGCGCAGATCACCGAGATGATCACCGAACTGATCCGCCGCGGTACCACCGTCGAGGGTGCGTCGGACATCGACTTCGAGCTGACCGCCGTCGCGCTGGTCGGCGCGGCCGAGGCCGTCGCCGATCGCGTCTCCGAGGGCGACGTCTCCATCGACACCGCGACCGACCTGCTGCTGGGCATCACCTGGCGCGGTCTCCGCGGTGCCGGCACCGGCGAGGTCTGACCCGCAGCATCGGAAAAGCGCGTGCCGCGGGGAGAGCCCCGCGACACGCGCTTGCCGGATCGCCGCCCGCGGACTAGCCGCGCGGCGTCAGGGTGCCCGTCAGGTGCGGGTACCCCTTCTTGCGGTTGAGGATCGAGACCTCGAAGCCGTCGTCGGTGCGCTTCGTGTAGAGGTTCACCTTGGCCGGCAGCAGGATCGGCTTGCCGAACCGCACCGAGTAGACGACGGCGTCCGGAAGCTGTGCCTCCAGGTTGGCGATCGCCGCGGCGGAACTCCACATGCCGTGCGCGATGGCCCGGCTGAACCCGAACAGCTTGGCCGAGAGATCGGCCATGTGGATCGGGTTCCGGTCGCCCGAGGCGGCCGCGTACCGGCGGATCAGGCCCAGATCCACGCTCAGCACCCGGTCGGGCGGCGGCGGGGTGGTGTCCTTCGGCGCGGGGCCGCGCTCGGCGTCGGACAGGCTGGTGCACTGCTGCTTCAGGAACGTACCGGTCTGCATGGCCACCAGCTCGCGGCCGACGTAGAACTCGCTGATGACGTCGATCAGCATGCCCTTGCGGTGCTCGCGGAGGTTCTCCGCGTGCGTCGCGATGGTCAGCGGCTCGTCGACGCCGATCTGCCGCAGCCGCTCGATCCGGTTCTCCGCGTGGACCGCGCCGACCGCCGCGAACGGGAAGTCGTCGGCGACCATGACCTCCATGGCCAGCGGGAACTGCAACACGAACAGGTAGGTCAGCGGCAGCTGTGCGCCGTACTGCAGACCCGTGGTGCGGCAGTACTCGCGCAGCCGGTCACGGTTGACGCGGATGTTCTCCACCCGGTAGACGGTGTCGGGCACCGTCGCGTCCGGGGCGACCCGCGAGGGCTTGCCGAAGACCGGCAGCAGGGCGCCGACGGCCTTCGGATACTGCGTCGCCGCCGACGGGACCTGCGACAGGGTGACGGTCTTGCTCATCAGGCACCCAGCAGGCTCTGGCCGCAGACGCGCACGACGTTGCCGGTGACCGCATTGCTGGCCGGGCTGGCGAAGTAGGCGACGGTCTCGGCGACGTCGACCGTCTGGCCGCCCTGCTGCAGAGCGTTCATCCGGCGGCCGACCTCGCGGGTGGCCAGCGGGATCGCGGCGGTCATCGCCGTCTCGATGAAGCCCGGGGCCACGGCGTTGATCGTGATGCCCTCCTTGGCGAGGATGGGCGCGTAGGCGTCGACCAGGCCGATGACGCCGGCCTTGGAGGCGCCGTAGTTGGTCTGGCCGCGGTTGCCCGCGATACCGGCGATCGACGACACGTCGACCACGGCGCCGCCGCTGCGCAGCGCCTTGCGGGCCACCAGCTCGTTGACCAGGGTCTGCGGGGCGATCAGGTTGACGGCCATCACCGAGTTCCAGCGGCCGGCGTCCATGTTGGCGAGCAGCTTGTCGCGGGTGATGCCTGCGTTGTTGACGATGATGTCGAGACCGCCGTGGCGGGCCAGGACGTGCTCGGCGATCTTCTCGCCGGCGTCGGCGGCGGTGACGTCGAGGGGCAGTGCGGTGCCGCCGACCTTGTTGGCGGTCTCGCTCAGGGCCTCACCGGCGGCCGGGATGTCGGCGGCGATCACGTGGGCGCCGTCGCGGGCCAGGACCTCGGCGATGGTGGCGCCGATGCCGCGGGCGGCGCCGGTGACCAGCGCGACCTTGCCGGCCAGCGGCTTGTCCCAGTTCTCCACGCCGGCGCCGTTCTGGGCGTCGACACGGATCACCTGGGCGTCGACGTAGGCCGACTTGCCCGACAGCAGGAAGCGCAGCGTCGACTCCAGGCCGCTCAGGCCGGTCTTGGCCTTCGGGTGGACGTAGACCAGCTGGGCGGTGGCGCCGTCGCGCAGTTCCTTGGCGATCGAGCGGGTGAAGCCCTCCAGCGCGCGCTGGGCCACCTGCTCGTCCGGCGAGGCGGCCAGCTCCGGCGTGGTGCCGAGGACGACGACGCGCGCCGAGTTGCCCAGCGAACGCATGATCGGGGTGAAGAACTCGAAGAGCTGCTCCAGCTCGGCGGCGCAGCTGATGCCGGTCGCGTCGAACACGGCGGCACCGAGCTTGTCGGCGCTGCGGCCGTCGGTGTTGTTGACGACGAGGTCGTACTCGCCGGCCGCGCTCAGCAGCTCGCGCACCGGCTCGACCAGACGGCCGAAGCCGCCCAGCAGGACCGGGCCGCCCAGCGGCGGCTGCGACGGCGAGTAGCGGCGCAGCTTCGGCGGCTGCGGCAGGCCCACCTTGCTGGCGAGGAAGGCGCCCGGGCCCGAGTTGACGAAGGATGAATACAGATCATTGCTGCCGGCCACGACAGTCTCCTTTACAGGTGAGGTCAGGTTGCGCTCGTCGTCGAACACCGTGGTAACCACGACGTTGTGATGATCTTCGCAGGTACCGGGGTCGACAACGAACTTACTCCTTAGTAAGAATAGTCACAGACGGTGGCCGAGTCGATACGCTCGACCTGGCCGAAGGCAAACCGCCGCCGAGAACATCGCCAGAAACAGGAGCATTCCCGTGGCCTCGTACACCCCCCGCAAGCCGGAGACCAAGCAGACCCGTCCGGTCGCCATCCTCGGCGGCAATCGCATTCCGTTCGCCCGTCAGGACCGCGCCTACGCCAAGGCCAGCAACCAGGACATGTTCACCGCCGCGCTGCAGGGCCTGGTCAGCCGCTTCCACCTGCAGGGCGAGCAGCTCGGCATGGTGGTCGGCGGTGCGGTGCTCAAGCACTCGCGCGACTTCAACCTGGTCCGCGAGTGCGTGCTCGGCACCTCGCTCTCCCCGTACACCCCGGCGTTCGACGTCCAGCAGGCCTGCGGCACCGGCCTGCAGGCCATCAACTCGGTGGCCGACGGCATCGCGCGCGGCCGCTACGAGGTCGGCATCGGTGGCGGCACCGACACCACGTCCGACGCCCCGATCGGCGTCTCCGAGGACATGCGCCGCCAGATGCTCGAGGTGAACCGCGCCCGCACCACCCCGGACCGGATCAAGGCCGCCCTGGCGCTCGTCACCAAGCTCGGCATCGAGATCCCGCAGAACGGCGAGCCGCGCACCGGCCTGTCGATGGGCGAGCACGCCGCCATCACCGCGAAGGAGTTCGGCGTCTCCCGCGCCGACCAGGACGCCCTCGCCGCCGCCAGCCACCAGAACATGGCGAAGGCGTACGACGACGGCTTCTTCGACGACCTCATCACGCCCTTCCTGGGCCTGACCCGCGACGAGAACCTGCGCGGCGACAGCTCGGTGGAGAAGCTGGCCAAGCTCAAGCCGGTCTTCGGCGTCTCGCTGGGCGATGCCACCATGACCGCGGGCAACTCGACGCCGCTGACCGACGGTGCGTCAGCCGTGCTGCTCTCGTCCGACGAGTGGGCCGCCGAGAAGAGCCTCCCGGTGCAGGCCTACCTGGTCGACACCGAGACCGCCGCCGTCGACTACGTCAACGGCCCCGACGGCCTGCTGATGGCGCCGACCTACGCGGTTCCGCGCCTGCTCGAGCGCAATGGCCTGACCCTGCAGGACTTCGACTTCTACGAGATCCACGAGGCCTTCGCCTCCGTCGTGCTCTCCACCCTGGCGGCCTGGGAGTCGGCGGAGTACTGCAGCGAGCGCCTCGGCCTCGACAAGCCGCTCGGTGCGATCGATCGCAGCAAGCTGAACGTCAAGGGCTCCTCGCTCGCCGCGGGTCACCCGTTCGCCGCCACCGGCGGCCGGATCATCGCGCACACCGCGAAGCTGATCAAGGAGAACGGCGGCGGTCGTGCGCTGATCTCGATCTGCGCCGCCGGCGGTCAGGGCGTCACCGCCATCGTCGAGGGCTGATCTAGGTGTACTTCCCCGACACGTTGTGAACATCTGAGGTGAAGTGAAGACCTCCGGGCAGGATGTGGGTTACCACACTGACATCAAGCCACGGAGGTCTTCATGGTCCACGCTAACGCACCCTTGACGCCGG
>NZ_JBPSDN010000004.1:0-206200 GCF_052036135.1 Gordonia marina
GTCGTCCAGGTCGGTGACCATGTCGGCTCCCATGTCGATGTCGGTGTATGCAACATCGATCCTGGACGACCTCGCTCTTCAGTCCCACACGACACACCCGTCACATCGCCAGGAATCACTCATCTAGGCCTTTGCTGCCCGCGGCGGCGGTACTGATTGTGTGGAGCCGGTAGCCGAGCGCCGCTTGACGATTGATCGCGTTTTCCAGCTCGGTGAGATTGCCTGACCCCGTTCCGAAGAATTTCTCTTTCAGCACCACCTGGAGAACGACATAGCTCATGCCGCCGGTGGCCGGCGCCGTTGTCGCGGGGGTCGGCGCTGCGCCCGGCGCGCCGGCCGGAACAGCGGGACTCGCCGCAGCCGCCGGACTTGCGGCCGGACGTGGGCGCGCACCCGCCGAGGCCTCGTCTTGGATCCGCTGGAGCATCCCGCTGACGCCACCCTTCTTCGGCGGTTCCTGCGTCTGCTCGGTCCATCGTTGCCCGTCCCACCACCGCAGAGTGCCGGAACCGTCGTCGTACCAGCCCGCGTTTGTCTCGGCCATGTGTCGCTCTCTCCTATCGGATGTGACGGCGCGGTCGCGCAGCTCGGCGATATTAACGCAGCGATGCTGCGCAGGTCGCTGAACTCCGCTTGTCCGGAATAGAGGTCACGAGGCGAACATGGCATTGTTGGGGACATGAGTTCGATGCACCGGGCGCGGCGGAATTCGGATGGGATGCCGCTGATCGCGGCGGCGACCGGAGGGCAGCCGTCCCGGCGGCCGGTGTGGTTCATGCGGCAGGCCGGACGCTCGCTGCCCGAGTACCGCGAGATCCGGGCCGGCCGCGGCATGCTCGAATCGTGTTTCGATCCCGCGCTGGTCTGCGAGATCACCCTGCAGCCGGTCCGCAGGCACGACACCGACGGCGCGATCCTGTTCTCCGACATCGTGGTGCCGCTCAAGGCCGCGGGCATCGATCTCGACATCGTCGCCGGAACCGGGCCGGTCATCGCGCAGCCGGTGCGCACCGCGAGCGACGTCGATGCCCTGCCCCGCCTGGAACCCGGCGAGGTGGGCGCCGTCACCGCGGCGATCTCGCTGATCCTCGACGAACTGGCCGGCACCACCGCGCTGATCGGCTTCGCCGGCGCACCGTTCACCCTGGCGTCGTACCTGATCGAGGGCGGCCCCAGCCGCACCTACGAGCACACCAAGACGATGATGCGCGCCGACACCCCGCTGTGGCACCGGCTGATGGGCAAGCTGACCGACATCACCATCGCGTTCCTCACCGCGCAGCTGGAGGCCGGAGTCGACGCCGTGCAACTCTTCGACTCCTGGGCCGGCACCCTGTCGGAGGCCGAGTACCAGACCTACGTGGCGCCGCATTCGGCGCGGGTGATGGCCGAGATCGCCGGTTTCGGGGTGCCACGCATCCACTTCGGCGTCGGCACCGGTGAACTGCTGTCCGCGATGACCCGGGTCGGTGCCGACGTGATCGGCGTCGACTGGCGGGTGCCGCTCGACGTGGCCGCGCAGCGGGTCGGCTGCGGCTCCGGTGAGCGGAGCGTCGCACTCCAGGGCAACCTGGATCCGACGGTGCTGATGGCCGGCGACGAGGTGCTGACGCGCGAACTGTCCCGGATCATCCGCGAGGGGGAGCGGGCCGTCGACGCCGGCGCGCGCGGCCACATCCTGAACCTCGGCCACGGGGTGCTGCCGAACACCGACGCCGGCGCGATCACCCGCGCCGTCGAACTGATCCACTCGCTATGACGCCGCGGATCGCGGTCGTCGGCGGCGGCGTCTCCGGTCTGACCGCCGCCTACGCGCTGCGCCGGAGGCTCGGCGCGGACGCCGCCATCGACGTGTACGACGCCGCCGACCGCCCCGGCGGACTGCTGTGCACCCGCCACGCCGGCCCCGTCGCGATGGATGTGGGCGCCGAGGCGTTCATCATCCGGCGGCCCGAGGCGCTCGCGCTGGTCACCGAGCTGGGACTCGCCGGGGAAGTGGTGTCGCCGGGGCCGCTGCGACCGGCGATCTGGTCCGGCGGACGGCTCCATCCGATGCCGCGGCCCGCGGTGATGGGCGTACCGGACGGCGCCGCGGCGATGGGTGCGCTGATCGGCGATGCCGACCGGGCCCTGATCGACGGCGAGGCCGCCCGTCCGCTGAACTGGACACCCGGTGCGGCGGTGTCGGTGGGCGCCCTGGTGCGGGACCGCTTCGGCGACGCCGTGGTGGCGCGCAGCGTCGACCCGATGCTCGGCGGGGTGTATTCGGCGCGGGCCGACGACCTCGGTCTCGCCGAGACCGTGCCCGCGCTCGCCGCGGCGCTCGACGCGGGCGCCGATTCGCTGACCTCCGCCGTGCGCGGGATCGTCGCGGCCCCGGCGCCGGGCGGCCCGGTGTTCGGCGCGCTGCGGGGCGGCTACCGCCGGCTCGTCGAGGTGCTGTCCGGGGCGAGCGGCGCGTCGATCCTCCCGGAGACGCCGGTGCACCGGATCGAAGCGGATCGCGGCGGCTATGTGCTCGACGCCGCCGGTGCGGCGCGCGACTACGACGCGGTGATCGTCGCCGTGCCGCCGTGGCGGGCCGCGACGCTGCTGGCCGCGGTGGCGCCGGAGTCGGCGGCGACGCTGTCGCAGGTCCCGGCCGCCGGGTCGGCCGTCGTCGGCTGCGTCCTCGCGCCGGGCACGGCGCTGCCCGGGCATTCCGGGATCCTGGTGGCCTCCGACGCCGGTATGCGCAGCAAGGCGGTCACCCTGTCGTCGCAGAAATGGCCGCACCTGGCGGAGTCCGGTCCGCCGGTGCTGCGGGTGTCGTTCGGGCGGCTCGGCGAGCCGGTGACCGCCGACGACGACACCCTGCTCACCTGGGCCGCAGAGGATCTGGCGACCTACTTCGCCGGCGCCGGCCTGGCCGCGCCGGTGATCGAGCACACGGTGGTGCAGCGCTGGCCCGAGGGCCTGCCGCAATACGCGCCCGGTCACCTGGCCGCGATGGCCGGCGCGCGGGACTCGCTGCCCGCGGGACTCGCACTCGCCGGTGCGGCGTTCGACGGCGTCGGCGTGCCGGCCTGCATCGGCTCGGCCCGGCGGGCGGCGGCGCGGATCGTCGACCATCGCCCAGCATGACGACGGCCGCAGTCCGCCGCCTGAGCCGCCGACGAACGCAGTGAGGAGGCGAGTCGAAGGCAAGCACCTCGACTCGATCTATTCGAACATGTCACCGCGATCGTTCAACTTCTGTGGGCGGATTGCCGCCGACTCGGTGTGATCGGGTGACCGCCTCCGCATAGCTGATTGTTGTCGTAACCAGGTCGTATAGTCGTGGTGACGGTACAGAAAAGTCGGGTGGCACACACCGTGATGTGGCTGTATCCTAGAGCATAGATAAGTCGAACATTGATCCCTGGGGGGAGGTGACCATCATGACGACCGACGCGATCGACGACGCGTTCACCTCCCGCTGGGCGGGGATCGATCTCACCGCGGCCGGGATGGTCCCCGCCGACGAAAACGACGACGAGAAGGCGCAGTGCCGGTCGTGGGCGGTCTACGCCGAGGCCGCCTGGCGGGGTCAGACATACCTGTACTCGCAACAGCTGTTCGCCGTCGGGCAGTTCCTCGACATCGAGTTGGCCACCCTCGACGACCGCGTCTGCGCCGGAGAAGACCAGAAAGACCTGTTCGACCCCTACACACTGGCCGTGGAATACTTCGCGATCTATTTCGCCGGGAACCGGCGGGCCTCCCGCGCCCTGGTCGGCGTGGCGATCGCCGCCGCCGAACGACTCCCCGCCACCGCGGACCTGCTCCGCCGGACCGTCATCTCGCCGGAGATGTTCGAGAAGGTGGCCTACCGCACCGACATCGTCGACGACGGCCAGATCATGACGCAGGTCGACCAGGATCTCGCTGATGCGCTCGCCACCGCCGGGCACATCTCCGAGAGGGCGGCCGAACGGATCGCCGACCGGATCGTGAACAAACGTGACGCCGACGCCGATCGCAAACGGCGGGAGAAGGCCCGGCGCCGTAAGAACGTGACCCATCGTGACTACCCCGACGGTCTGGGCGGGATCAACATCACCGCGGACGCCGAAGAGGCCCGCCTGGCCTACGAGACGGTCGAGGCGATGATCGCCGGGGTCTGCCCGAATGACCCGCGTACCAAGGGCATGCTCCGCTCCGCGGCGGCGATCGCCCGGCTGCGCCGGCTCCCCTTCACCTGCGCGTGCGCCGACAAAGAGACTTGTACTGCCACCCTCGGCGAGGGGGAGATCTCCGAGCGGCAGGCCCGGATCATCGTGCACGCGGTCTGCCAGAAGAGCACCCTCACCGGCGACAACGACGAACCGGCCCATCTGGACGGGCACGGCCCGATCAGCGCCGGCCACGTCCGGGACCTCGCACAACGCCCCGACGCTCTCGTCCGGGACCTCGACCTCGGTGCGCTCCTGCAGCGCCGTCCCCCGGTCACGGCGCCACCCGAAGACAGCAACAGCGTCGAGCCGGTCGCCGCCGAGTCGCCCGACGGACACGACACCGACCCCCACGCCAAGCAGGAGCCGAACGCCACTGCGGCCCAGAACCGCGAGAACGACACCGACGGCCGCCAGGAGGACGACCCGTCCGGCGGCCACGCGGCCGAGCTCCGGCATCACCGCAACCCCGAGCAGCCCGATGCCGAGCGCACTGATGCCGAGCGCACTGATGCCGAGCGCACTGATGCCGAGCGCACTGATGCCGGACGGTCCGGGACGCGCGGCGAGCTTGTTGACGGGCACGAGGTGCCGCCGGCGTTCCTGACCGGTCAGGCCCAGCCCGCCGACCCGTACCGGCCCACCGAAGCCCTGAGTGTCCTGGTCCGGGCCCTTTTCGGCACCTGTACCGTGCCCGGATGCGAGCAGCCGGCCTGGAATTGCGAACTCGACCATTGCGAGGAGTTCAACCAGATCTGCCCCGCCTCCGGCGGACCGACTTGCCTGTGCAATGTCGGACCCAAATGCAAGCGCCATCACCTGCTGAAAACGTTCCTCGGCGCGACCGATCCCGAAGACGGATGGGTCGACGAACAATGGATCGACGACCACGGTGCGGTGTGGACGGCGATCACCCTCCACGGCACGACCTTCGAGACCCGCGCGGAGAATCAGTGGCTGTTCCCCCAGCTCACCGGGGTGAGGTGTGCCCATCAAGCCCAAGCGCCACCCGAACCACCACCCGGCCCACCCCCGACCGGCGGCGTCGGCCGCAGCGTGACAGGCGGAGGTCTACGGGCCGCCACCGCCTACAAACACGCCTGGCGCCGTGCCGAACGCGCCCGCCTGCGTCGCGCCCGCGAACGCGCCGACGCCGCCGACGGCCCACCACCGTTCTGACACCAGACCGAGCGGGCCGAAGGCACGCACCCCGATTCGAGCAGCGTTCTCGGTCGTCGTGACGGGAGTGTGAGCCAGGACGCGTGGGGCGCAGTGGCAGTATGGGAGTCATGGCTCGCTTGGATTACGACGAACTCAACGCCACCATCCGCTACCTGATGTTCTCGGTCTTCAAGATCCGGGCCGGGGAGCTGCCGGACGATCGGAGCGAGGTGATCGCCGATCTGGAGCGGTTCGTCGCCGAGGTCGAGGGCAAGGGTGTGGTGATCCGCGGCATCTACGACGTCGCCGGACTGCGCGGGGACGCCGACTTCATGTTCTGGTGGCACGCCGAGACCATCGAGCAGCTGCAGGACGCGTACAGCTCGTTCCAGCGCACCACCCTGCTCGGCAAGGTGAGCGAGCCGTTCTGGAGCGCCGCCGCGCTGCACCGCCCGGCCGAGTTCAACAAGAGCCACATCCCGGCGTTCCTGGCCGGGGAGGATCCTGGGAACTACGTCTGCGTCTACCCGTTCGTGCGGTCGTACGACTGGTACCTGCTGCCCGACGAGGACCGCCGCAAGATGCTCGCCGACCACGGCAAGGCGGCCCGCGGCTACAAGGACGTGCGCGCCAACACGGTGCCCGCGTTCGCGCTCGGCGACTACGAGTGGCTGCTCGCCTTCGAGGCACCCGAGCTGTACCGCATCGTCGACCTGATGCGCGACCTGCGCGCCACCGAGGCCCGCTACCACGTCCGCGTCGAGATCCCCTTCTTCACCGGCCCCCGGGTGGAGCCGGCGGCGCTGGTCGCCGCTCTGCCCTGAGCCTTCGGCAGGCTCAGCCGTCGGCGGACGTGTCCAGGTCCAGGCTGACCGAGTTGATGCAGTACCGCAGATCGGTGGGGGTGTCGTAGCCCTCCCCGGCGAAGACATGGCCGAGATGGCTGTGGCAGTTGGCGCACAGGATCTCCACGCGCTCCATGCCGAGCGAGTCGTCACGGCGCTCGATCACCGCATCGCCGGCGAGTGGCGTGAAGAACGACGGCCAGCCGCAGTGCGAGGAGAACTTCGCGTCGGACCGGAAGAGTTCGGCGCCGCAGGCCCGGCAGCGGTAGACGCCCTCCGTGGTTGTGTCGGTGTACTCGCCGGTGAACGGGGCTTCGGTGCCGGCCTGCCGGAGCACCCGGAAGGCGGCGGGGCTGAGGCGCTCGCGCCAGTCGGCGTCGGTGAGCGCCTTCGGATCGGCCGGGTAATCACGTGCGTCATCGCTCATGGATTCCACGGTAGTCCGGTTGCCGCGCGCGTGCCGCGCTGAGTTAGCGTGGCTGGCATGGCTCCCTCCACGCGCGCGTACTTCACCAGGATCGACGACGACACCTTCGCCCCGACCGACTGCGCGGCCGGGGCCTGGCGCGAGGACGAGCTGCACCTGGCGCCGGTCGCCGGACTGATCGTCGACCATCTGGAGCGGTGGCGGACGGCGCACGCCGCCGGCCTCCAGTTCAGCCGGTTCAGCCTCGAAGTGCTGGGCCAGATCGCCCGCGACCGGATCGAGCTGAGCGTCGAGGTGATCCGGCCCGGCCGCACCATCGAACTGGTCGAGGCCACCGCGGTGATCGGCGGCCGCCCCACCGTCCGGGCGCGCGGCTGGCTGCTGCAGGTCTCCGACACGGCCGAGGTGGCCGAGAACGAGTTCGCGCCGCTGCCGCCGCCGGAGACCTTCACCGAGCCGTCGTGGCTCAAGCGGTGGAAGGGCGGGATGATCGACACCGTGCAGGCGTGGCAGGCCGACGACACCCGGCCGGGCCGCGCCCGGGCGTGGGTGACGACCGACGTCGAGCTGATCGCCGGGGAGCCCGCGACCGCGCTCGGCGACTACGCCAAGCTGTGGGACACCGCGAACGGCATCTCGCTGCGGCAGGACCCGCACGTCTGGATGTACCCGAACGTCGACCTCACCGCGCACCTGTTCCGGCAGCCCGCCGGGCGATGGCTGGGCCTGGACACGCGCGTCGCCTTCGGGCCGAGCGGCGTCGGTCTCACCAGCAGCGTCCTGCACGACGAGCAGGGGCCGGTCGGAACGCTGGCGCAGTCGTTGACGCTGCGCAGGCACCTCAGCTGAGCGCGGGGGCCTCGGCGGTGGGGGACGCGGCGTCGTCGTCCAGCTTGCGGATGTCGAGCCAGCGGAACAGCAGGACGCAGAAGACGACGATCATCAGCAGCGACCAGCCGAGGGTCACCCGGTTGTATTCGAGGTAGCGGCCGAACGGCTCCCACCGTTTGGAGCCGAACACGTCGAACGTCATGCAGCCGTAGACGGCGAGCCAGGCGGGCCAGTTGCGCATCACCGAACCGGACCGGAAGACGGTCATCAGCATCGGGAACAGCAGCATCGAGTAGTAGCCCTGGCCGAGGGAGCTGACCAGCCAGAGCGTGGCCATCAGGACACCGGACGAGGTGGCGAGCCAGAGCAGCTCATCGTTGTCGGAGTAGTACTTGTACAGGAACCACAGCGAGAAGATCGCCATCAGCACGAACGCGATACGCAGCAGGATGATCAGCCAGTCAGCGACGCCGAAGTAGGCGCCGTTGCCGGCGATCGAGCTGTTGTAGTAGTCCCGGGTCTCCGACAGGTACGGCACGGTGCGGTCCAGGAACGACCGCGAGTCGACGATCAGCGGCCACGCCGCCAGGTTGAGCAGGATCGGGATGCCCAGGCCGGTGACGAAGACCTTCCAGCGCAGTTGCAGCAGCGGCAGCAGAAGCAGCGGTGCCAGGACCGGCTTCACGGCGAGCGTCATGGCGATGAAGAAGCCGGCCCAGTAGTCGTTGCGGCTGCGCATCAGCATGAGGAACGCGATCATGCCGAGCAGCACGAAGGCGTTGAAGTTGGTGAAGATGAGGGTGTTCGCGACGGTCTCGGTGCTGAACATGAAGAACAGCACGCCCGGGAGGACCCAGGAATCGAGGGGCAGGTCGAACATCCGGACCAGCAGATAGGCGCAGATGATCAGGACCACCACGCTGGCCGCGATGAACGTCCAGCGGGCGTGTGTGGGGTCCAGGTACGCCAGCGGCGCCATCAGCAGGGTGCCCGACGGCGGGTACAGATAGTGCGGGTCGACGGTGGCGTAGTTCTCCGCGTACACCGGCTGCCGGTTCAGGAAGTGCAGCGAGGCCTGGTAGACGGTGGTGAAGTCGTCGGTCCGGGCGCCGTTGACGGCGAGAATGATCGACCGCTGCAGGATCATCATGATGCTGATCGGCCACAGGATCATCGACAGAATGCGCGCCGAGTCCATGCGCGGGTACAGGTAGCGATCCATCACACTCACCTGAGCGAACCTACTACACGACGGCGCCGTCTCAGGCGGGGCACGCGCGTTCGGCCGGGCCGGAGAGTTTCACGTCACCCAGATATTCGGCGACGACGTCGGCCGCGCACTCGCTGCGGGACAGGACGCTGTAGCCGAGGCCGTCCCAGCTGACCGTCGTCGGCGACGCGCCGGCCGTCACCATCAGCGGGGTGAGGCTCTCGGTGAGCTTGAGTCCGTTGATCGGGTCGTTCTGGCCGAGCAGGATCAGCGGGGAGACCGCGAAGGTCTCCGGTGCCTTCGCCGGGTCGGCGACGCCCCAGCCGTCGCACCGGGCGAGCCCGAGCGCCGCGGAGTTCGCCGTCAGCGGCGCATCCCGGCCCCACGACGTCGCCAGCCCGGGGATCTCGGCGAGGCCCGGACGCCCGACGAGGTCGTTGCACCGGGCCAGGAGCTGACCGTCGGAGTCGCGGACACCGTCCGCGGCCGTGGCCAGGGCGGCGAGCTTCCCGGAATCGCCGCGGTCGGCGGCGCTGATCGCGTCGGCGAGTCTCCCCAGGCCGTCCGGCGAGGTGTCGCCGAGGGCCAGCGCCGTGGTGATCGCGGCGAGCACCGACGTGTCGGACAGGCCCGGCAGGCCGCCGCTGGCGCCCGCACCCACCACCCGGTTGAGCATGCCGAGGCCGTCGGCGCCGAGACTGCAGCCCGTGTTGGAGCAGCGGGTGGCGAAGGTGGCGAGCGAGTTCTGCACTCCGGCCGCACGCGCCGCCGCGGCCGGCGTGGCCGCGACGTTCAGGCCGACGGGAGAGTCCAGGATCAGCCGGCTCACCCGGCTGGGATGGGCGCCCTGGTACGCGAGCGCGACGGTGGCGCCGCTGCCGACGCCGACCAGCCCGATCCGGTCCACCTGCCAGCGGGTGCGCAGTTGCTCCAGATCGGCGGCCGCGTCGGCGTCGGCGAAGTCCAGCTGATTCGGCGACAGCGTGTCGTTGCAGAGGTCGGCGCCGGCGCGGGTCGCGGTGGCCAGCGCCGTGACGCGGGCCTCGACGTCGCGGGTGCCCGCGGCGCCGTCGTCGGCGATGATGCTGCGCTGGCTGCGGGTGAGGCAGTCGATCTCGGCGGACTCGCCGATCCCGCGCCGGTCGACCAGGACCAGCGGATGCCGGTCGAGCAGCGGGCCGATCGCGCTGCTGTTCAGGGTCAGTGCCAGCCGGGAACTGGGCAGATCGGTGCCGGTGGTGAGCACCAGCGGCGCGGCATCCTTCGGGGTCTCGGCCTTGCTGGCGCGCACCACGCCCACCGACAGGGTGGAGCCGTCGGGCTTGGCCGGATCGATCGGGGAGTCGAAGGTCGCGCATTCGAGGCGGATGCCGTCGGGCTGCGCGACGCCGTAGGTCTCCGCGAGCCGGCCCGCGCAGTTCGAGTAGTTCAGATCCCGCTTGGGTGCGGGGAGATTCGGGAGCTTGTCCGGCGCCGTCGCGCCCGCACCGCCGTGGTCGCCGCGCACGATGTCCGGCCCCGCCTCCGGGCCGGGGGTGCAGGCGGTGGCCAGCACGGCGGCGGTGGCGAGGGTCGCGAGCAGGCGGAATCGCGGGACGCGCAGGGACATGCGTTCGAGCCTAGGGCATGCCCGCTCGGGCTCCGCCGGCCTCGCCGGTCCCGGTGTTCCAGAGGAAGTAGAGGTAGCCGTCGTCGTCGCCGATCAGCTGGGCGAGTCGTGCGTGGCGGAGCCCGCCGGGTGGCGTGTCACCGTGCGCGATGCGCGGACCGTCGCCGCCGGCCAGCGCCGGCGCCAGGGTGACCGCGAGCTGGTCGAGGGCACCGGCGGCGACGAGCGACGCGAGCAGTCGCGGACCGCCCTCACAGATCAGCTTGCGATGGCTCCGCGCCGCCAGTTCGGCGGTCAGCCGGCGCGGATCGACCTCGTCGTCGCCGCAGTCGATGAGCGTGGCCCCGCCCGCGAGGAGCCGAGCGCGCTCGGCGGCCGGTGCCGCGGTGCAGGTCGCGATCAGGGTGCCGGGCGCGAACGCGGGGGCGTAGTCGTCCGGAATGCTCAGCGACCGGGACGCGAGCACCAGTGCGGGGGCGGGGGAGTCGCCGTCGGACTCGGGTACGCGGTAGCCCTCGGTGAGCGCGGTGTGGGCGCCCACGACCACCGCGTCGGCCAGCTGCCGCAGCACCGAGAAGAGCAGCCGGTCGCCGGGCGACCCGAGTCCGCCGGACCGGCCGTCGAGGGTCGCGGCGCCGTCGATCGAGGCCACCATATTGGCCCGCAACCAGGGCCGATCGTCCGGATACGCGTACTGTTCGCGCAGCCAGGCCGCCAGATCGTCGTCCCCAGCCGGCGCCGGCGTTGTGACCTCGGTCGCTTTCTTCATCAGGTACATGCTTCCAGTGGTACCGGACTGGCTAGGCTGCCCGCATGGTGGCACGACTCTCCGACCGAAACCCGGTGATCGCGGCGGACGCTCTGATCGGGGAGATGGTCCCCCCGTCGATGTTCGATCACGTCAGCTTCGACTCCTATATCCCGGACCCCAACGAGCCCAGCCAGGCGGCGGCGGTGGCCGCCGCTCGCGACTTCGTGGCACGCGCGTCCAAGATCCGCTCCGGCGGCAAGCGCGGCCTGTTCCGCAAGGCGGCGCCCCCGCACGGCATCGGCCTCTACCTGGACGGCGGGTTCGGTGTCGGTAAGACGCACCTGCTCGCATCGATCTATCACTCGATGCCCGGGCCCAAGGCGTTCGCCACCTTCGGCGAGGTGACCAACCTGGTCGGCGCCCTCGGCTACACCGACGCGCTGGAGCGCCTTTCCGGGCACAGCGTGCTCTGTATCGACGAGTTCGAGCTCGACGATCCGGGCGACACGATGGTGGTGTCCCGCCTGCTCAGCGAGTTGAGCGCCCGCGGCGTCTCGATCGTGGCCACGTCGAACACGCTGCCGGGGCAGCTCGGCGAGGGCCGTTTCGCCGCCGCCGACTTCCTGCGGGAGATCCAGAAGCTGTCCGGCATCTTCGAGAGCGTGCGGGTCGACGGCCCCGACTACCGGCACCGCGACCTGCCGCCGGCACCCGAGCCGGTCACCGACGGGGAACTCCTCGCCAAGGCGGAGGCGACGCCGGGCGCGACCCTCGACAGCTTCTCCGAGCTCAGTGCGCACCTGGCCAAGCTGCACCCGTCCAAGTACAAGTCGCTGATCGACGGTGTGACCCTGGTCTGCATCTCCGACGTGGAACCCGCCCAGGATCAGGCCGTCGCGCTGCGGCTGGTGGCGCTGACCGACCGCCTGTACGACGCCGACATCCCGGTGGTGACCTCCGGCGTGAAGCTCGACGAGATCTTCACCCCGGAGATGGTGGCCGGCGGCTACCGCAAGAAGTACCTGCGCGCCACCTCGCGTCTGCTCGCGCTGTCCCGGTTCGCCGAGGCGGAGGGGGCGGTGTCGGCCGGCTGACCGGCCGGGACCTGTGCGCCGCTACAGTCCCCGCACCATGACGTAGTCGTGCTCCACCGCGCCGTTCATGTCGAAGCTCCTGGTGCCCGCCACCGCGAAGCCCATCTTGCGGTAGTAGGTCAGGGCGCGCGCATTGAGCTGGTTGACCCCGAGCCAGGCGGACTCCGCGCCACGGGCGCGGCCCGCGTCCAGCGCGGCGGCCATCAGGAGATGCGACGGGCGGGCGCCGCGGCCGGTGCCGTGATGGTCGGGCAGGACGTACATCTTGGAGACCTCGACGGCCCGCCCGCCCGGCAGGGCGTCGCGCACCGCGGGATCGGCCGGCGGCCCGTACCCGATCAGGCTGTATCCGATCAGCGGTCCGCCGCGGCCGTCCCGGGCGACGAGCACGTCGTGGTCGTCGCCGGTGATCCAGTGCGCGAAGTGCTCCGGGGTGAGGGAGCCGGCGAGATGCGCGGCGATGTTCTCCCGGGTCGAATGCGGCGGGCAGGCGAGAGGGAAGGTCACCGCGGCGACGAACGCGATCTCCGCGGCGGCGCCGGGATCGGTGACGAGTTCGATGAGGACGGGGCGATCGGCGGGCATGGGTCTCATCGTGCCCGACGTGAGGTGAGCGGCCGGAGCCGGTCGACGAAGCCGGCGAGCTCGTCGTCGATCGACTGCGCGGTGATCACCACGTCGGAGCTCTGACCCTCGGAGCTCTGCCCCTCGGAGCTTTCACCGTCGGCGGCCGGCCGGACGCGTCCGGCGGTCGCCGAGCCGAAGACGTCCCGGGCATCCGCGGACGCGAGATCGTCGGCGAGGGCGCGGAACTCGCGCGCCAGCAGATCGGCGTGGACGATCGTGCCGGGGCGGTCGTCGTCGGTCAGGGTCTGGCCGAGCGCGGCGAAACCGGCGAGGGTGGCGCCGATCCGGCTGACCGAGTCGACCGACGGCAGCAGGGCCGCATTCGTCCACCGGCCGTGCTTGTCGGCGGGTTCCACCAGGGCCTGCCGCGCCGAATCGCAGAAGTCGAGGCGGGCGAGCCTGCCGCGCACGGTGGTGTCGGCGACGTGCCGACGGCCGGCCTCGGTGTCGTGACTCCACAGTGCGGCGAGGGCGTCGAGCTTGTCGGCCGCCGACAGCGCCCAGGTCCGCAGCCGGCGGGTGAGCATCCGGCGCTGATAGCTGGGGAACAGCAAGAAGGCGGCGAATGCGAGCACCACGCCGATCACCGTGGCGCCGGCGCGGGTGGTGGCGCCGAGAACCCCGGGCGTCAGGTGCGCGATCCACGCGACGACGAAGAGCATCGTGTAGAGCTGGCCCATCGACCGGAACGCCAGGTACAGCAGGAACAGCGCCAGCAGGATCAGGCCGTGCGTGATGTGGTAGGGGACGAAGGCGAGAGCGATACCCAGGCCCATGCCGAGAACGGTGCCGGTCGTGCGGCCGATCCCGCGTGCCATGGTCGATCCGTAGTCGGGAAAGACGATGAGCGCGGTGGCGATCACGATCCAGAAGCCGTGGCCGGAGAGCATCTGGTCGGACGGCAGGTAGGCGGAGATCACGATGCCCAGGGCCACCGCGAGGGTGGACACGACGGTCAGCCGTACCGCGTGCTGGAAGACCTGCGACGTCGGGGTGAGCTGGTCGCGGATCAGTTCCCAGCTGGTCGGGACACGGCGTTCGTCGGATGCCGGCGGGGCCGATCGTCCGGCGACCAGCGCGGTGGCGGCGTCGACGGCGTGGGCCAGCGCGGTCTCGGTGGCGCCGGTGACCGGCCGCGGCCAGGTGACGTCGGCCAGGTCGGGGCCGCCGATCGCACCGGAGGCGATCCGGGCGCCGATCGCGGCTGTCTGGATGCGCACGGCGGCGGTCAGCGCGCGTGTACTCGCGTCGGTCGCGGGTCGTCTTTCGATCACCAGCAGCAGCTGGGCGATCTGCTCGCCGTACTCGGTGAGCTGGGTGAGCCGGTCGATCTCGTCGTCGTCGCGCAGCCGGAGATGCGCGAGCGTGCGGTCCGCGGCGAGCAGGGCGGGTGCGCTGTACTCCTCCGGGGACGAGACGATCCGGTAGAAGGCGCCGACCGCGGTGCGCTGCGCCCGGTTCCGGCCGTCGAACGGTGGCAGGAACTGCGCGGCGTACATGATCGCGACGCCGAAAGCGAAGAAGCCGATGGTGACGCCGTAGCCGGTCGGGAGTTCCGGCTCCATCTCGGCGAGGGCGAGGAAGACGAACGAGAGCACGAGGACGCGGATACTGAGTCCCGCCGAGACGGCGCGCAGCATGCCGGACGCGAAGAACATGACGACCAGGACGGGCACCACCGCCCACCAATCGGTCCCGACGGCCAGGCCGGCCGCGGCGGCGGTGACCATCAGGATCGAGGTCAGGCCGGTGGCGCCCAGCCGAGAGCGGTCGTGCGGCATGATCGCGGCGATCGCGGTGAGAAAGGCGCCGATGGTGATCAGCAGGGCGCCGGCCTCGTCGAAGAAGAAGGCGGCGACCGTGGCGGCGATCATGCCCACGGCGACGCGGAGCAGGCGTGGGCGATCTTGGAGCGGTTTCCCCGCGGGGGCGAGGCCGCGCTTGGCGGAGTCGAGGAAGGCTGTCCAATCCATGGGCGGGGTCCTTGGGGAAGTGTCGGTGCGGGTCTCAGACGTCGGTACCGGGCGGCCGGTCGCGGACGTTCGCCTGGATCTGCGCGAAGGTGCGCCAGGCCGCGTCCCGGTCGGCCGGCTCGATGCCGTCGGCGATGGCGGTGAACCAGCCGGTCACGAGCGGTGCCACGGTCGCGACGGTCGCGCGCCCGTCCTCGGTGAGGTGCAGGGCGAGGGTGCGGCGATCGGTCTCGTCGGCCTCGCGGATCACCAGATCGCGCTTGACGAGGTTGTCGACGAGTCCGGTGACCGTCGCCCGGGTGACCACGAGCCGGTCGGCGAGCGCCGCGGGGGTGATTCCCGGCTCGGCGTCGATGGCGAGCAGCGCGGCGAAGCGTCCGTCGGTCACGTCGTGCTCGGCCAGGCCGGCGTTGTAGGCCCGGATGACCCGCCGGGCCGTCGTCAGCAGTCCCATGAGGAGTTCGACGTCGCGGTCGCCGCCGGCGCGGTCGAGAAGGAGTTCCTGGCGGCGGCCGACGACAGTGGTCATGCACCCATACTATTAGGCGCCTTACTATTAGGCGAGAGTTCGCCGTGTGATCTGCCGGACGTCGTTCACCGCCGGTACGCCCGCCGGTACGACGACGGCGAGACGCCGTGTTTGAGGCGCAGTTGCTTGCGCAGAGCGCTCCCGGTCCCGAAACCCGCGCGGTGCGCCACGTCGTCGACGGGATACGCGGTGGTCTCCAGCAGAAGCTTGGCGTACTCGGTGCGCTGATCGAGCAGCCAGGCCATCGGGCTGGTCCCGGTGGCCTCCCGGAACCGGCGGGTGAAGGTGCGGCGGGACACTCGCGCGTGGCGGGCGAGGGTGTCGACGGTGAGCGGGTCGCCGAGATGGTCGCGCGCCCATTCCAGGGTGGGGGCGAGATCGTCGCCGTCGAACTCGGGGATCGGCTGCGCGATGTATTGGAGCTGGCCGCCGTCGCGCCAGGACGGGACGACGCAGCGGCGGGCGACGTCGTTGGCGACGGCGCTGCCGTATTCGGCGCGGATCAGATGGAGCATCAGGTCGATCCCACTGGTGGCGCCCGCGGCGGTCAGATACCGCCCCTCGTCCACGTAGAGGGCGTCGGGGTCGACCGTGACCCGCGGGAAGGTGCGCGCGAAATGATCGGCGGCGGCCCAATGGGTGGTCGCCGTGCGGCCGTCGAGATGACCCGCGGCGGCGAGCACGTACGACGCCAGACAGATCGAGGCGATGCGCGCGTGCGCCGGGACGGCGCCGAGGGCGGCGGCCAGCGGTGACGGCGGACCGTCGGGGGTGAGGGTCGCGTGCTGTGCCGACGGCGCCACGACGACGAGATCGGCGTGATGCAGGGTGTCCGGGCCGTGCCGGGGCACTACGTCGAACCCGCCGGACGCGGTGACCGGCGCGCCGTCGCTGGTGCACACCTCGACGTCGTAGAGCGGGTTCCCGTCGCCGTCGGCGGCCGTGCCGAAGACCCGGCCGGCGAGGCTCATCTCGAAGGGCATCACTCCGTCGTCGGCGAGGACGACCACGCGGGAGACCATGGCCCGATCTTCCCATATGTCGGCCCACGGGCCACTGTCGGCGGCACCGCGTGCCGGGAGAGGCTGTGGGGGCTGATTCACCGTCCACGATGAGGAGAAATGTCGATGACCGTCACCACCACCGCCACCACCATGCGGGCGATCGCCTCCACGCGCCTCGGCCCGGCCGAGGTCCTGGAATCGGTCGAGGTGCCGCGCCCGGTTCCGGGACCGTCGCACGTGCTGATCCGGGTGGTCTCCACCGGGCTTAATCCGACGGACTGGGGTCATCGGGCGATCCCAGGGTTCCTCGGCGAGCCGCGGCCGTCGGTGCCGCGGATCCTGGGCTGGGAGGTGGCCGGCGTCGTCGAGGAGGTCGGGCTGGGCGTCGGTATCCACCGGCCGGGCGACCTGGTCTTCGGGATGCTGCCGTATCCGTTCGGGGTGGGCGGCGCCGCCGACTACGTGGTCGCGCCGGCGCGGTCGATGGTGCCGGTGCCGGAGAACCTGCCGCTCACCGCCGCGGGGGCGGTGCCGCTTGCCGCGCTGACCGCCTGGCAGGCGCTGGTCGACGTCGCCGGGGTGCGACCCGGCCAGCGGGTGCTGATCCATGCCGCGGCCGGTGGCGTCGGGCATGTCGCGGTGCAGATCGCCAAGCATCTCGGGGCGGTCGTGATCGGCACGGCGAGCGCCGCCAATCACGACCTGTTGCGCGAACTCGGCGCCGACGAGATGATCGACTACCGCACCGACGACTTCGCGGTGGCCGCGGGTGAGGTGGACGTGGTGCTCGACGCGATCGGCGGCGAGGCGACCGCGCGGTCGCTGGCGATCACCCGGCCGGGCGGCACGATCGTCTCGCTCAACCTGCTGGTCACCGAACCGCTCGGCGCCGCCGCCGAGGCCGCGGGAGTCCGCCATGTGCCCATGCTCGTGGAGGCCGACCAGGCCGGGATGGCCGCCGTCGCCGGCCTGATCGCCTCGGGCGCGCTGCGCCCGGTGATCGCCGGCAGCTACGACCTGCACGACGTCGACGAGGTCCGCGCGGCGCACCGCCGCGGCGAGGCCGGGCACGTCGCGGGAAAGCTGGTGCTCGTCGTGCCGTGATCGGACGGGAACGGCCGCCGCGGTGGTGCCGTCGGCCGCCGCGGGTGGGGGACAGCCCCCAGGGGGATCGCCGGGGCGGCCGGATTCCCTGGGCGGGCGGGGTGCGGGAGGCTGGTGGGGTGAGTGTGAATGCGGTGGAGATGGAGAGCGATCACGGCGCCGGCCGGCGCGGCTACCTCGCCCTGTGGCGGGCGGTGCCCGGGACGGTGGTGTACGTCGGGGTCGCGATGGTCCTGGGATGGGCGGCCTTCGCGGCGCTGATCAGCGGGCTGTCGGCGGGTGTGGGACTGCTGGTGGTCGTGGTCGGGCTGGCGGTGCTCGTGGTGACGATGTGGGTGGCCCGCGGCTTCGCGATGGCCGATACCGGACTGCTGCGCCTCACCGGGCTGCCGCCGATCCCCGAACCCGAGTGGGATCGCTCGGTCGACGCGCCGGCCGGGGCGAGTGTGAAGCGCTTCCTCGCACCGCTGATCAGCGCCCGCTACTGGGCGGCGCTGGTGCACCAGATGATCATCGCGCCCGCGGTGGCGACCGCGACCTTCGTGGTGATGGTGACCTGGCTGGGCCTGGGCCTCGGCGGGGTGAGCTATTTCGCGTGGCGCGGGCCGCTGGAACGCGCCGACGGCACGACGGTCAAGAGCGGGGAGGTGTTCAGCGGACCCGTGCAGATCTTCGGCGGGATCCCCCTCGACATCGATCCGTCGCACGTGGTGCTGGTCGAGGTCCTGATCTCGCTGAGCGTCGGCATCGTCGCGCTCGCGACCCTGCCGTGGATCGCCGCCGGGTGCGCGCACCTGCACTACTGGCCGGCCCGCGTGATGCTCGGGCGCTGGAAGTCCGACGACCTCGTCGTCGCACTGCGCGAGGAGAACCTGGCGCGCGAAGCGGCGATCCGCGCCGAGGACCGGTCGCTGCATCGCCTGGAGCGGGACCTGCACGACGGCCCGCAGCAACGACTCGTGCGCCTGCAGATGGATCTCGCGGCGCTGGAACGCCGGATCGGCGACGACGACGGGACCGCCGCGCTCACCCTCGCGGCCGAGGCCCGCACGCAGGCGCAGGCCACGCTCGACGAACTGCGGGCCCTCTCCTCCGGAGTCGCGCCGCCGCTGCTCACCGACCGCGGCCTGACCGCCGCGCTGGAATCGCTCGCCGCGGGCTGCCCGGTGCCGGTGACCCTCGACGTCGAACCGGGCCTGGACGGGCTGGTCGGGGCGGAGACGGCGCGCGCGCTGTACTTCGTGGTCGCCGAACTGCTGACCAACGTCGTCAAGCATGCCGGAGCCACCGCGGCGGGGCTCACCGTGCGCCGCATCGAGCCGCAGCGGCTGATGGTCCAGGTGGACGACGACGGCCGCGGCGGTGCCCGGCCGGTCCCCGGCCACGGTCTCGCCGGTCTGGCCGACCGCGTGCACGGCCTGCACGGCGCGCTGTCGGTGGACAGCCCGGACGGGGCGGGCACGCGGGTGGTCGTCGTCCTCGACCTGCCGGAGCCGGGGCCTACCCTGAATCCGTGAATGAACCCGGGCCGGCGCTGCGCGTCCTGATCGTCGAAGACTCCGTTCTGCTGCGCGAAGGTCTCGTGCGACTGCTCGACGAGGCCGGCTACCTGACCGTGGGCGCGTTCGGCGACGCCGTCGGCCTGCCCGAGCGCGTCGCCGAACTGGCGCCCGACGTGGTGGTGCTCGACGTCCGCCTGACCCCGACCTTCCGGGACGAGGGACTGCGGGCCGCGCGCGAACTGCGAGCGCAGGACAGCCGCGCCGGAGTGCTGGTGCTGAGCCAGTACGTGGAGGCGCTGTACGCGGGCGAACTGCTGGCCGGTGGCGCCGGGGGAGTCGGCTACCTGCTCAAAGACCGGATCGCCTCGCTCGACGACCTGCGCGACGCCATCGAGCGCGTGCACGCCGGTGGAACCGTCCTCGATCCGCAGGTGGTGTCCGCGATGCTCGCCGCCCGGCACGACCCGCTCGACGCGCTCACCGGCCGCGAACGGGAGGTGCTCGAGCTGATGACCCAGGGGCGCAGCAACCGGGCGATCGCCCAGCGGCTGTTCGTGAGCGTCGGCACGGTGGAGAAGTACGTGACCGGGATCTTCACCAAGCTCGGGCTCCCGGTGTCCGACGACGACCACCGGCGGGTCCTCGCGGTGCTCGCCGCGCTGGGGGTCTGAGGGGCCGCGAGAGCGGTGCGTCAGCCGATCCAGGCGACCAGCTGGTCGGCGAGGGCCGGGTCGTTGAGCAGGTGGAAGTGGTGGCGGCGGCCGAGATGCAGCCCGTTCGCGTCGTCGAAGCCGAGGTGCCGGGTGGAATTGCGGCCGCCGGCGCTGTGGTGCAGGACCAGGCCGTCGCCGATCACCCGGCTCAGCGGATGCCGCGGGTCGCGCGTGAGGGTCGCCGAGACGAAGTAGTGGTCGGCGCCGGGCAGCAGCGGGATCTCGGCGGCCAGGGCGCGGGCGAGGTCGTCGGGATCGCGGCCGGCCCAGTCGTCGTCGATCAGGGATCCGGCCCGCAGGTCGCGGATACCGCCCGAGCGCCGCCGCAGGAGCCGGCCGAAGGCATTGGTCTCCGGGACTGCGGTCAGGGCGGCGCTGGCGTGGTGGGCCACGCTCTCCAGCGGGGCGCCGACGTGCGGCGTGCCGAGACTGACGTACGTCCGGACGCGCTGCGTCCACAGCTGGCCTGCCTCCTGGCCGTGGTGGGCGGCGCTGCGCAGCACCAGTCCACCCATCGAATGCCCGATGAGGATCAGCTCATCGACGTCGTTCGGCCAGAAACGGACCAGGTCGTCGAGCAGTTCCGCGAGGTCCTGGCCGTTGGTCGAGATGCGTCGGCCGGTGTTGTACCGGATGAACACGCTGGTGACGCCCGCGGCCCAGAGTCGGTGTTCGTAGGGTGCGGAGTGCTTCTGGCCGATCCGCCAGGCGTGTTCGGTCTCCACCAGACCGTGGACGAAGACCGCGACGCGGCGGCCGGCCCGCGGGAACGCGGCCCGCAGGCCGTCGGCGGTGACGTCGACCGGCCGTCCGGCGACCCGCACGCTGAGATTGCTGTCGGTGAGCGCGGACTGTTTGCCGTCGAGTTCGTCGCCGATCAGCCCGTTCACCACACCGATCAGGCTCGCGCCGGTCGTCGTCTCGGACAGGGGAGTCGCGAGCGGCAGGTCGGCGACCTTGCCGCTGACCCGGCCGGCGGTGGCCGTCGACTCGGCGACGATCGTGTACACGCCGTCGGTGATGCCGTCGTGCAGGGCTTTGACCGGTGCGAGGGCGGTGGCGCCGAGGCCGCGTTCGACGAGGCCGAAGACCCGGTCGGAGATCGCCCGGTGCGTCTGGTGGATGCCCGACGAGGCCTTCGCCAGTTCGGTGAGGCCCAGTTCGGAGAGGGCCCGCACCTCTCGCCGGCGCGCGTCGATGTCCGTCGTCATACCAATCAGTGTACATGTGTGCACTGACAACCGCCTAGAATGCTGATTGGGCCGGGAGAAACGGAACGAGTGATGAAGAACACGCTCTCGGCCACCGTGCTGCTGGCGACCGGATTGCTTGCGGCCGCACTGATCACCGGGTGTGGCAGCGACGACGACCACGCGCACGACGGCACCTCCACGGTGACGGTGACCTCCGTCGCTCCGGGCAGCGGCGCCTTCGGCACGACCGGCACTCCCGAATCGGGGACGCCGCCGGCGGACGTGTCCCCGCATCCCGGACCGCCCGCGGGCTCGGGGCTGATCAACGCGAACCCGGACGACTACCGGTCCGGTGGCAGTCTCGACGGCGACGTCGCCTTCGTCTCGCCCACCGGCAACGTGTGGTGCCGCCTGGGGAAGGAGCAGTACACCGCCGGCTGCCAGGCCAAGACCGCCCCGATCCCGGCCGGTGCCGACTGCCGCGGATCGGCGGAGTATCCGGCGAGCATGCTCACCCGCGGGTTCTTCCTGTCCGGGGAGACCGTGACGCCGTCGTGCTTCAACCAGGGCGTGTTCACCTCGCCGGAGCGTAAACCGCTGCCGTACGGGTACACGATCACCGACAACGGCTACACGTGCACCTCGCGGGAATCGGGCGTCACCTGCACCACGCCGTCGGGGGAGCACGGCTTCGTCCTGTCGATGCAGGAAGCCCGGGCGTTCTGAGCCCGGGCTTCCGCGATGGTGCGCGATACAAGGATTGAACTTGTGACCTCTTCCGTGTCAGGGAAGCGCTCTCCCACTGAGCTAATCGCGCGGGAACTGTGAAATTATGAAACATTCTGGAGGTGACGACGGGAATCGAACCCGTGTGCACGGCTTTGCAGGCCGTTGCCTCACCACTCGGCCACGTCACCAGGTGCGAGCGGATGACGGGATTCGAACCCGCGACCCTCACCTTGGCAAGGTGATGCGCTACCAGCTGCGCTACATCCGCATGTCGGTGAACTCGTCTTGTGGACTCGATTGCTCACCGGCGAGAACAAACACTAGCGGGCGGTGCGCGGCAATTGCAAACTGGGGATCCCCGCGCTGGTCGGCGGCGTTCTCCGGGGGTCCGAAACGCGAGAAACCCCCGCCGGCGGCGGGGGTTTCCGTGTGGATGGTGCGCGATACAAGGATTGAACTTGTGACCTCTTCCGTGTCAGGGAAGCGCTCTCCCACTGAGCTAATCGCGCGGGAAGGGTGAAGAAGATCAGAGAGCGGATGACGGGATTCGAACCCGCGACCCTCACCTTGGCAAGGTGATGCGCTACCAGCTGCGCTACATCCGCACGCCGGTGAACGTCTGTCTTGTGGACTCCCGCTCACCAACGGAACGAAACATTAACCATCTCGCCGCCACGACACAAATCGGCTGGTCAGCGTCTTACGCGGCTGTGTTTCCGCTGGAAGTCGCCCCGATTTGGTTCGGGCGCCGATCGGTGTGTAATCTCGTTGCTCGTGCGGTCCGCCGCACCGAACAACCGAATACGGTCCCGTGGCTCAGTGGAAGAGCGTCCCGTTCACACCGGGGAGGTCGCTGGTTCGATCCCAGCCGGGACCACCGACGACGGCCCCTCGCAGACGATCTGCGAGGGGCCGTCGCGTACTCTCCCTCCGGTGAAGTCGCGAGCGATCCCCGGCCCCTTCCTGGTGGGCGCGGCGGTGTCCGCCGTCGTCGCCGTGGCGATGGCGGTCTGGATGACCGTCATGGCGGGCTTTCCCGCGGCGGTCCTGGTGTCGGTCGACGTCGAGGTGTACCGGGCCGGCGGCCGCGCGGTCCTGCACGGTCTGCCGCTGTACGGGCCGACCGCGCCGGGCAGCAAGCTGCCGTTCACCTACGCGCCGTTCGCCGCCGTCGTCTTCGCTCCGCTGGCCTGGCTGCCGGCCTCGCTCACGGCCGCGGTCGGCGCGCTGACGAACCTCGCGTCGGCCGGTCTGGTCATCGCCGGGTCGATGACCGCGCTCGGCTACCGCCGGGATCGCCGGCTCGCGCTGTTCACCGTGCTCGCGATCCTCGGGTGCTACCTGCTTCAGCCGCTGTCGCAGACCTTCTGGCTGGGGCAGATCAATCTGATCCTGATGGCCGTGGTCCTGGCCGACCTGCTGTGGAGCGACGACCGGTGGCGGGGTGTGGGCGTCGGCATCGCGGCCGCGATCAAGCTCACACCGCTGATCTTCGTCGGCTATCTGCTCGTCACCCGGCAGTGGCGGACCGCGGCGACGGCGCTGGTCACCTTCGCCGTCGCCCTCGTGGTCGCCGTCGCGGCCCTCGGCGGGCAGGCCGCCCGGTACTGGACCGGCGCCCTCCTCGATTCGGGCCGGATCGGCGCCGTCGACGGGCACGGCAACAACTCGATCAACGGCCTGCTCAGCCAGTTGCTGCGGGTCGCCGACGTGGAACGGTACGCCCGGCTCGGGGACGGGGGGACGACGGTCTTCGCGGCGCCGACGTGGATGTGGCTGGCGGTCGCCGGGCCGGCCGCGATCGCCGGTTTCTGGGTCGCCGCCCTCGCGCATCGGCGCGGCCGCGAACTGTTCGCCGTCACCCTCACCGGTCTGACCGGCTGCGCGGTGTCGCCGTTCTCCTGGGGACATCACTGGGTGTGGGTGCTGCCGCTGCTGCTCATCGCCGTCGACTGGGCCTGGCGGACCACCGACCGGGAGCGGCCGCTGAGCCGGCTTCGCTGGGCGGCGCCGGCCGTGATCGTGCTCACCGTCTTCCCGTACCCGTGGACCCGCGGGACCGGGCGCTGGACCTACAGCGGGATCTCCGGGCTGCCGCGGCCGGCGGCGGGCCACTGGTACACCTACCCGGTCGACACGGTGCTCGCCGGCCATTACTCGCTGCTGTGGCTCGCGGTGGTGATCGCCGGTTTCGTCGCGTACCGGACACGCGATGACCTGCGGTCCGTCCGGGTTGCGCGGTAGGGGTGATATGCGGGAGGAATCTGCGTGAAATGCTGGGCGCGCCCCCGTGATCGGGGTCGCCGGGCGGCGTAGTGTCGCGGCCGTGGCAGCACATTCGGTCGGGGTCCGGACGATACGGAGCATCCCGGCGGCGCTCGTCGGGGTGATCGCCGTGCTGGCCGTCGCCGCCGTGGTCTGGCACCTGTCCATCGGGACGGTCGGCGACATCCGCCACGGCCTGTTCGGCCCCGGCATCGACACCAAGGTGTACCGCGGCGGAGCGCGGGCGATCATCGACGGCACCCCGCTGTACGCCGGACCGGTGTTCGAGATCTGGCAGTTCACCTACCCGCCGTTCGCCGCCATCGCCATGCTGCCGCTCGGCCTGGTCAGCCCGCACCGCGCCGTGCTGGCGACGAACGCGGTGAACATCGTCTGCCTGGTCCTGCTGGTCGCCCTGACCCTGCGCGGCCTCGGTTTCCGCCGGGACGGCCGGTTCTGGCTGGCCACGGTGCTGGCGGCGGTCGCGATGACCGCGCTGGAACCGGTCCGCGGCACCTTCGGCAACGGTCAGATCAACCTGGTGCTGGCCGTGCTGATCATCGGCGGCCTCACCCTCACGCGTGGGCCGTGGCGCGGTATCGGCATCGGGATCGCGGCCGGTATCAAGCTGACGCCGCTGTTCTTCGCCGCGTACCTGGCGGTCACCCGGCAGTGGAAGGCGCTCGTGGTCGCGGTGGCGACCTTCGCGGTCACCGTGGTGGTCGGGCTCGCGGTGATCCCCGGCCAGGCGTGGGAGTTCTGGACGGTCACCGTGCACGACACGTCGCGCATCGGGCCGCTGGCGTGGCCCGCCAACCAGTCGTTCAACGGATTCTTCGTCCGGCTGGGTGCGCTGCAGGGCCTGTGGAACGCGCCGTCGTGGTTGTGGCTGCCGGTCGGCGTCGTGGTGGCGGTGGTCGCGCTGTTCGCGTCGTGGTGGGCCTGGCGGTGCGGGGCGACGATGCTGGCGATCACGATCACCGGCATGGCCTCGTGCGCGGTCTCGCCGTTCTCGTGGGGCCATCACTGGGTGTGGCTGGTGCCGCTGCTGCTGATCGGACTGGTGCAGGCCGTCGAGTCGGCGCGCCGTTCCCGGCCGGTGACCTGGCTGTGGTGGCTGGCGCCCGCCGCGGTGGTCGTTTTCGGGCTGACCTGGCCGTCGCACAAGTGGGACGGCCGCGTGTCGGTGCTTCAGTTCGGGATGTTCCGGCTCTTCGCCGATCCCGATCCGCACGGCTGGCGTGCGGTGGCCGCGGTGATCGCGTCGGGGAGCTACCTGCTGGTGTTGCTCGCCACGCTCGCGGTCACGCTGTGGTGGTGCGGCAGGCGCGACCCGATACGATTCAACGCGAACAGATCCGTCGGCGCCGGAGAACCCCTGCGCTGACGACCCGCGTCCAGCCCCGAGGAGTCCTCACCGTGCCCGACCACGCCGCACCCGACCGAGTCGCCCTGCCGGAAACGTTCCGGGTCCCGGCCGGCACTACCGCGGGTGAGGCCATGCGCGAGCTGGAACTCCCGAACAAGGGGCCGCAGGCCATCGTCGTCGTCGCCGAGACCGACGGCACCCTCCGCGATCTGTCGTGGGCGCCCGCCGTCGACACCGACGTCGTACCCGTTCCGGCGGACTCCGAGGCCGGCCGCAGCGTGATCCGGCATTCGGCCGCTCACGTCCTGGCCCAGGCGGTCCAGTCGATCAATCCCGACGCCAAGCTGGGCATCGGGCCGCCCATCACCGACGGCTTCTACTACGACTTCGACGTCGAGCAACCCTTCACCCCGGAGGATCTCAAGGCGCTCGAGAAGAAGATGAAGCAGATCATCAAGTCGGGCCAGCGCTTCTCCCGCCGCGTGTACGCGTCGAAGGACGAGGCGCGCGCGGAGCTGGCCGGTGAGCCGTACAAGCTCGAACTGATCGACGACAAGGGCGCCGCCGACGACGCCGAGGTGATGGAGGTCGGCGGGGGAGAGCTCACCGCCTACGACAACCTCAACCCGCGCACCGGCGAACGCGTCTGGGGCGACCTGTGCCGCGGCCCGCACGTGCCGACCACCAAGTACATCCCGGCGTTCACGCTGACCCGCAGCTCGGCCGCCTACTGGCGCGGCGACCAGTCCCTCGCCGACCTGCAGCGCATCTACGGCACCGCCTGGGAGTCGACGGAGGCGATGGACACCTACCTCGACCGGCTGGCCGAGGCGGAGAAACGCGACCACCGCCGGCTCGGCGCCGAGCTGGACCTGTTCAGCTTCCCCGACGAGCTGGGCTCGGGCCTGCCGGTGTTCCACCCGAAGGGCGGCGTGATCCGCCGCGAGATGGAGGACTACTCGCGCGAACAGCACGCCGCCGCCGGGTACGAATTCGTCAACACCCCGCACGTCACCAAGGGCCACCTGTTCGAGGTGTCCAAGCACCTCGACTGGTACGCCGAGGGCATGTTCCCGCCCATGCATCTGGATGCGGAATACAACGACGACGGCACCGTCCGCAAGCCCGGGCAGGACTACTACGTCAAGCCGATGAACTGCCCGATGCACAACCTGATCTACCGGTCGCGCGGGCGCAGCTACCGCGAGCTGCCGCTGCGGCTGTTCGAGTTCGGGTCGGTGTACCGCTACGAGAAGTCCGGCGTGGTGCACGGCCTCACCCGGGCCCGCGGCTTCACCCAGGACGACGCGCACATCTACTGCACGCAAGAGCAGATCGTCGAGGAGCTGAGCGGCACCCTGCAGTTCGTGCTGCAACTGCTCAAGGACTACGGCCTGGACGACTTCTACCTGGAGCTGAGCACCAAGGATCCGGAGAAGTACGTCGGTTCCGACGAGGTGTGGGAAGAAGCGACGGAGACGCTGCGCCAGGTCGGCGAGGCGTCCGGTCTGGAACTGGTCCCCGATCCGGGCGGGGCCGCGTTCTACGGCCCCAAGATCTCGGTGCAGGTCAAGGACGCGCTGGGGCGCACCTGGCAGATGTCGACGCTGCAGCTCGACTTCTTCGAGCCGGAGCTGTTCGAGCTGGAGTACACCGCGTCCGACGGCACCAAGAAGCGCCCGGTGATGATCCACCGCGCGCTGTTCGGGTCGATCGAGCGGTTCTTCGGTGTGCTCACCGAGCACTACGCCGGTGCCTTCCCGGTCTGGCTGGCGCCGGTCCAGGTGGTCGGCATCCCCGTCGCCGACGCCTTCGCGCCGCACCTGCAGTCCGTCGTGAACCGGCTCCGCGGCCGCCGCGTGCGCGCCGAGGTCGACCACTCCGACGACCGCATGCAGAAGAAGATCCGCACCCACACCACCGCCAAGGTGCCGTTCATGCTGCTCGCCGGTGAGCGCGATGTCGACGCCAACGCCGTCAGCTTCCGCTTCCGGGACGGCACCCAGCTCAACGGGGTGCCGATCGACGATGCGATCGTCGCGATCGACGAGTGGGAGGAGTCCCGCCGCAACGATTCGCCGTCCGCCGAGACGATGCAGGAGTTCCTGGACATGGCCAGGAAACGGCGATGACCGACCTGCTGCAGCGGCTGTGGACGCCGCACCGGATGAGCTACATCACCGAACCGCCGCGCGCCGCGGCGGACGGTGAGGAGCTCTCCGGGCACCCCTTCCTGGACATCCCGCGGATGTCCGACGAGGACGGACTCATCGTGCGGCGCGGGGAGAACGTGTACGCGGTGCTGAACCTGTACCCGTACAACCCCGGCCACACGATGGTGGTGCCGTACCGGCAGGTGGCCGCGCTGGAAGACCTCACCGCCGCGGAGTCGGCCGAGCTGATGGCGTTCACCCAGCAGACCATCCGGGTGATCAAGTCGGTGTCGAACCCGAACGCCTTCAACGTCGGCCTGAACCTCGGATCGGCCGCGGGCGGTTCGCTCAGTGAGCACCTGCATCAGCACGTCGTGCCCCGGTGGACCGGGGACGCGAACTTCATCACCGTCGTCGGCGGCACCAAGGTGATCCCGCAGTTGCTGCGCGACACCCGGCAGTTGCTGGCCGACGCCTGGTCCGACCTGGAGGAGGAGGGCCGGTGATCAGCTTCAAGGGGCGCCAGGTGGTGTCGGCGGTGACCGATCCGCTGGGCCGGTCGTTGCTCAAGATCGGGTTCACGCCCGATGCGATGACCGTCATCGGCACCGTCATCACGGTGGCCGCCGCGATCGGGCTGTTCGGCCCCGGGTACCTGTTCGCCGGTGCCCTGGTGTGCTGGGCGTTCGTCATGTTCGACATGGTCGACGGCGCCATGGCCCGTGCCCGCGGCGGCGGCACCCGTTTCGGATCGGTGCTCGACGCCACCTGCGACCGGATCGCCGACGGCGCCATCTTCGGGGCGCTCGCCTACTGGGCGGCCTTCACGCATCCGCACCGGTGGCTGCTGATCGCGACGCTGATCTGCCTGGTCACCTCACAGGTGATCTCCTACGCCAAAGCGCGCGCCGAGGCCGCCGGCCTGCAGGGCGACGGCGGGCTCATCGAGCGGCCCGAGCGGCTGATCATCGTGCTGGTCGGCGCCGGCTTCACCGACTTCCCTGGTCTGCACTGGTCGTGGGCCATCCACGTCGCGATGTGGGTGCTCGCCGCGGGCAGCGTCTTCACCGTCGGGCAGCGGATGTGGTCCATCGCCCATTCGCCGGGGGCGCGCGACCTGATCCCGATGGCCCCCGCGGCCGGCGACGGCCGGGGCCCCGGCGAGGCGGAGCCGCAGTCGTGACCTGGCAGGAGCGTGCCGCCGACCTCGGCTACCGGGCCGGCTGGGCGGCCGTCCGTCACGCCCCCGAACGACTGGCCCGGAGCGTGTTCGACGGCGCGGGCACCGTCGCCGGCCGACGCCACGGCGGACCGCAGCAGCTCCGGAAGAATCTGGCCCGGGTGATCGGCACCACCCCGGACGAGGTGCCCGACGATCTCGTCGCCGAGGCGATGCGGTCGTACGCGCGATACTGGCGCGAGGCGTTCCGGCTGCCGACCACCGATCCGGCGGCCATCGTGGCGAACACCACCCTCTCGCCCGGGGGCACCGAGCGGGTGGCCGAGCTGGCCGAGTCGGGCCGGGGCGTCGTGTTCAGCCTGCCGCATTCGGGGAACTGGGACACCTGCGGCGTGTGGCTCGTCGCCCACCACGGGCAGTTCGCCACCGTCGCCGAGCGACTGAAGCCGGAGTCCCTGTTCGACCGCTTCGTCGAGTACCGCGAATCCCTCGGTTTCGAGGTCTTCCCGCTGACCGGGGGAGAGCAGCCGCCGTTCGAGGCGCTGGCGCAGCGGCTCCGGGCCGGCGGCATGGTCTGTCTGCTCGGCGATCGCGACCTGTCGCGGCACGGTGTGCCGGTCACCTTCTTCGGTGAGCCGACCCGGATGCCGGCCGGCCCGGCCAAGCTCGCCCTCGACACCGGCGCGGCGCTGCTCGCCATCCACCACAGCTTCACCGGCCCGGACACCTCCTACATCCGGGTGACCGACGTCGAGGTCGACGACGTCGCCTCCGCCACCCAGCGCGTCGCCGATGCCTTCGAGGAGGGCATCTCGGCGGCGCCCGCCGACTGGCACATGCTGCAACCGCTGTGGGAGGCCGACTGGTCCGCCGAGCGCCGGGAGCGGCTGGCGTGAAGATCGGGATGATCTGCCCGTACTCGTTCGACGTGCCGGGCGGCGTCCAGGCGCACGTCATCGAGCTGGCCGAGGTGTTCATCCGCCGCGGACACGAGGTCCGCGTGCTGGCCCCGGCCGCGCTCGACACCGAGCTGCCCGACTACGTCGACTCCGCGGGGCCGGCGCTGGCCATCCCGTACAACGGCTCGGTGTCCCGGGTGAACTTCTCGCCCAAGGGACTGCACCGGCTCCGCAAGTGGATCGCCGACAACGAGTTCGACGTCCTCCACGTGCACGAGCCGAACTCGCCGAGCCTGTCGATGCTGTCCCTGATGGTCGCCACCGGTCCCATCGTCACCACCTTCCACACGGCCACCACCAAATCGCTGTGGCTCTCCGCGTTCGACAGCATGCTCCGGCAGTTCCGCGAACGGATCTCCGGCAAGATCGCGGTGTCCGAACTGGCCCGCCGCTGGCAGATGGAGTCGCTCGGCAACGACGCGGTGGAGATTCCGAACGGCATCAACGTCGCCCAGTTCGCCGACGCCGAGCCACTCGACGGCTTCCCCCGCGCCGGCCGCACGCTGCTCTTCCTCGGCCGCTTCGACGAACCGCGCAAGGGCGTCGACATCCTGATGCGCGCGCTGCCGCGCATCGTCGAGCGGTACCCCGACATCACCGTGCTGGTGGTCGGCGGCGGCAACGAGAAGGCCCTCGCGCGCCGCGCCGGTGATCTCGCCCCGCACCTGCGGTTCCTCGGCATGGTCGACGACCAGACCAAGGCGCGGGCGCTGCGCAGCGCCGACGTCTACGTGGCCCCCAACCTCGGCGGCGAGAGCTTCGGCATCGTGCTGGTCGAGGCGATGGCGGCCGGCGCGGCGGTCGTGGCGAGCGACCTGGTCGCGTTCTCCCGGGTGCTCGACGGCGGCGCCGCGGGACGCCTGGTCGAGACCGGATCACCGTCGGCCCTGGCCGCCGCCGTGATCGACCTGCTCGACGACGACGCCGAGCGCGCCGCACTGGTGGAACGAGCGCGCCGTCGTGCCGACCGGTACGACTGGTCGCGGGTCGCCGACCAGATCCAGAAGGTGTACGAATCGGTCACGCTGGGCGCCGGCCCGGTCGTGGTGTCGGACTGAGACGGGGGAGAGGAATGGACGCGGCAGACTGGCTGACGGCCGTCGTGATCGTGGTGGCCGCCGCCGCGGTGATCTGGCTGGCGATCCTGGCGGCGACCCGGGCGACGCGTCTCAATCGCCTCAACATCCGGGTGGATCTGGCCCGCGCGTCGGTGTTCGCGGCGCTGGACCGCCGTGCCGTGGTGGCCCGGGCGATCGCCGCCTCGACGGCCGATCCGGCGGTCGCCGCCGTCCTGGCCGGCGCCGCCGACGCCGCCGAACACGCCCAGCCCGCCGACCGCGAGGCCGCCGAGAATCACCTGGCCACGGTGCTCGCGCAGACCGATCCGGCGGATCGTCCGGCCGCGCTCACCGCCGAGCTGGCCGACGCGCAGGCCCGCGTCAGTATCGCCCGCCGGTTCTACAACGATTCGGTGCGCGACGCGCGCACCCTCGGCTCCCGGCGGATGGTGCGGATTCTGCACCTGGGCGGTCATGCGACGCTCCCGGAGTTCCTGGAGATCAGCGAGCGTGTCGCCCCGGACTGAACCGCACCAGGTTTCCGGCGACCCGGTCTGCGCGGCCCGGACCGTCATCGGGAATACTGGTTCCACACCGGAGACCATGGCTCTCCGAACCAGGTGACGACTTTTCCGAACATCAGGAGCAACCGAGTGACCAGCGAGACCACGAACATCCCCGCTACCGGCACCGCGCGCGTCAAGCGCGGAATGGCCGAGATGCTCAAGGGCGGCGTGATCATGGACGTGGTGACGCCCGAGCAGGCCAAGATCGCCGAGGACGCCGGTGCCGTCGCGGTCATGGCCCTCGAGCGCGTGCCCGCCGACATCCGTGCCCAGGGCGGCGTCTCGCGGATGAGCGACCCGGACATGATCGACGGCATCATCGAGGCCGTCTCGATCCCGGTCATGGCGAAGGCCCGCATCGGCCACTTCGTCGAGGCGCAGATCCTGCAGAGTCTCGGCGTCGACTACATCGACGAGTCGGAGGTCCTGACCCCCGCCGACTACAGCAACCACATCGACAAGTGGGCGTTCACCGTGCCCTTCGTCTGCGGTGCCACCAACCTCGGCGAGGCGCTGCGCCGCATCACCGAGGGCGCGGCGATGATCCGCTCCAAGGGTGAGGCCGGCACCGGCGACGTCTCCAACGCCACCACCCACATGCGCAAGCTGCGCGATCAGATCCGCTGGCTCGGCTCGCTGCCGGAGGACGAACTGTACGTCGCCGCCAAGGAACTGCAGGCGCCGTACGAGCTGGTCGCCGAGGTGGCCCGCGAGGGCAAGCTGCCGGTGACCCTGTTCACCGCGGGCGGTATCGCCACCCCGGCCGACGCGGCGATGATGATGCAGCTCGGCGCCGAGGGCGTGTTCGTCGGGTCGGGTATCTTCAAATCCGGCAATCCGGCACAGCGTGCGGCGGCGATCGTCAAGGCGACCACCTTCCACGACGACCCCGACGTGCTGGCTCAGGTCTCGCGCGGGCTCGGCGAGGCGATGGTCGGCATCAACGTCGACGAGATCCCGCAGCCGCACCGCCTGGCCGAACGCGGCTGGTGATCCGCGGGCGCCGGGCGGCCGCGAAGCGAAGAGGAGACGAGATGAGCGAGCCGGTGATCCTGCGGGACGTCGCTGCCACGGGCCTCGACGAGGCCGCGGGCCTGCGTCTGGACTGGGCGGTGGCCTGTCACGTCGGCAGCATCCGCCCGGCCAACGAGGACGCCGCGCTCGCACTGCCGGGCCGCTACCTCCTGGCCGACGGCATGGGCGGGCACGAGAGCGGTGAGCTCGCCAGCGAGGCGGCGCTGCAGACGCTCGCGTCCGCCCCGGTCGGGGTATCTCTCGCGCAGACCTCCGGCGCGCTGGAAGGTCTCCTCGTCGAGGCGCAGGACCGGATCGGCGGTCTCGACGCGGAGACCGCCCGCCGGGCGGGCACCACGGCGACCGGCGTGGTGCTGGCCGTCGAGCACGACGCCCCGCACTGGGTGGCCTTCAACATCGGCGATTCGCGCACCTATCTGATCAGCGGTGGCCGGATCAAGCCGGTCAGCGTCGACCACTCGCAGGTGCAGGAACTGGTCGACGGCGGTTTCCTCACCCCGGCGCAGGCGCGGGTCGATCCGCGCCGCAACGTCATCACCCGGGCGCTCGGTGCCGGAATGGCCACCCCGCGTGCGGACTACTTCGCCTTCCCGGCCGTGCCGGGCGACATCGTGCTGCTCTGCTCCGACGGCCTCAACGGCGAACTGACCGACGACGAGATCCTCGCCGCCGTCACCGAGACGGATTCGCTCGAAGAGGCCGCCGAGGCCCTGGTGGAGTGCGCGAACATCAGTGGTGGCCACGACAACGTGACGGTCGTCCTGGTCCGCGTCGCCGAATAGCCAGGCTGATCGAGCGAAGTCGAGATCACTGCGTCCAGGGCGGTGGTCTCGACTGAGCAGTGGGTCGAGCGGAGCCGAGACCTCGACCGTCATGGGGCGGTCGCGGCGTCGCTGGTCAGCATCGGGACGTCCAGGGCGACGGCGGGGACGCCGAAGGCGTCGACCAGGTCGCCGGCGACCGGGCGGAGGCGGGCGCAGAGGTCGTTGACGCCGCGGCGGATGGCCTTGGCACGCTCGACCGACACGAAGCGGTGCATCAGGAACCAGCCCAGGTCCGCTTCCAGCGCGGAGTAGACGAACAGGTCGCGCACCGTCTCGAGGGTGTCGCGGGCCGGGGAGTCTTTCGGCAGCCCGGCGAGGGCGGCCTGCATGCTCTCCAGCGCGATCCGCTCGATGTGCGCCGAACCGGCCTTGATCAGGTGGTCCTGGGTGGAGGTGAACACCTCGAAGGCGTCGGTGTCGTCGTCGGAAGCCCGGCGCAGGCGCGCCGCCGCGGTGCGCACCAGATGATCCTCGCGCCCGGTGAACAGCGCGAGCTGCGCCGAATAGTGGCTCAGGTCGCTGTCCTCGGGGGCCTCGTCGGAGTCGTCGCGGACGGTCTGCACCAGCTGCCGCGCACCGGTCTTCTCCAGCGCGACATCTCGCGCCATCGAGGCGACGAACCGCACCCAGCCTGCGGCGTCGAGGTGGTCGATGTCGGCGGCGTAGTCGGTCAGCAACTGCTTGGCGGCCAGTTGGGTGAGAACGAGGTTGTCGCCCTCGAAGGTGGTGAACACGTCGAGGTCGTCGCGGATCAGCGGCAGCCGGTTCTCGGCCATGTACCCGGCGCCGCCGCACGCGGTCCGGGCCTCGATGGCGGCCGTCGACGCCAGCGAGGTGTGTCCGGCCTTGATCGCCGCGGCCTTGGCCTCCAGCCGCCGCACCGCGTCCGGGTCGGCCTCGTCGGCCGGCCGGACCTGCAGTTCGTAGAGTTCCTCGGTCACCTCGTTCTGGGCCAGGGCGAAGGCATAGGCCCGGGCGACGAGGGGCAGCAGGCGACGCTGGTGGGCGCGGTAGTCGAGCAGAAGCAGTTCACCGTCGTCGCCGGGTCCGGCGAACTGCCGCCGCCGCAGCGCGTATTTCACGGCGAGGGTCAGGGCCAGCCGCCCGGCCGCGCCGCCGGACGCGCCGACGGTGACGCGCCCGCGGATCAGGGTGCCGAGCATGGTGAAGAAGCGCCGGTTGTCCGACTCGATCGGACTCGAATAGGTGCCGTCCGCGTCGACGTCGGCGTAGCGGTTGAGCAGCGCGGTGCGCGGGACGCGGACGTGATCGAACAGGATCCGGCCGTTGTCGACGCCGGGCAGCCCGCCCTTGTCACCGCAGTCCGAGGTGGTGACGCCGGGCAGATCGGCGCCCTCGTCGTCGCGCAGCGGGACCACGAAGCAGTGCACCCCGCGCCCGGCCGGTTCCTCGCCGGGACCGCCGGTGATCAGCTGCGCGAAGACCGCGGCGTACCGCGCGTGCACGGCCGCGCCGCCGATGTAGTCCTTGCGTGACGACGGCGTCGGCGAATGGATCTCGAACTCGCCGGACTCCGGCAGATAAGTGGCCGTGGTCTCCAGCGCCTGCACGTTGGAGCCGTGCCCGGTCTCGGTCATCGCGAAACACCCGAGGACCTCGAGGTCGATCAGGCGCTGCCGGTACTCGTCGTGGTGGCGCTGCGTGCCGAGGTTCTCGATCGCACCGCCGAACAGGCCCCACTGGACGCCGGCCTTGACCATCAGCGACAGATCGCCGTAGCCCAGGGTCTCGATCGCGGTGACCGCGGCCCCCGGATCGCCCGGCCCGTCGGCACTCGGGAAGCCCTGCGCCGGGAAGCCGAGCGGCACCATCGCCGCCATCAGGCCGAGCATCCGCTCGCGGTACTCGGCGAGGGACAGACCGTCGAGGGGAACCAGGTGTTCGTCCTCGATGTGCCGCCGGACGATGTCGCGGGTGGCCGCCCAGCGGCCGTCCAGCACCTCGCGCAGACCGGTGGACAGTGTGGAACCCGTGTCGGAGGTCATGGGCTCCAACGTACCGGCCCCGATCGGCCGCGGCCGGGGTGCGATAATTCCTCCTGTGCCGAGTATCGAAGAGATCCTAGCCATCGAGCGGATCGACAACGACATCTATCGCGGCGGGGTGTTTCCGAGCGTGCTGCGCCGCACCTTCGGCGGCCAGGTGGCCGGGCAGGCGCTGGTCGCCGCCACCAAGACCGTCTCGCCGGAGTTCGAGGTCCACTCGCTGCACGGCTACTTCCTGCGGCCCGGGAAGTCCGATCAGCCGGCGATCTTCCTGGTCGACCGGATCCGCGACGGGCGGTCGTTCGTGACGCGGCGGGTGACCGGCGTGCAGAACGGCGAGGCGATCTTCTCGATGTCGGCGTCCTTCCACGTGACCGGCGACGAGGGGCCGCAGCACCAGGACACCATGCCGTCGGCCGGCGATCCCGAATCGCTGCCCGACCGCAAGGACGACCCCGACGAGACGGTCCGCTCGCTCTACCAGGAGTGGGAGAAGTTCGACGTGCGGATCGTTCCGCGCGAAAAGCTCCAGGTCAACGGCTTCTTCGCGGCCCAGCAGCGGGTGTGGTTCCGGCACCGCGATCCGCTGCCCGACGATCAGCTCCTGCACGTCTGCACGCTCGCCTACATGAGCGACATGACGCTGCTCAGCTCCGCCGCGGTGCCGCACCCGAGCACTCCCGCGCAGACCGCGTCGCTCGATCACGCGATGTGGTTCCTGCGGCCGTTCCGCACGGACGACTGGCTGCTCTACGACCAGACCTCGCCGTCGGCGGGTGGCGGCCGGTCGCTGACTCAGGGCCGGATCTTCGACCGGTCGGGCCGGATGGTGGCGGCGGTGACCCAGGAGGGGCTCACCCGCACCAACGTGCCCGCCGACCAGGTCTCGATCATGAAGAAGGGCGATTCGTGACGCCGACGATCGGTGTGCTGGCACTGCAGGGCGACGTCCGGGAGCATGCCGCGGCGCTGCGGGCCTGCGGCGCCGAGGTGATCCCGGTACGGCGGGAGAGCGAACTGCGCGCCGTCGACGGGATCGTCATTCCGGGCGGCGAATCGACGACGATGAGCCGCCTGCTCGATGTCTTCGGCCTCGGTGACCCGCTTCGGGACGCGCTGGCCGGCGGACTGCCCGCCTACGGGTCGTGCGCGGGCATGATCATGCTCGCCTCGCAGGTGCTCGACACCCGTTCACACGGCGCGGGCAGCGAACTGCGCGGCGACGACCGGCTGGCCCGCGGCCTCGGCGGTATCGACATCGCGGTGCGCCGCAACGCCTTCGGGCGGCAGGTGGAGTCGTTCGAGTGCGACCTCGAGTTCACCGGCATCACCGGTCCCGGACACGACCCGCTGCGGGCGGTGTTCATCCGGGCCCCGTGGGTCGAATCCGCCGGGCCGGACGTGCAAGTCCTGGCCACCGTGCCGGAGGGCCCCGCGGCGGGGCGTATCGTCGCAGTTCGGCAACGGGACGTGATCGCCACGTCCTTCCATCCGGAGGTCACCGGGGATCTGCGGGTCCACCAGTACTTCGTCGACATCGTCAAGGAAGGGAGAGCCTGATGAGCGGCCACTCCAAATGGGCTACCACCAAGCACAAGAAGGCGGCCATCGACGCCAAGCGCGGCAAGATGTTCGCCAAGCTGATCAAGAACATCGAGGTGGCCGCGCGCACCGGCGGCGGTGACCCGGCCGGCAACCCGACGCTGTACGACGCCATCCAGAAGGCGAAGAAGTCGTCGGTCCCGAACGACAACATCGAGCGCGCCCGCAAGCGCGGTGGCGGCGAAGAGGCCGGCGGCGCGGACTGGCAGAACATCACCTACGAGGGCTACGGCCCGAACGGCGTGGCCCTGCTCATCGAGTGCCTCACCGACAACCGCAACCGCGCCGCCACCGAGGTGCGCACCGCGATGAGCCGCAACGGCGGCAACATGGCCGACCCCGGGTCGGTGAGCTACCTGTTCACCCGCAAGGGCGTGGTGACCCTGGAGAAGGGCACCCAGACCGAGGACGACGTCCTGATGGCCGTGCTCGACGCCGGTGCCGAGGAGGTCAACGACCTGGGCGAGAGCTTCGAGGTGGTCTGCGAACCGACCGATCTGATCGCCGTGCGCACCGCGCTGCAGGAGGCAGGCATCGACTACGACGCCGCCGAGCCCGACTTCCGCGCCTCGGTCGAGGTCGCGGTGGACGCCGACGGCGCCCGCAAGGTGATGAAGCTGATCGACGCCCTCGAGGACTGCGACGACGTGCAGGACGTGTACAGCAACGTCGACATCAGCGACGAGGTCCTGGCCGAGCTCGACAACGACTGACCCGAATGCGCTAGAATCTCGAACAACTGTTCGCAACAGATCGAGAGGTGGCCGCGGGTGCGTGTGATGGGAGTCGATCCCGGGCTGACGCGGTGCGGTATCGCGCTGGTCGAGTCGGGCGCGGGGCGCAGCGTCGTCGCGCTCGACGTCGACGTGGTCCGCACCCCGGCGGCGATGGAACTGCCGGAGCGCCTGATGGCGATCTACGCCGCCGCGCAGCACTGGATGGACACGCACGCGCCGGACGTCGTGGCGGTGGAGCGGGTCTTCGCGCAGCGTCAGGTCAGCACGGCGATGGGTACCGCCCAGGCCGCCGGGGTGGTGGCCCTCGCCGCGGCGCAACGCGAGGTCCCGGTCCGGTTCCACACGCCCAGTGAGGTCAAGGCCGCGGTCACCGGTTCCGGCCGCGCCGACAAGGCGCAGGTCACCATGATGGTCACCCGGATCCTCGGCATGCAGCAGGCACCCAAGCCCGCCGACGCGGCCGACGCGCTGGCCCTGGCCATCTGCCACTGCTGGCGCGGGCCGGTCAACGAGCGCATGGCGGCCGCGGCCGAGCAGGCGCGGGCGGCGCAGGAGGCGCACCGCCGCAGGCTCGCGCAGGCCCAGGCGGAGCTGGCACAACGGAAGGCGGGGGCGCGGTGATCTCATCGGTACGCGGTGAAGTGGTGGACATCGCACTCGACCACGCCGTCGTCGAATGCGCCGGCGTCGGCTACCGGGTGCTGGCGACGCCGCCGACCCTGGCCACTCTTCGCCGCGGCGAGCAGGTCCGGCTGATGACGGCGATGATCGTGCGCGAGGACTCGATGACGCTGTACGGCTTCACCGATCCCGACGCGCGGGAGCTGTTCGGCGTGCTGCAGACGGTGACCGGCGTGGGTCCGCGCCTCGCGATGGCCACGCTCGCCGTCCTGGAACCCGACCGGCTGCGCCGCGCGCTCGCCGACTCCGACGTCAAGGCGCTGACCGCGGTGCCGGGTATCGGAAAGCGCGTCGCGGAACGCCTGGTGGTGGAACTGCGCGACAAGGTCGCCGCTCCCGCGGGCGATCCGGGCGCCGCGCTGCCCGGCACGGCGGCCGGGGTCGGCGCGCAGGTGACGCAGGCCCTCGTCGGCCTCGGTTTCACCGAGAACGCCGCCGCGCAGGCCGTCTCGAAAGTCCTTGCCGGGCAACCGGATGCGGACTCGCAGACGGCGTTGCGAGCCGCACTCGCCGGGCTCGGGCCCCGCCGATGACCGGCGGCTTCGGCGACGGGAATTTCGGCGACGAGGAACTGCTCGCCCCGTCGATCGTTCCGGGCGACTCCGAACTCGACGCCAGCCTGCGGCCCAAGACGCTGGCCGACTTCATCGGCCAGGCGAAGGTCCGCGAACAGCTGGAACTGGTGCTGTACGCCGCCCGCAACCGCGGCCGCACGCCCGACCACATCCTGCTCTCCGGCCCACCCGGTCTGGGCAAGACGTCTCTCGCCATGATCATCGCCGCCGAGATGGGCGCGGCCATCCGCATCACCTCCGGCCCGGCGCTGGAACGCGCCGGCGACCTGGCCGCGATGCTTTCCAACCTGGTCGAAGGCGACGTCCTCTTCATCGACGAGATCCACCGCATCGCCCGGCCCGCCGAGGAGATGCTGTACCTGGCGATGGAGGACTTCCGGGTCGACGTCGTCGTCGGCAAGGGACCCGGCGCCACCTCCATCCCGCTCGACGTGGCGCCCTTCACGCTGGTCGGCGCCACCACCCGGTCCGGCGCCCTCACCGGCCCGCTGCGCGACCGCTTCGGTTTCACCGCCCACATGGAGTTCTACGAGACCGCCGAACTGGTCCAGGTCCTGCGCCGATCGGCGGCCATCCTCGGCATCCCGCTGGCACCGGAGGCCGCCGTCGAGGTCGCCGGCCGCTCACGCGGCACCCCCCGCATCGCCAACCGGCTGCTGCGCCGCGTCCGCGACTACGCCGAGGTCCGCAGCGACGGCACCGTCGATCTGGCTGCTGCACACGCAGCACTCGCCGTGTACGACGTCGACGGACTGGGCCTGGACCGGCTCGATCGTGCCGTCCTGGGCGCCCTGGTCCGCGGCTTCGGCGGGGGACCGGTCGGGGTGTCGACGCTGGCCGTGGCCGTCGGCGAGGAACCGGCCACCGTCGAGGAGGTCTGCGAACCCTTCCTGGTGCGCGCCGGGATGATCGCCCGCACCCCGCGCGGCCGGGTCGCCACCGCCGCCGCCTGGCAGCACCTCGGTCTGACCCCGCCGGCCGGCGCCCTGAACCAGACACTGGGCGTCCGCGCCCGGGAGGACACCCTCTTCGACGACGGGATGTGACGGGCTTGCGGCTGGGGTGCGCCGTATGCTCACTCCCGTGGAACCGTTGCGATCAGGTGAGATGTTCGCCGGCTACCGGGTCGTCCGGCTGCTCGGCGCCGGTGGCATGGGGGAGGTGTACCTGGTCGCGCACCCGCGGCTGCCCCGCCACGATGCGCTCAAGGTCCTGGCCCCGCAGTCGGTGGCCGACCCGGGATTCCGGGCCCGGTTCCTGCGTGAGGCGGAACTGGCGTCGTCCCTCACACACCCGGCGATCGTCCATGTGCACGACCGGGGAGAGACCGACGGCCGCCTCTGGATCGCGATGGAGTACATCGACGGCGACGACCTCGACGCGCGAGTCCGTGCGAGCGGCCCGCTGCCGGCCGCGATGGTGGCGTCGATCGTCATGACCATCGGCGACGCTCTCGATCGGGCCCACGCCCGCGGTCTGGTGCACCGGGACGTGAAGCCCGCCAATATCCTGCTGTCCCGGGACGGGGACGTGCACCTGACCGACTTCGGGATCGCGTATTCCGAGGCGACCTCGGCCGTGACCGGATTGACGGCGACCGGCACGGCGGTCGGCACCCTCGCCTACGCGTCGCCCGAGCAACTGAGTGATCGCCAGGTCGGCGGCGCGAGTGACCAGTACTCACTGGCCTGCACGGCCTACCATCTGCTCACCGGCGCAGCTCCGTTCACCGGCAGCAGCGCGGCCGTCGTGATCGGGCGCCAGCTCACCGAGCCGCTGCCGTCGGTGCGCGCCGCCCGGCCTGATCTGCCGCCCGGTGCCGACGCCATACTGGCCCGTGCCACCGCCAAGGAACCCGCACACCGATACGGCTCGACCGGGGAATTCGGCGCCGCGCTCGCGGAGGCGCTGACCGGCTCCCCGGAGCTTCCGCAGACGGCACCCAGGCGACCGGCGCTCACCGAGACGGCGCCCACCGCGAACATCGCGGCGGCCACGATGGCCGCGGCGCCGGCCGGTCCGCGCCGTGCGGCCGTCGCTCACGGCACCCCCGTCCGTACACGCCGACGGCTGTGGTGGGCGGTCGTGGCGGCGGCGATCGTGGTGGCGGCGATCGTCATCGCGGCGGTGACGCTGGTCCGCGGCGACGGTGACAGCGGTGGCGAGCGATACGCGGTGACTCTGACCCTGACCACCGACGACGGGGGAGCGCCGTCGAATGAGCAACTCGACGCCACTCGCCGGGTGATCGAGGAACGCGCGACGCTGCGCGGCGGCCGGGTGACCGACGTAGTGACGGTCGCCGGATCGCCTGCCCGCATGGAATACACGGTCGCCGGCCTCGACGCGCCCGCGGTGCGGATGCTTGCGGCACCGTCCGCGCTCTACATCCGCCCGGTCCGGGACTCTGCCCCCGTCGTCGCACAGCCGGCCCCGCAGACAACGGGCCCGCAGACAACGGCGTCACAGACAACCACGAGCGAGGCCGCGCGCGCAGCCCGCCAGGCGCCGGCGACGGCGAACGCCGCGCAGTTGCAGCGACTGCGCGAGGAGATGACGCGTCTTCACTGCTCGGCGCTGGCCTATGACCCGCTGGCCGGCCACGACGACCCGCGCGACTACTTGGTCACCTGCGATACGCGGGAGCAGGCGGTGTATCTGCTGGCCCCCGCGATCTTCGGGGGCGGCCCGGTCGCCGCGGCCTCGGCGAGCCAGAACGGTGCCGGTGAGTGGGTGGTGACCATCGAATTCCCCGTGGAAACCGCGCTGGAGTGGGCCGACTACACCGCCCGGCACGTCGGTGAGCAGGCCGCGTTCACGCTGGACGGCTCGGTGCTCTCGGCGCCCGTCATCCGTGCGCCGATCCACGGCGCTACCGAGATCAGCGGCGACTTCACCCGTGAGCAGGCGCACGCTCTGGCCGCTGACCTGCGGTCGGGAGCGATGCCGCTGCGGGTCTCCGCGAGCGAGGTGACCCGCAGGTAGCTCCGGCCGACCCCGCGGCGGGGAGCAATGGGGATGCACCTGGCACTATGGACGCCATGGATCGACTCTTTCTGCCCCTCATGCTTGCGCTGCTGGTGGCCTTCATGTTCATCAGCTTCCGGAACAACAAGAAGCGCCAGGCCGCGCAGGCCGAACTCAAGGCGCAGGCGGTGCCCGGCGCTCGCGTGCAGCTGAGCTGCGGTCTGTACGGCACCGTGGCCGCCGATCACGGCGGGGAGACCGTCGAGATCGAGATCGCCCCGGGTGTCGTGACCACCTGGAACCGGCTCGCGATCCGCGACGTCCTCACCGAACACGCCGACGATGCCGACACGGATACCGCGGATGAGCAGGAGACCATCGACGACGAGTTCACCGAGATCGCAACTCACGACGCCGAGAACGACGACGCGCCGCCGTCGGGCGACGACGCCACCGCGAAGGACAAGTAGGCTTTCCGCCCGTGAGCAATCCCTCCCCACGTCCGCGCCGGACCATGGCGCGCCGCGGCGTTCCGCCGTGGCAGCCGCTGACGGTGTTCCTGGTGCTGCTCGGCGTGATCTACGCGCTGATCTTCTTCACCGGCGGCGGCAAACCCGAACCGAAACTCGGCATCGACCTGCAGGGCGGCACCCGCGTGGTGCTGACCGCCCGCACCGATGACGGCTCCGACCCGAAGAGCAGCCAGCTCGAGATCGCCCGCAACATCATCGAGCAGCGCGTCAACGGCATCGGCGTCAGCGGCTCCGAGGTGGTGGTGCAGGGCAGCAACATCGTCATCACCGTGCCCGGCGACGACGGCAAGCAGGCCCGCGCGCTCGGCCAGACCGCGCGGCTGTACATCCGCCCGGTGATCGACACGGCCCAGGCGGTGCCGCAGAAGACACCGCCGGCCCCGCCGCTGGCCGAGCAGACCGCCGAGCAGCAGGCCGCCGCGATCGCCGCGGCCCGCAAGGCCCGGCAGGCGCCGGCGAACGCCACCGACGCGCAGATCCAGCAGCTGCGCGAGGAGATGGCCAAGGTCGACTGCTCCCCGGAGGCCAACGACCCGCTGGTCGGGCACGACGACCCCAAGCAGTACCTGGTGTCCTGCGGTGAGAAGGGGGACGCGGTGTACCTGCTGGCCCCGATGATCATCGACGGCCGGGACGTGGCCAAGGCCTCGTCCGGACAGAACCAGTCCGGGCAGTGGGTGGTCAACGTCGACTACAAGGGCGCGGGCAAGAAGACCTGGGTCGACTACACCGGCAAGAACGTCGGCAAGCAGACCGCGGTGACCCTGGACAGCCGGGTGATCTCCGCGGCCGTCATCAACTCGCAGATCCTCGGTGGCACGGAGATCAGCGGCAGCTTCACGCAGGAGGAGGCCAATTCGCTGGCCAACGCCCTGAAGTACGGTTCGCTGCCGCTGTCGTTCTCGGCGTCCGAGGCCCAGTCGGTCTCGGCGACGCTGGGCTGGCAGGCGCTGCGCGCGGCCCTGATCGCGGGTCTCATCGGCCTGATCGCGGTGCTGCTCTACTCGCTGGCCTACTACCGGATGCTGGGCTTCCTGGCGGCCGGCTCACTGGTCCTGGCCGGCCTGATGGTCTACGGCGTGATCGTGTTGCTCGGCCGCTGGATCGGGTTCACCCTCGACCTAGCGGGCATGGCCGGTCTGATCATCGGCATCGGCATGACGGCGGACTCGTTCGTCGTCTACTTCGAGCGCATCAAGGACGAGATGCGCGAGGGCCGGAGCTTCCGCTCGGCCGTGCCGCGCGGCTGGGCCAGCGCCCGCCGCACCATCTGGACCGGTAACGCGGTGAGCTTCATCGCCTCGGTCGTGATCTACGTGCTGGCCGTCGGCGAGGTCCGGGGCTTCGCGTTCACCCTGGGTCTCACGACCATCCTCGACGTGGTGATCGTGTTCCTGGTGACCCATCCGCTGGTCGAACTCGCGACCCGGTCGGAGTTCCTGTCGCGTCCGAGCGTCAACGGCCTCGGCGCGGTCAGTGAGGTCGCCAAACAACGGCGACGCGCCGCCGCCCGCCAGCAGAAGGAGACGGTGCAGTGACGCACGCGAAGCGTCCCGGGACCGGGACCACCGAGCCGGAGACGACCGAGGTGATCGACACCTCGCCGACCACGCAGTGGGACGACGCCGACTACCGGGCCGATGCGAGCAAGGGCTTCTTCTCCCGCCTGTACAGCGGCACCGGCGCCTTCGACATCGTCGGCAAGCGCAAGATGTGGTACCTGATCTCGGGCCTCATCCTGGCGATCTGCGTCCTCTCGATGATCTTCCGCGGGTTCACCCTCGGTATCGATTTCGAGGGCGGCACCCAGATCTCGCTGCCGGCCAAGGCCGGCGTCACCACCTCCGCCGTCGAGAAGAACGTCTCGGAGTCGCTCGGCTTCGACCCGCATCAGGTGCAGACCGCCGGCAGCGGCGCGGCCAAGACCATCCAGGTCCGGACCCAGCACCTCGACCAGTCGCAGACCGCCGCGGTCACCGCGGGGCTGGCCGCCGCGTTCCCCGAGCAGCTGAAGGCGTCCGACGTCTCCAGCTCGGACGTGAGCAGCACCTGGGGCAAGGAGATCACCCGGAAGATGGTGATCGCGCTGGTCGTGTTCCTGGTGGTGGTGTTCTTCTACATCACCATCCGGTTCGACCGGGAGATGTCGCTCGCCTCGATGGCCTCGCTGGTGTTCGACGTCGTCGTCACCGCGGGCATCTATTCGCTGGTCGGCTTCGAGGTGACCCCGGCCACCGTCATCGGTCTGCTCACGATTCTCGGCTTCTCCGTCTACGACACGGTGGTGGTCTTCGACAAGGTCGAGGAGAACACCCGCGGGGTGTTCGCGACCTCGCGGCGCACCTATGCCGAACAGACCAACCTAGCGGTGAACCAGACCCTGATGCGATCCATCAACACGACGGTGATCTCGGTGTTGCCGATCATCGCGCTGATGGTGATCGCGGTCTGGATGCTCGGTGTCGGCACCCTCCAGGACCTGGCGCTGATCCAGCTGGTGGGCGTCGTCGTGGGCACCTACTCCTCGGTGTTCCTGGCTTCGCCGCTGCTGGTGACGCTGAAGCAACGACGCGCCGACGTCAAGGCGCATACCGCGAAGGTGCTGGCCCGGCGCGCCCGGAGCGCGGCGTGAGACGCCTGGTCTCCGCGCTGGCCGTCGGCCTCACGGCGGTCGTGGCCGTCACGCTCACCGCGTGCGGCAGCGGAGACCGGGATCAGATCGACTATCTGATCGACGCGAGCGTCGACGGATACAACGTCAACACCGTCGACGGCGACGCCTCCGGCGCGATCATGGCGCTGGCCCGCGTGCTGCCCGGCTTCAGTTACCTCGGCCCGGACGGGCAGGTGGTCGCCGACCGCGACATCGGCACCGTGACGGTGCAGGACGGCCCCGTGCTGACGCTGCAGTACACCTTCGCCGACAAGGCGCAATACTCCGACGGGCACCCGATGGAGTGCGACGACCTGGTGCTGGCCGCGGCCGCGATGGGCGGCAAGCTCCGCGGGTTCGCGGCGTCGACCAACGCCGGCTACCGCGACATCGCCGGCGTCGAATGCACGCCGGGGGAGAAGACCGCGACCGTCACCTTCGCGCGCGGCCGCGACTACGCGCAGTGGCCGGCCCTGTTCGGTGTCGGCACGCTGCTGCCGGCGCACGTGGTGGCCCGGAAGGCCGGGGTGCCGGACCTGGTCGGTGCCATCGAGAAGGGCGACAAGGCGGCGATCGCGAAGATCGCCGACGTCTGGAACAACGGATTCGCCCTCAAGCCGGGCACCGCGATCGACGAGAAGGACTTCCCGTCGGCCGGTCCCTACAAGCTCCGCGAATACACGGTCGACGGCGGCCTGCGGCTGACCGCGAACGACAAGTGGTGGGGCGACGCCCCGGTGACTCGCGACATCACCGTGTGGCCGCGCGGGACCGCGGGCGACAAGGCCGTCGCCGACGGCAAGGTCGAGGTGGCCGACACCGGCGACCTCGCGGCCGGCGACCGGATGATGGGCCGCGCCGCCACCGAGTACACCGGCGCCGAGAACCGGCGGGCCGCCAAGGACCCGCGGTCGCTCTCGGTGACCCAGCTGGTGCTCTCCGGCCGCGGCGTCCTCGCCGACCCGGCGCTGCGGCGCGCGTTCGCCTCGTGCGTGCCGCGCGACGCGCTGGCCCGGCGCTTCGGCGCCAACGGCCTGGTGTGGTCGCTGCGGACCGTGGCCCCGTCCGACCCGCTCGGCTCGGCCCTCAACGAGCAGTTCGCCCGCCGGTATCCGCGCTCGGACGTACGGCGCACCCGGCAGTTGCTCGACGACCGTCCGGCCGGGGCCGACGGCCGCCGCGCCCCGGTCACCGTGCGGCTCGGCTACCGCGCGCCCGATCCGGTCGGCAAGGCCGTCGCCGACGCGATCATCGCCGAATGCGGCGCCGCCGGACTCACCGTGGTCGACGCGTCGTCCGATGCCCTGACCCCGGGTGATGCCCTGACCCCGGGCGCACTGGGTTCCGGCGTCGACGTGCTGCTGACCAACGGCGCCACCGGCTTCGCCGCCGCGGGGACCGCGTCGGGCTTCCCGAACGTCTATCAGCTGTTCGGCGGCGATCCGCTCGACCTGTCCGGCTTCAACAATCCGCAGGCGACCGGCGCGATCGCCGACCTGTCGCTCACCCAGAGCGACAGTGCCCGGCTCCCGCTGCTGCGGACCATCGAGAACGCGGCCTGGGACGCGCTGCCGTCCATCCCGCTGTTCGGCACGGTCCGCGCACGCGAACACACGACGTCGACGGCGCAGGTGATCCCGGGCCTGGCCCGCACCGGCACCGGCTGGAACATGGATCGGTGGGTGCGCAAGTGAACGCGTCAGCGGCGGTGCTCACCGCCCGCGAAGCGATCGACCGGCACGCCCGGCTGGTCGACGACTTCCCGTCCCCGGGGATCGCCTTCAAGGACCTGACCCCGGTCCTCGCCGACCCGGGCGGACTGGCGGCCGTGGTCACCGCGCTCGCCGAATGCTGCGACGGCGCCGAACTGATCGCCGGGATCGACGCGCGGGGATTCCTCCTCGGTGGCGCGGTCGCGCGGGAACTCGGCGTCGGCGTGGTCGCGGTGCGCAAGGGCGGCAAGCTGCCGCCGCCGGTGATCGGCGTCGACTACGACCTCGAGTACGGCAGCGCGCGGCTCGAGGTTCCGGCCGAGGGCATCGCGCTCGCCGGACGCCGGGTGGCCGTCGTCGACGACGTGCTGGCCACCGGCGGCACGCTGGTCGCCGCCGCCCGGCTGCTGCGGCAGGCGCGCGCCGAGGTCGCCGATCTCGCGGTGATCATGGAGCTCGCGGCCTGCGGCGGGCGGACGGTCATCGGTGCCGGACTCGGCTCGTCGGTCCGTGTGCACAACCTCTGTCACGACTGAGCGGCCGCGTGACTAAGCTCGTGACATGAGCGACGCCGAGACCAGCCACCGGCCCGATGAGACAGGTGCGCCGCCCCTGAGTTCGCGGCGGGTGCGGGCCCGCCTGGCCCGGCGCATCACGGCCGGTCCGCGCAGCCCGATCGAGCCGGTCCTGGAACCGCTCGCCACGCTGCACCGCGAGGTCTACCCGAAGGCCGACGTCGCCGTCCTACAGCGGGCGTACGACGTCGCCGCGACCCACCACGAAGGGCAGTTCCGCAAGTCGGGTGACCCCTACATCACCCATCCGCTGGCGGTCGCCACCATCCTCGCCGATCTCGGCATGGACACCATCACCCTGGTCGCCGCGCTCCTGCACGACACCGTCGAAGACACCGGCTACTCCCTGGAACAGCTGGAATCCGACTTCGGGACCGAGGTCGCGCACCTCGTCGACGGCGTCACCAAGCTCGACAAGGTGGCGCTCGGCAGCGCCGCCGAGGCGGAGACCATCCGCAAGATGATCATCGCTATGGCCCGCGACCCGCGCGTACTGGTGATCAAGGTCGCCGACCGGCTGCACAACATGCGCACCATGCGGTTCCTGCCGCCGGAGAAGCAGGCGCGCAAGGCCCGGGAGACGCTCGAAGTGATCGCGCCCCTGGCGCACCGGCTGGGCATGGCGACGGTCAAGTGGGAACTCGAAGACCTGTCGTTCGCGATCCTGCACCCGAAACGGTACGAGGAGATCGTGCGGCTGGTCGCCGACCGCGCACCCAGCCGGGACACCTACCTGGAACGAGTACGCAGCGACCTGAACAACGCGCTCGCCGGGGCGCGGATCACCGCGACCGTCGAGGGCCGGCCCAAGCACTACTGGTCGATTTATCAGAAGATGATCGTCAAGGGCCGCGACTTCGACGACATCCACGACCTGGTCGGCATGCGCATCCTGTGCGACGAGGTGCGCGACTGCTACGCCGCCGTCGGCGTGGTGCACTCGCTGTGGCATCCGATGGCCGGCCGCTTCAAGGACTACATCGCCCAGCCCAGCTTCGGCGTGTACCAGTCGCTGCACACCACCGTCATCGGTCCCGAGGGCAAACCGCTCGAAGTGCAGATCCGCACCCACGACATGCACCGCACCGCCGAGTTCGGCATCGCCGCGCACTGGCGCTACAAGGAGGGCCGGAAAGGTAAGGGGCGCAAGAACGCCGATGTCGCCGAGGTGGACGACATGGCGTGGATGCGCCAGCTCCTCGACTGGCAGCGGGAGGCCGCCGATCCCGGCGAGTTCCTCGAATCGCTCCGGTTCGACCTCGCGGTCAAGGAGATCTTCGTCTTCACCCCGAAGGGTGACGTCGTGACCCTGCCGACGGGCTCGACGCCGGTCGACTTCGCCTACGCGGTGCACACCGAGGTCGGGCACCGGTGCATCGGCGCCCGGGTGAACGGCCGCCTGGTGGCCCTCGAACGGCCGCTGGAGAACGGCGAGGTGGTGGAGGTCTTCACCTCCAAGGACGAGACGGCCGGCCCGAGCAAGGACTGGCAGAACTTCGTCGTCTCGCCGCGCGCCAAGGCCAAGATCCGGCAGTGGTTCGCCAAGGAACGCCGCGAGGAGGCCCTCGAAGCGGGCAAAGAGGCGATCGTCAAGGAGGTGCGCCGCGGCGGCCTGCCGTTGCAGCGCCTGCTGTCCGCCGAATCGGTCACCACCCTCGCGAAGGAGCTCGGCTACGCCGACGTCGATGCGCTGTACACGGCGGTCGGCGAGCACAATCTGACCGCGGGCCGCGTGGTGCACCGGCTGGTGACCATGCTCGGTGGCGTGGAGAGCGCCGAGGAGCAGCTCGCCGAGCGGTCCACCCCGTCGACCGTGCCGCAGGGTTCACGGCCGTCCAGCGCCGACTGCGGCGTCCAGGTAGAGGGCGTCGACAACATCCTGGTGAAGCTCGCCAAATGCTGCACCCCGGTGCCCGGCGACGCGATCCTCGGCTTCGTCACCCGCGGCGGCGGCGTCAGCGTCCACCGCGACGACTGCACCAACGCGGCGGCCCTGCGCGCCCAGTCCGAGCGGCTGCTGCCCGTGCACTGGGCGCCGAGCCCGTCGTCGGTGTTCCTGGTCGCCATCCAGGTGGAGGCCCTGGACCGGCACCGGCTGCTGTCGGACATCACCCGGGCGCTGGCCGACGAACGAGTCAACATCCTGTCGGCGACCATGCACACCGCCCGCGACCGCGTCGCGGTCAGCAAGTTCACCTTCGAGATGGGCGACCCGAAGCATCTCGGGCACGTCCTGAACGTCGTGCGCAACGTGGAAGGCGTGTACGACGTCTACCGGGTGACCTCCGCGGCGTAGCCCCGGGTCAGTCGCTGATGCTGACGGTCTTGATCTCCAGCGGGGTCTTCGGGTTGCCGTCCTGAGCGGTGCCGAGAACGCCCGGGTCGATGCCGCCCTTGGCGATCTGGTCGACCACCTTCATGCCCTGGTCGTCGACGTGGCCGACGATGGACAGGGAAGCCGGGAGCTGCGAGTCCTTGGTCACGATGAAGAACTGGGCGCTGCCGGTGTTCGTGATGCCCTGCTGCGCGTTGTTCTTGTTGGCGATCGCCACGGTGCCGCGCGGGTAGATGTACGTCGCGTCCATGCCCAGCTGCTGCATCTGATCGCTGCCCGGGACCATCTTCAGCTTGGTCGGCAGCTCGTCCTTGGTGCTCCAGCCGGGGCCGCCTGCCCCGGTGAGCGTGGGATCACCGCACTGCAGCACGCTAAGCGTGTCGCGGGCGACCAGCCGGTGGCAGGAGGTGTCGTTGTAGTAGCCGTCCTTCGACAGCGAGACCAGGGCGTTGACGTTGCAGGGCGCCTGGTGGCGGTCGAGGCTCAGTGGGAGGTCGCCCTTGTTGGTCTTCAGCGTCATCGTGACGGTGCCGGTGTTGAGCGTGCGGCCCGGCGGCTTCGGCGCGGTGCGCTGCTTCTTCTGCCCGTCGCGGAGGAGCTGCAGGTAGGCGTTGCCCTGGGCCTTCTGTGCGGCCGGGGCGGCATCGACCTGCTGCTGCACCGCCTTGATCTCGCCATCCCAGTCGAACGGCGCGTCGGCGTAGCTGCATTCGGTGTGGCGGCCGTTGTCCCAGGCCCGGTACCAGAAGTAGCCGCCCACGGCGGCGACCGCGACGACGACCACGCTGACGATGCCGATGACGGTGTTGCGCCGCTTGCGGGCCTGCTGCCGCTCGGCTTCCAGGCGCTGTTCCAGCTTGCGCTTGGCGGCTTCGCGGCGCTCCTCGTTGGTCGTCACGCTCGGTGGTCCTCCTGTGTCATCGGCGGGTGGCCAGATGTCCGGCCGCGGGGAGTCACGGCGCGCCCCATGCTATCGCAGGCCGGAATGACAGAATGGGACCCATGCTCATCACCGGTTTCCCCGCGGGGATGTTCCAAACCAACTGCTACCTGGTCGCCGACGAGGAGACGGGCGAGGCGGTGGTCATCGATCCGGGTCAGGACGCGGCACCCCAGGTCCGCGCCCAGCTCGCCGAACGCGGCCTCACCCCGGTCGCGATCCTGCTGACCCACGGCCATCTGGACCACACGTGGAACGCCCAGGAACTGGCCGACGAATACGCCATCCCCGTCTACATCCACCCCGACGACCGCGGCATGCTCGCCGACCCCGGCGAGGGCCTGGGCAAGGCCCTGGCCGCGATGATCGGGGTGATGGAGTTCCGCGAGCCGGAGAAGGTGATCGAGTTCGCCGACGGCGAGGAGATCGAGGTGGCCGGGATCCGGTGGAAAGTCGACCACGCACCGGGCCACACCCGCGGCAGCGTGCTGCTGACGGTCGAGACACCCGGCGAGGAGGAGCCGTCCGTCGTCTGCTTCAGTGGGGACGTACTGTTCGCCGGTTCGATCGGCCGCACCGATCTGCCCGGCGGCGACCACAGCCGGCTGCTGCGCTCGATCGACGAGCGCATCCTCCCGATGGGCGACGACACCGTCGTCCTGCCCGGGCACGGACCGGCCACCACCGTCGGCGCCGAACGCGCCACCAATCCGTTCCTGCAGGAGCTGCCGGGCCGGGAGAAGAAGGGACGATACGGACTGTGAGCGGAGAATTCCACGCACCCAAGGGGATTCCGGACTATTACCCGCCGGCCTCGGCTGACTTCCTCGCCGTTCGTACCGCCCTCACCGACGCCGCGTATCGCGCCGGGTACGGACACATCGAATTGCCGATCTTCGAGGAGACGGCGCTGTTCGCCCGCGGCGTCGGCGAATCCACCGATGTGGTCTCCAAGGAGATGTACACCTTCGCCGACCGGGGCGGCCGCACGGTCACGCTGCGCCCGGAGGGCACGGCGGGGGTGATGCGCGCGGTGATCCAGCACGGTCTCGATCGCGGTCAGCTCCCGGTCAAGGTCTGCTACAGCGGGCCGTTCTTCCGGTACGAGCGACCGCAGGCGGGCCGCTATCGCCAGTTGCAGCAGGTGGGCGTCGAGGCCATCGGCGTCGACGACCCCGCGCTCGATGCCGAGGTGATCGCCGTCGCCGACGAGGGTTACCGGCGGCTCGGGCTGTCCGGGTACCGGCTGGAACTCACCTCGCTGGGCGACGACACCTGCCGCCCGCAGTACCGCGAGGCGCTGCAGGAATTCCTGTTCGGGCTGGATCTGGACGAGGCGACGCGCGAGCGTGCCCGCATCAATCCGCTGCGGGTGCTCGACGACAAGCGTCCGGAAGTGCGCGAGATGACCGCGGGCGCGCCGCTGATGATCGACCATCTCAGCGACTCGGCGCGGGAGCATTTCGAGTCGGTGCGGGCTCACCTGGACCGGCTGGGCGTGTCGTACGAGCTGAATCCGCGGCTGGTCCGCGGCCTGGACTACTACACCAAGACCACCTTCGAATTCGTGCACGACGGTCTCGGCGCGCAATCGGGGATCGGTGGCGGTGGCCGCTACGACGGCCTCATGAAGCAGATCGGCGGCAAACAGGATCTGTCCGGCATCGGTTTCGGTATCGGCGTGGACCGCACGGTCCTGGCGCTCGCCGCGGAGAACGTCTCGGTCGCCGGGCAGGGCCGCGTGCAGGTCTTCGGCGTGCCGCTGGGCGCGGCCGCCAAAGACGAGCTCGTCGCGCTCGCCGGCCGGCTGCGTGAGCGCGGTGTCCGCGTCGACCTGGCCTACGGCGACCGCGGCCTGAAGGGTGCCATGAAGGCGGCCGATCGTTCCGGTGCGCGGCTCGCGCTGGTGCTGGGCGAGAACGAGCTGGCGGAGCGGACCATCGAGATCAAAGACCTGTCGAACGGGGAGCAGCGCAAGGTCGCGCTCGACGGCGTCGTCGACGAGATCGCCGGTCTGCTGGCCTGAGTATGGCACGTGGTATACGTGCATCTATACGCAATTCATTATATCCGGTGACATGCGGAGTTCCCATTGCGCGAGCCGATTCGTTCGGTGATTATGGAGGCGCTCGCATCACCACTCATTTCCTTTCACGACAGCGAAAGCAGGCGCTTACATGTGCACTCGTGTGCTCTGGCCCGAAGCCGGCGGATCGGTCATCACCGGCCGCAATATGGATTTCCACATGGATCTGCGGACCAATCTCTGGAAACTCCCGCGGGGCATCAAGCGTGACGACCGGGTGAACGGCGCGCTCACGTGGACGGCGAAGTACGGCAGCGTCGTGGCCGGCGTCTTCGACATCATGTCGGCCGACGGCATGAACGAGGAGGGCCTCACCGGCCATGTCCTCTGGCTCGCCGAGTCCGAATACGGCGATCCCGACCCGACGCGGCCGCAGCTCGCGATGTCGGTGTGGATGCAGTACTACCTCGACAACTTCGCCACCGTCGCCGAGGCGGTCGAGTGGACCGAGGCGAACAATCCGCAGGTGATCCCGATGGCCGACCCGACCGGCGGCAGCCACCCGGCGATCCACCTCGCGCTCGGCGACGCGGTCGGCGATTCGGCGATCTTCGAGTACATCGACGGCAAGCTGAACGTCCACCACAGCCGCGACTACTGGGTGATGACCAACTCGCCCGCGTACGACCAGCAGCTCGAACTGGTGAAGCAGTACGAGGGCCTCGGCGGCGACGCCCCGCTGCCCGGCACCTGCGATGCGCGCGACCGCTTCGCCCGGGCGCTCTACTACGTCAAGCACCAGCCGGAGCCGGCGTCGAAGCTGACCGCCATCGCCTCGATGTTCAGCATCATCCGCAATGCCGCGCAGCCCTTCCGCAACCCGGAGCCGGGCAAGCCGGACGCCTCCCAGACGCTGTGGCAGACGGTGTCCGACCACACCGCCAAGCGCTACTACTTCGAGTCGACCACGCGCCCGAACACCGTGTGGGTAGACCTGCCGGAACTCGACTTCAGCGAGGGCTCGGGCGAGGCCCGGCTCGATCTGATCAGCGATCTCGAGGTGGAGCACGGCCTGTCGGGCAACGTCACCCACAAGTTCAAGAAGCACCACAAGTTCCACCTCGTCTCGATCAAGCAGGCCACGCTGATCGGTGAGGCCGTCGAGGAGGCCAAGAAGGCCGCGAGCGGTGCACATCAGGTCCAGGACCTGGTCCGCGAGAAGACCGTCGCGATCTTCGGCGCCGAGTAGCCCGGGGTCCGTCTCGTCTCCGGGCGGCTACAGCTGGTTGGTGGCGAAGGTGTCGCACTTACGGGGATCGCCGTCGGCGTAGCCGACCTTGAACCAGCGGATACGCTGGGCGGCCGAGCCGTGGGTCCAGCCCTCCGGGTTGGAGTTGGCGCCCTGGATGGTGTCGTCGCCGATGGCCCGGGCCGTCTGGATCACGTTGGCGATCTGATCGTCGGTCAGCGGCTCGATGAAGCCCTTCCCGGAGCCGCGCTGGGCGTGGTAGAACCACACGCCCGCGTAGCAGTCGGCCTGCAGTTCGGTGCGCACCGAACCCGCGTTGCCCATCCGCTGGCCCTTGGCGAGCAGTCCGGTGAGCTGCTGGACGTGATGGCCGTACTCGTGGGCGACCACGTACTCCTGCGCCGCGGCGCCGTCGGACCCGCCCATCCGCTTGAGTTCGGCGAAGAACGTCGGATCGAAGTAGGCGGTCTGGTCGGCGGGGCAGTAGAACGGGCCCATGGCCGACGACGCGGCGCCGCAACCGGTGTTCACCTGCCCGGAGAAGATCACCATCTTCGGCTTGGTGTAGCCGTCGACCAGTGTCGGCCACACCGTGTTGAGGCTGTTGGCGGTGGCCACGATCCGGCACACATCGCCGGAATTGGCCTTCTCGATGGTGCAGCTGTCGATCTGCTGCTGTAACGCCGCGTTCGAGCCGGTGCTGCCCTGCGAGATGTTCCCGACCTGGTTGGAGGAACTGCTGTCGCCGCCGAGGATGTCGCCCGGATTGATCCCGAACAGCACCGCCACGATGGCCACGATGAGGCCCACCCCGCCGCCGAGCGCGATCTTGCCGCCGCCGAAGCCGCCGCCCCCGCCGGATCCGCCGGCCGAGATACCGCTGGTGTCGAGTCCGCCGCTGCCCTGAAAAGTCACGCGCTCATGATGACATGCGGCGCGGTGTCCGATGGGCCGGATACCGCGTGTCGGGGGCGGCCTCTACCATGGAAGATCGAGCAAGTTCGCCCTTTACCCGCCGCTGAAAGGACCTCAGTGCTTCGCACCCACCTCGCCGGGTCTCTCCGTCGTGAGAACGCCAGCCAGACCGTCACCGTCGCCGGATGGGTGGCCCGCCGCCGCGATCACGGAGGGGTGGTCTTCATCGATCTGCGTGACTCCTCCGGCCTCGTGCAGGTGGTCTTCCGCGACGAGCAGGTGGCCGAGGCCGCGCACCGGCTGCGCGCCGAGTACTGCATCCAGGTGACCGGCACCGTCGAAGTCCGTCCCGAGGGCAGCGAGAACCCGAACCTCGCCTCCGGCGCGATCGAGATCAACGCCGGCGAACTGGTCGTGCTCAACGAGTCGGCGCCGCTGCCGTTCCAGCTCGACGAGCACCCGGGCGAGGAGGCGCGCCTGCGCTACCGCTACCTGGACCTGCGGCGCGAAGATCCGGCCAACGCCATCCGCCTGCGCTCGAAGGCCAACGCCGCGGCGCGCGAGGTGCTGGCCGCCAACGACTTCCTCGAGATCGAGACGCCGACGCTGACCCGCTCCACCCCGGAGGGCGCCCGCGACTTCCTGGTGCCCGCCCGCCTGCAGCCCGGCACCTTCTACGCCCTGCCGCAGAGCCCGCAGCTGTTCAAGCAGCTGCTGATGGTGGCCGGAATGGAGCGCTACTACCAGATCGCCCGCTGCTACCGGGACGAGGACTTCCGCGCCGACCGGCAGCCGGAGTTCACCCAGCTCGACGTCGAGATGAGCTTCGTCGACGAGGACGATGTGATCGCGCTCGCCGAGCAGATCCTGGTGGCCCTGTGGCAGCTGATCGGCTACCAGATCACCACCCCGATCCCGCGGATCACCTACGCGGACGCGATGGCGCGCTACGGCACCGACAAGCCCGACCTGCGCTTCGGCCTCGAGCTGGTCGAGTGCACCCTCTACTTCGCGGACACGCCGTTCCGCGTCTTCCGCGCGCCGTACGTCGGCGCCGTGGTGATGCCGGGCGGCGCCGCGCAGCCGCGCCGCCAGCTCGACGCCTGGCAGGAATGGGCCAAGCAGCGCGGTGCCAAGGGGCTGGCCTACGTGCTGGTCCAGGAGGACGGCAGCCTCACCGGCCCGGTCGCCAAGAACCTGTCCGACGCCGAGCGGGAGGGCCTCGCCGCCCACGTCGGCGCGCAGCCGGGTGACTGCATCTTCTTCGCCGCCGGCCCGGTGAAGCCGATGCGCGCGCTGCTCGGCGCTGCCCGCAACGAGATCGCCGACAAGCTCGGACTCCGCAAGGACGGCGACTGGGCGTTCACCTGGGTCGTCGACGCGCCGCTCTTCGAGCCCGCCGACGATGCCACCGCGTCCGGTGACGTCGCCGTCGGCTCGGGCGCCTGGACGGCCGTGCACCACGCCTTCACCTCGCCCAAGCCGGAGTCGCTCGACACCCTCGAGGAGAACCCGGGCGCGGCGCTGGCCTACGCCTACGACATCGTCTGCAACGGCAACGAGATCGGCGGCGGCTCGATCCGTATCCACCGCCGTGACGTGCAGGAACGCGTTTTCGAGATCATGGGCATCTCCCACGACGAGGCGCAGGAGAAGTTCGGCTTCCTGCTCGACGCCTTCGCCTTCGGCGCACCGCCGCACGGCGGCATCGCCTTCGGCTGGGACCGGATCACCGCGCTGCTGGCCGGTGAGCCGTCGATCCGCGAGGTCATCGCCTTCCCGAAGTCGGGTGGCGGCGTGGACCCGCTGACCGACGCGCCGGCACCGATCACACCGCAGCAGCGCAAGGAGTCGGGGATCGACGCCACGCCGAAGCCGCCGGTGACCGCGCAGAAGGCCGACGACACCGCGAACCGATGACCGTGGCCGGGGAGGCGCTGCTCGCCGATGCGCTGGCGACCGGGGAGGCCCTGCTCACGCGGCGGGCCGGTTCGTCGGTCACCCTGACCGACCCGGAAGACCTCGGCGGCACCGGGCGCAGCACCGTCGTCCGCTCCCGGCTGGGTGACAATCCGCTGGCCACCGGCCGGACCGTGGTGATCAAGGTGCTCGACGACGGCGCGCCGATCGCCCCCTTCCTGCGCGAGGTGGCCGCCTACCGCTACGCCACGGCCCTGCCGACGCGGTCCCGCCCGGGACCACAGCTGCTCGCCTCGGACACCGACGCCCGGATGCTGGTGCTGACCGACCTCGGACACGGCCGCAGCATGATCGAGGTGCTGGGCGAGGACGCCGACACCGCGGCCCGCGGGCTGAGCGCCTGGGGCCAGGCACTCGGCCGGATGCACGCGGCGACCGTCGGCGGCGAGGACGACTTCCGGGCGCTACTGCGCCGGACGGTCGCCGGCAGCGCCGAGCGGGGCGCCGACGAGGTCGCCGCGCAGGCCCGCGACTGCCGGGAGGGGGCGCCCGCCCTGGTGCAGCGCCTCGGCATCCCGCTGTCGGACCGGCTGGCCGCGGACCTGCGGGAGGGCTGCCGGCTGTTCACCGGCGGCGACCTGCGGGCGTTCAGCCCGTCGGACGTCGGCCCGGAGAACATCCTGATCAACGAGGACGGCGTCCAGTTCATGGACTACGAGTTCGGCGCCTTCCGCGACGGCACGCTCGACGTCGCCTACGCACTCGCGACCTTCCCGGCCCGGCTGTCGGAGGTGGCCCTCGGCCGCCGCGCGGACCTGGAGAAGCGCCTGGTCGACGCGTGGCGATCGGAAGTGGAGGCGCTGTGGCCGGTCGCGCACCGGGACGGCGAGTTCACCCGGCGTCTCCTGGTCGCCCGCACCCTGTGGGTGTGGCTGTCGACGCACTGGATGGTGGGCGGCGGCCGCCGCGGGCACGACTGGGCGCTGCACACCACCGATGCGCGGGTGGTGCTGACCCGGTGGGCCGACCTCGGCGACGCCGCCCGGCGGGCCGGCGACACCGAACTGGCCGGCGCCGCCGACGAGATGGAACGCGCGTTGCGCCTGTTCTGGTTCGAGTGACCACCCGATGACCGACGATCCTGGGCTCTTCGCCGATCCGGCCGACCCGCCGCGGCCGGCCGCCGGCGGGGGACCGGCCACGCCCGGCGGGGCGCGCCGCCCGCAGGCCCCGCTCGCCGTCCGGATGCGGCCGGAGACACTCGAGGAGATCGTCGGCCAGCAGCATCTGCTCGGCGAACGCGCACCGCTACGCCGGCTGATCGAGGGCTCGGGGGCGTCGTCCGTGCTGCTCTACGGCCCGCCCGGCACCGGCAAGACCACGATGGCATCGCTGATCAGCCGCGCCACCGGCGGCCGGTTCGAGGCGCTGTCCGCACTGTCGGCCGGGGTCAAGGAAGTGCGGACGGTGATCGACCTCGCCCGCCGCCGCCTGGCCCACGGCGAACAGACGGTGCTGTTCATCGACGAGGTCCACCGCTTCTCCAAGACACAGCAGGACGCGCTGCTCGACGCCGTGGAGAACCGCATCGTGCTGCTGGTGGCCGCCACCACCGAGAACCCGTCGTTCTCGGTGGTCGCCCCGCTGCTGTCACGGTCGCTGGTGCTGCAACTGCGCTCGCTGACCGACGACGACATCGCCGCCGTCGTGGCCCGGGCCATCGCCAGCCCGCGCGGGCTGGCCGGCGGCGTCGAGCTGACCGACGAGGCTCTCGACCACCTGATCGCGGTGGCCGGCGGCGATGCGCGCCGCGCCCTCACCGCGCTGGAGGCCACCGCCGACGGCGTCGTCCGCGACGCCGGCGTGGACTCCGACGGCGCCGACGCCGACGAGCACCGGGTGCTGACCATCGAGGTGTCCGACGTCGAGGCGGCGATCGACCGCGCCGCCGTCCGGTACGACCGCGACGGCGACCAGCACTACGACGTGATCAGCGCGTTCATCAAGTCGATCCGCGGGTCCGACGTCGACGCGGCGCTGCACTATCTGGCGCGGATGATCGCGGCGGGGGAGGACCCGCGGTTCATCGCGCGGCGGCTGATGATCCACGCCAGCGAGGACATCGGGATGGCCGACCCGACCGCGCTGCAGTCCGCGGTGGCCGCCGCGCAGGTGGTCCAGCTGGTCGGCATGCCCGAGGCCCGGCTCGCGCTGACCCAGGCCACCATTCACCTGGCGACCGCGCCCAAGTCCGCGGGCGTGGTGAAGGCGATGAGCGAGTCGATGGCCGATGTCTCGGCCGGGCGCATCGGAAACGTGCCGCCGCACCTGCGGGACGGCCACTACGCCGGTGCCGAAGCGCTGGGCAGCGCCGTCGGCTACCGGTACCCGCACGAGTATCCGGGCGGGGTCGTCGCCCAGCAGTATCCACCGGATCCGCTGGTCGGCCGGGACTACTACCACCCCAGCGAGCACGGCTTCGAGCGTGAACTCGGGCCGCGAGTGACGCGTCTGCGCAGCATCGTGCGCAGAATCACGAAGGGGCCGGCGAAGCGGTGACCGTCGCCGAATGGTGAACCGGGAAGTTCACCGAATTCGCGATGAAGCACCATTCGTGCGCGTCGTCGTGGGCGGCGAGGGCGTCGTCGATCATCGACTCCTCGGCGACGACGACCCGTGGCCGCAGCGTCGCGGAGGTGAACCGGCCGCCGTTGCCCTCGGTGCGCATCACCGCCGTCGCGTCGTCGGTGTACGAGGTCACCACCACCCCGCGAGCCACGCAGGCGTGGAGGTAGGAGAGCAGGTGGCACTCGGCCAGGGCGGCCAGCAGCATGTCCTCCGGGTTCCAGCGCCCGGCGTCGCCGCGGAACGACGGGTCCGCCGAGACGACCAGGTCCGGCCGGCCGTCGGACTCCAGGCGCACGGTGCGGTCGTAGTCGCGGTAGCCGGAGGTGCCGGATCCGCGATTCCCGAGCCAGGTGGCGGTCAGCGCGTAGCGGTGTTCGGGTCCCATGGGTCGAGTCTGACAGAGACGACGGTAGGCTGGAGAGTCGCAACAGCCGTACCAGCCGACATTCTGAGGACGACACCGCAGTGCAGACGCATGAAATCCGGAAGCGCTTCCTGGATCACTTCATCCGGGCCGGACATACCGAGGTGCCCAGCGCCTCGCTGATCCTCGACGATCCGAACCTGCTGTTCGTGAACGCCGGGATGGTGCCGTTCAAGCCCTACTTCCTCGGCGACCAGACGCCACCGTTCGCCCGCGCCACCAGCGTGCAGAAGTGCGTGCGCACCCTCGACATCGAAGAGGTGGGCATCACCACCCGCCACAACACCTTCTTCCAGATGGCGGGCAATTTCAGCTTCGGCGACTACTTCAAGCGCGAGGCCATCGAATTCGCCTGGTCGCTGCTGACCGACCCGGTCGACGAGGGCGGTTACGGCATCGACCCGCAGAAGCTCTGGCCGACGGTCTACCTCGACGACGACGAGGCCGAGGCCATCTGGCGCGACGTGATCGGCGTCCCGGCCGAGCGCATCCAGCGCCGCGGACTCAAGGACAACTACTGGTCGATGGGCGTGCCCGGCCCGTGCGGCCCGTGCTCGGAGATCTTCTACGACCGCGGCCCGGAGTACGGCATCGAGGGCGGCCCGGAGGCCGACGAGGACCGCTACATCGAGATCTGGAATCTCGTGTTCATGCAGAACATCCGCGGTGAGGGCGGCGGCAAGGAGGGCTACGAGATCCTCGGCCCGCTGCCGAAGAAGAACATCGACACCGGCATGGGCATCGAACGCGTCGCCTGCCTGCTGCAAGGCGTCGACAACGTCTACGAGACCGACCTGCTCAAGCCGGTGATCGACCTGGCGTCGGAGCTGACCGGCCGCGGCTACGGTACCGGCGATCACGAGGACGACGTCCGCTTCCGGGTGATCGCCGACCATTCGCGAACCGCCGTCATGCTCATCGGCGACGGTGTGGTGCCCGGCAACGACGGCCGCGGCTACGTGCTCCGGCGGCTGCTGCGGCGCGTGGTGCGGTCCATGCGCCTGCTCGGCGCGAGCGAGCCCACGATGGGCCGCATCGTCGAGCGGGTGATCGAGCTGATGAGCCCGTCGTACCCGGAGCTGGCCGAGCAGCGCGAGCACATCCTGACCGTCGCGGTCGCCGAGGAGTCGTCGTTCGGCAAGACCCTGGCCTCCGGTTCCAAGCTCTTCGCCGACGCCGCGGCGTCGACCAAGAAGTCCGGCCGCAGCCGGATCAGCGGTGACGATGCCTTCGTCCTGCACGACACGTACGGTTTCCCGATCGATCTCACGCTGGAGATGGCGTCCGAGGCGGGCCTCGAGGTGGACCGCGAGGGCTTCGCCGAGCTGATGGCGGCCCAGCGCACCCGCGCCAAGGCCGATGCCACCGCCCGCAAGTCCGGGCACGCCGATCTCTCGGTGTACCGCGAGTTCCTGGATCGGGGGCCGACCGAGTTCACCGGCTTCGATGAGCTGGTGTCCCAGGCGCGCGTGATCGGCATGGTCGCCGGCGGCGAGCGGGTGGTCTCGGCGACGCCGGGCACGGAGCTGGAACTGATCCTGGACCGGTCGCCGCTGTACGCCGAGTCCGGCGGTCAGATGGCCGACACCGGCACCATCACCACCTCGTCGGGCGCCCGGCTGACCGTGACCGACGTGCAGAAGCTGTCCAAGCTGGTCTGGCTGCACCGCGTCACGGTCCAGGAGGGCGAGATCGTCGAGGGCGACGAGGTGCTCGCGGCCGTCGATCCGTCCTGGCGGCACGGTGCCACGCAGGGCCACTCCGGCACGCATCTGGTGCATGCCGCGCTGCGCGAGGTCCTCGGACCCACCGCGACGCAGGCGGGATCGCTGAACCGGCCCGGCTACCTGCGGTTCGACTTCCACTCGTCCGAGCCGCTGAGCGAGGCTCAGCGCACCGAGATCGAGCGCATCAGCAACGAGGCCGTCGAGGCCAACTACACCGTCAACACCTTCGAGACCGATCTCGCCTCGGCCAAGGCGATGGGTGCGATGGCGCTGTTCGGCGAGAACTACGGCGACGAGGTCCGCGTGGTCGAGATCGGCGGACCGTTCTCGATGGAGCTGTGCGGTGGTACGCACGTCGGCAGTTCGGCGCAGGTCGGCCCGGTCACCGTGATCGGTGAGGGTTCGGTGGGTTCCGGTGTCCGCCGCGTCGAGGCGTACGTCGGCATGGACTCGTTCCGCTACCTCTCGCGGGAACGCGCCCTGCTGGCCGGCCTCGCGAGTTCGCTGAAGGTGCCGTCCGAGCAGGTGCCCGACCGCGTCGAGCAGCTGGTGACCAGGCTCAAGGACGCCGAGAAGGCGCTCGACGCCGTCCGCGCCGAGCAGGCCCGCGCGGCCGTCGGCGGACTGATCGACGACGCCGAGACCGTCGGCGGCACCCTCGTGGTGGCCGGCCGGGTGGGCGACGGCGTCGACGCGAACGGCCTGCGCGCGCTGGCCACCGAACTGCGCGGCAAGGTCGCCGATCGTGACGCCGTGGTCGTGCTGTTCGGGGCGGACGGCGGCAAGGTGCCGTTCGTGGTGGCCACCACCGAGGCCGCGCGGGCCGCCGGACGCAAGGCCGGTGACCTGGTCCGGGAGATCGCTCCGCTGGTGTCCGGCCGCGGCGGCGGCAAGCCGGACCTGGCGCAGGGCTCCGGCACCGATGCCGAGGGCATCGACGCCGCGTTGCGTCGCGTGCGAGAGGTCGTCGGCGAGTCGTGATCTCACCGCGAGGACGGCGCCTCGGCATCGATGTCGGGAGCGTCCGCGTCGGCGTGGCCAGCTGCGATCCCGACGGGATCCTGGCGACCCCGGTGGAGACCGTCCAGCGCACCGCCGACGACGCCGATGTGCGGCGCGTCGCCGCGCTGGCCGACGAATACGAAGTGGTCGAGGTGGTGGTGGGCCTGCCCCGCACGCTGCGCAACACCGAGGGCGCGGCGGTGGCCGCGGCCCGTGACTTCGGCGGCCAGGTGGCGGCGGCGATCGCCCCGGTGCCCGTCGTCTACCACGACGAACGACTCACCACGGTGACCGCGGCCGGTGCCTTGCGCGCAAGTGGACGCAAGGGAAAGGCCGCGCGCGCCGTCATCGATCAAGCGGCCGCTGTGGCTATTCTTCAAGGATGGCTGGATGCCCGACGCAGCGAAGGACGAGGCGCGAGTGACTGAAGAGCAAGAGCCACGGACCCGGCACCGGCGCCGCCGCGCACCCGGCGACCCGACGACGACCGGCAGCATCCCGATCGTCCGCACCGATCCCGGCCTGCCCGATCCGACCGTCGAGTACCGGCGGCCGGAACGCTCGGCCAACCCGTATCTGGAGATCCGGTACGCGCAGGCCGAGGTGCCCTCGCCCGCGATCGAGAAGCGCTTCGTCGAGCCGTCGTGGTCCGCCGAGCCGCCGCAGGTCCGGCACCGGGCCGCCGTGCCGCCGACTCCGCTGCCGGAACCGGCCGCGCCGGTGGCCCCCGTCACCGCGCCGGTTCCGGAGGCGCCGACCGTGCCGGCCGCTCCGGCTCCGGTTCCCGCTCCGGTGGCCGACGCGGACACCGCGGCGATGCCGTCGTCGCGGGCCGGCTCGCCCGCGGACTTCACCGCGACCGACCCGCACGTCCCGGCGCTCGACCCGGCCGAGCTGAACACCGCGGCGTTCGCGCTCGCCGCCCCGACCGCCCCGGTCGCAGCGCCCGGGGCCCACGCCGCACCGGTGACCGGATCGTTCGACATCCTCGACGGTCACGCCGAGACCGCGCCGGCTCCGGCCCCGTCCGCCGGTGGATCCGGCGAGCCGCCGACCGGTGACCTGCCGGTCGTCGAGGGCGGGATGCCGGAGCGGCGTTCGCACCGCAAGGCGCTGTTCGCGGTGCTGGCGGTGGCGATCGTCGTGCTCGTCGTCGGTCTGCTCGGCCTCAAACATCTCGGCGTGTTCGACTCGCACAAGAACTTCAGCTCCACCACGGGCGGTTCCCCCACACTGGTGCAGATCCCGGAACAGGCCTCGGTGCGCGAGATCGGGAAGATCCTCGCCGACGACGACGTGGTCGGCAGCAAGCGGGCGTTCATCGACGCCGCGGGCAGCCGCTCCCTCAAGGCGGGCTTCTACAAGCTGCCCACCAAGATCTCGGCGGCCACCGCGGTATCGATGCTGACCGACGAGAACGACACCTACCGGGTCGGCAGCCTGGTGATCCCGGAGGGGCTGCAGCTCGACTCCAAGAAGGGCATCGACGGGAAGACCACGCCGGGCATCTTCGAGATGCTGGCGGAGGCGACCTCGGTCCAGGCCGACGGCAAGACCTACGGCGTCACGGTGGAGCAGTTGCAGCACGCCGCGGCGCAGTCGTCGGTGGCCGACCTCGGCGTCCCGTCGTGGGCGGCACCGGCCGTGCAGAAGCTGACCGGCGATCACCGCCGGATCGAGGGCCTGATCGCGTCCGGGTCGTGGGAGGACATCGATCCCCGGATGGATGCGAAGGAACTGCTGCGCAGCCTGATCACCAGGAGCGTGACCCGGTTCGAGAGCTGGGGCCTGACCAGCCAGAACGACTCCGGACTGATGCCGTACGACGCCCTCGTCGTCGCCTCCATCATCGAGCGCGAGGTGAAGCACGACGACGACTACGCCAAGGCGGCCCGGGTGATCCTGAACCGGCTCGACAAGGGCCAGAAGCTCGAGATGGACTCCACCGCCAACTACACCGCGGCGGTGACCAACATCGACGTGCACGGTGAGACCTACACCGACAAGACCGAGTGGAACACCTACCAGAAGGAAGGCCTTCCGGTGACGCCGATCGGTGCGGTCGGCGAGAAGGCGCTGCACGCCGTCGAACACCCGGCCGTGGGTGACTGGGTCTATTTCGTGACCGTCGACAAGGACGGCACCACGCTGTTCGCGAAGACCTTCGCCCAGCACAAGAAGAACACCGAGGTCGCCTGCAAGAACAAGTTCATCACCACCGGATGCAGCTGATGGACGGCGGCCCGCGCAAGGCCGCGGTGCTCGGCTCGCCGGTCGGGCATTCGCGGTCGCCGGACCTGCATCGCGCCGCGTTCGCCGCGCTGGGCCTGGACGGCTGGACCTACGACGCCCTGGAGACGACGGCCGAGGAGCTGCCCGCGCGGGTGGCCGCCGCCGGACCGGAGTGGACCGGCTTCTCGGTCACCATGCCGGGCAAGTTCGCCGCGCTGGCGGTGGCCGACGAGCGGACCGCGCGCGCCGAGCTGATCGGCTCGGCCAACACCCTGATCCGGCTGCCCGACGGCCGGTGGCGCGCCGACTGCACCGACGTCGACGGGATGACCGGCGCGCTCGCCGAGGCCGGAGTCCCGGTGGCCGCGCGGCACGCGGTGGTGGTGGGCGCCGGCGGGACGGCCCTGCCGACGGTCGCGGCGCTCGCCGACTGGGGATTCACCGGGATCGTCCTCGTCGCCCGCAGCGTGGAGCGCGCCGCGGGCGTGGTGGAACTCGCCGGGCGGCTGGGTCTGGCGTGTCGTCTGGTGGGTTTCGAGAACGGTCCGGCGCTCGCCGAATCGGTCGCGGGCGCGGACGTCGTCGTCTCCACCGTGCCGGCCCCCGCCGCGGAGCCGCTGATCGCGTCGCTGCGCGGTGCCGCGCGCCTGGTCGACGTCATCTACGACCCGTGGCCGACCCCGCTGGCGCGGGCGGTCACCGAGTCCGGGGGAGTCGTGGTCGGCGGGCTCACCATGCTGCTGAACCAGGCGTACAGCCAGTCCGAGCAGTTCACCGGGCGGCCCGCGCCCAAGGAGGCGATGGCCGCCGTCCTGCGCGCCTGACTTGTGGACAACCCGGTACCACTCGTACCGGCCTGTGGACGGTGCCGCCCGGCGCCGGGCGCGACGGTCCACGCTGGTGTCATGCTGCTCACCTGGCTGCTCGCCGCGGGCCTGATCGCCGCCGCCGAGTGTGACCGCCGCACCGGCCGCCTGCCGAATCGGCTCACCCTGCCGCTGCTGCTGATCGCGGCGCTACAGGCGTGGTCGTCACCGGCCGCCGCGCTCGCCGCCCTGGTGCTGACCGCGCCCTACCTGGCGGGCTTCCTCACCCGATCGTGCGGCGGGGGCGACGTGAAGCTGGCGCCGTCGTGCGGGGTGCTCGCGGGGTCGTCGTTCGCGGCCCTGGCCGTGCTGCTCCTGGCCGCGGTGCTGACGGTGGCGGTGTGCGCTCTGGTGCGGCGACGGCGTGTCGTGCACGGGCCGCTCCTGGTCGTTGCCACCCTCGTCGTGGCCGTCGCCGCCGCGTGAGGGTGGAAAGCACCGTGGCCGAGTTTGTGACTAGAGTGACTAGAGGTACAGGTGGGGTTTGAGGCTAGGGTGGGCGGGGTAGTCGTCGCCGATCGAGTCGAGGTTTCTCGTGTCCGCCAGTGCCCGCGGGGTGTCCCGCCGCCGTTTCCTGTCCGTGTGCGCCGCCGGAATCGCGGGTGCGGGTGCGGCCGTCGTGCTGCCGTCCGGCCCGGCACGCGCCGACGGCCTCGCCGACCTCGCCGCGGGTTCGTCGGAGTTGCCGCCCTCGCTGCCCGCCGGCACGACCCTCGGCACGCTGCTGGACTACGCCGTCGGCGTCCCGTCCCCGCAGGCCGTCCGCGCGGCCGGGCATGCCGGGGTGATCCGGTACGTGTCCGATCCGCGCGAGTCGTGGATGACCGGCAAGCCGCTGACCGCCGCGGAGGCGACGGGGATGCGCGCGGCCGGGCTGACCGTCGTCTCCAACTATCAGTACGGCAAGGAGGCGACGGCCGACTGGCTCGGCGGCTACCCGGCCGGGCTGAAGCACGCCGCCCGCGGGGCGCAGCTGCACACCGCGGCGGGCGGGCCGGCCGGTGCCCCGATCTACGTCTCCATCGACGACAATCCGACGCTCACTCAGTTCGTCACCCAGATCGCCCCGTATCTGCTCGCCTGGAACACGGTGATCGGTCCGGGGCGGGTCGGCGTGTACGGCAACGCGCAGACCATCCAGTGGGCGTCGTCGCTGGCGCTCGGGCAGTGGTTCTGGCAGCACGACTGGGGGACGCCGAAGGGCTACCTCCACCCGGCCGCGCACCTCCACCAGATCCCCGGCCAGCAGCAGGTCGGCGGGGTGACGGTGGACGTCAACACCATCCTGAAGCCCCAGTACGGGCAGTGGACGTAGCTTCTGGAACAATTGTTCCTTGTGTTGCGCTGGACTACTGCAGGAGAATCCCACGGGCCCGCCCTGATCGCGATGATCGAGGGCATGGTGGCCGGGGTCGAGATCACCTCGGCCGACATCGCCGAACAGCTCGCCCGCCGACGTCTCGGCTACGGCCGGGGTGCGCGGATGAAGTTCGAGGCCGACAAGCTGACGCTGATCGGCGGCTTCCGGCACGGCCGCACCATGGGCAGCCCGATCGCCATCGAGATCGGCAACAGTGAATGGCCCAAGTGGGAGAAGGTCATGTCGGCCGATCCGGTCGACGACGCCGAACTGTCCGGCGCCCGCAACGCGCCGCTCACCCGGCCGCGCCCCGGACACGCCGACTTCTCCGGCATGCTCAAGTACGGGTTCGACGACGCCCGGCAGGTCCTCGAGCGGGCGAGCGCCCGGGAGACCGCGGCCCGCGTCGCCGCCGGTACGGTCGCCCGCAACTTCCTGCGCCAGGTCTTCGGCATCGAGGTCCTCTCGCACGTCATCTCCATCGGCGCCAGCGACCCGTACGACGGCCCCGCGCCGCGCTACGCCGACCTGCCGGCCATCGATGAGAGCCCGGTCCGCGCCTTCGGTAAGGACGCGGAGACCTCGATGATCGACGAGATCGAGGCGGCCAAGCGCGACGGCGACACCCTCGGCGGCGTCGTCGAGATCATCGCCACCGGCGTCCCGATCGGTCTCGGTTCGCACGTCTCCGGCGAGACCCGGCTCGACGCCCGGCTGGCCGGCGCCCTGATGGGCATCCAGGCCATCAAGGGCGTCGAGGTGGGCGACGGTTTCGCCACCGCCCGCCGCCGTGGCAGCGAGGCGCACGACGAGATGGTCCCCGGGCCCGACGGCGTCCTGCGCTCCACCAACCGTGCCGGCGGCACCGAGGGCGGCATGACCAACGGCGAGGACCTGCGTGTCCGCATCGCCATGAAGCCGATCTCCACGGTCCCGCGCGCTCTCGCCACGGTCGACATGACCACCGGCGAGCCCGCCAGCGCCATCCATCAGCGCAGCGATGTCTGTGCGGTGCCCGCCGCCGGCGTCGTCGCCGAGGCGATGGTCGCGCTGGTCGTCGCGCAGGCCGCGCTGGAGAAGTTCGGCGGCGACTCGGCCACCGAGACCGGCGCCAACCTGCGGGCCTACCTGGAGACCATCGACGTCCGGCCGCCGCGTCCGTGACGCCGCGGGTCGTGCTGACCGGGTTCATGGGATCCGGCAAGACCACCGTCGGGCGGGCGCTGGCCGCCGCGCTCGACGCCCGGTACCTCGACACCGACGAGGAACTGGAACGACGCGCCGGCCGCACCATCCCGGAGATCTTCGCCGACGGTGGGGAAGCCGCGTTCCGCGCGCTCGAGCGTGAGGTGGTGCTCGACGTGCTGGCGACCCGCGAAGGGGTCGTCGCCCTCGGTGGCGGTTCGGTGACCGTGCCCGACATCGCCGGCGCCCTGGCCGATCACCACGTCGTCTACCTGCGGATCGGTGCCGACGACGGCTTCGCGCGCGTCGCGCATTCGGACCGTCCGCTCCTGAACGACCCGGATCCCGCCGCGCGCTACGCCGCACTGCTGGCCGGGCGCACCGCCGCCTACGAGGCCGTCGCCTCGCAGACGGTCGACGCGTCCGGTGCCGTCGCCCCGATCGTCGAGCAGATCCTCGCCGCCCTGCCTCCCGAAGGAGAACCGTTCATGACCGAGCCCGTGAAGGTGGCCGTTCGCGCGGCCGCTCCGTACGACGTGATCATCGGCCGCGGCCTGCTGCCCGACCTGGCCGAGGCCGTCGCCACCGCCGATCACGTCGCGATCGTCTACCAGCCGCCGCTCAAGCAGACCGCCGAGCAGATCCGCGAATACCTCACCGAACGTGGGCTGGACGCGCACCGCATCGAGATTCCGGACGCCGAGGACGGCAAGGACCTGCAGGTCGCCGCCTACCTCTGGGACGTGTTCGGGCAGATCGGCATGAAGCGCAACGACAAGGTCGTCAGCCTCGGCGGCGGCGCGTGCACGGACCTCGCCGGCTTCGCCGCGGCCACCTGGATGCGCGGCATCGGCGTCGTCCACGTCCCGACCACGCTGCTGGCGATGGTCGACGCCGCCGTCGGCGGCAAGACCGGCATCAACACCGACGCCGGCAAGAACCTGGTCGGGTCGTTCCACGAGCCGGACGCCGTGCTGATCGACCTCGGCACCCTCGAAACGGTGCCACGCAACGAGATCGTCGCCGGCCTCGCCGAGGTGATCAAGACCGGGTTCATCGCCGATCCGGTGATCCTCGACCTCATCGAGAACGACCCGCAGGCCGCCCTCGACCCGGCCGGCGACGTGCTGCCCGAGCTGATCCGCCGCAGCGTGCAGGTGAAGGCCGACGTCGTCTCGGCGGATCTGAAGGAGTCGTCGCTCCGGGAGATCCTCAACTACGGCCACACCCTCGGGCACGCACTCGAGCGGCGTGAGCGGTACAAGTGGCGCCACGGCGCCGCCGTGGCCGTCGGCATGGTCTTCGCCGCCGAGCTGGCCCGGCTCGCCGGCCGCCTCGACGACGCCACCGCCGACCGCCACCGCACCCTGCTGGAGCTGGTCGGCCTGCCCACCAGCTACGACCCGGACGCCCTCGGCGACCTGCTCAAGTACATGGCCGGCGACAAGAAGAACCGCTCCGGCATGCTCCGGTTCGTCGTGCTCGACGGCCTCGCCCGCCCCGGCCGCCTCGAGGCCCCGGACCCGTCGCTGATCGCCGCGGCGTACTCCGCCGTCGCCGGCGAGTCGTCCCCGGGCGGCGTCTTCCTCGGCTGACCGGGAGTCGTAGCAACGCCCGTGCCCCGCTGCCGCGCTGCGAGGGCCGTCCTGCGAGGTAGATCGTCGCCTTTCAGTGGTGCTGTCGGAACCGCGATCTATAGTCGTCTCGTGCTGTACACACCACAGTGTGCAGGAACGGAGGGACGGCAGTGAGTGCCACGGTGTCAGTGACGATGGTGGGCGAGGGCCGAGTCGCATGCGTGCTTCGGTCGCCGATGGGCCGGCGACTGGAGCTGAGTGGACCGTTGGCCGGTCCGGTAGCCGAGGCGATCGAGGGCGACGACGAGATGCTCTCGAACGCCGCGATGGTGAACAACGCCTGGGCGTATGCCAAACACTCGATCGCTGCGCTCGAAGCGGCGGAACCGGACGACGAGAAGAGTCAGTTGGCGCAGGCCGGAGTGCACGAGGAGATTGCCAGGGAGATCTCGGGCTTCGTCGACCGGCTGACCACCGAAGTCGTGCTCGCTCGGTGGTGTTCGGGGTGCTTCGCCAAGACGACTCACCGGAAGGTCGCCGTCCGTCGCCGTCTGCCGACATACCTGTGCGCGAAGTGCGGGACGCCGACCCGAGTCTGCCCGGCTCCGGGATGTGCGCATATGGCCGTCCGCGGTCCCGGCTCCGTCAGGCTGCCCAAGTATTGCGCGGAGCATCGGCACGAACTTCCGAGCTTCGCGCGGGCCGCGGACAAGATCTCGGCACCGCATCGCTACCGGGACATCCTGAAGTACGACAGCGCCAACCTCGCGAGGCACTCGCGGCTCGCCGGCTTCGGCCTTCTCGGCGGCGCCGTGCTCGGCCCTGCCGCCTACGCGGCGGCTCCTGCGCTCGGCGGTCTGGTCGGCGTGACCTTCGGCGGCTATTCCGGGGCGGTGGCGACGAGCTGGGGATTGGCGACTCTCGGGGGTGGAGCGATCGGATCCGGCGGTATCGCGTTCGGCATGGCGGGTGGCACGGCAGTGATCACGGCCGCGGGTGCGGCGCTCGGGACCGCCTTCGGTGCGAGCCTGATCAATGCCTACGTGAGTGATGACCAGTCGTTCGGCATCCAGAAGTTCCGTGCCGGGAACGGTACGCCGGTGGTGATCGCGCGAGGATTCCTCACCCAGAACGCTCAGGACTGGGACGCGGCCGTCGACATGGTCGAGGCCCGGTACCCCGATTCACCGGTGTATCTCCTGCACTGGGGGTCCAAGGAAAAGGAGAGCATCGCCAAGTACGTCTTCGCGAACATGGGCATACAGCAGGGAGCAGCCTTCGCCGGAGTCGGTGGGGCGATGGCGCACAAGGCGGCAGCCGCGGCCCTCGGTCCGATCGGCTGGGCGATGGCGGGCGCCGGACTCGCGAAGAATCCATGGCATTCGGCGACGGTCCGCGCGGACAAGGCCGGCGCCGCACTCGCTGGAATCCTGGCGCGCACGGAGACCGACGAGGTCATCCTCGTCGGTCACAGTCTGGGCGGCCGGGTGATGATCACCGCCGCTGAGTCGATGGGGACCGACCCCGCTGCGCCCGCGGTCGCAGCGGTACACCTGGTCGGGGCGGCACGGGGCCGTGGCGGCGACTGGGGCAGGCTCGGACGCGCCGTGACCGGGGAGGTGCACAACTATCACTCCACCAACGACAAGGTCCTCAAGTACCTCTACAAGGGCGCGATGCTCGGTAGTGAGGCGGTGGGCGCCAAGGGTTTCGGATCGAGCTTCGCGAACATCGTCGATCACGATGTGTCATCGGACGTACTGGGGCACAGCGACTACTTCGACGACGTCACACTGGTCTGACCGCCGTTCTGGACCCCGGGCCGGTGCTCGGATGCCCGAAGGCCCGGTCCCCGTGAAGGGGGCCGGGCCTTCGGTGAAAGAACGACGGCTCAGGCGCCGGTCTGCACGACCTCGGTCGGCTGGGTGTGCAGTTCGTGGTGCGACCAGTCGGTGTCCTCGCCCTTGCGCTGCTCGCGGCGGACCAGGAAGCGGCCGGCGCTGACGCCGAAGAAGGCGGGCACGTACACCAGCAGCGTGATGAACGACGTTCCGGCGATCATCTCGATCCAGAACGACGCCTGGCCGATGCCGTCGAGCCAGTAGGTGCCGAGGATCCAGCAGATCAGGCACGACGTCCAGCCGGCCAGGAAGCCCGCCTTCAGCCAGCGCATGGTGAGGTCGTCGTAGTCGTCGGGGTCCGGATGGGCGCGCGCATCCTTGATACCGTCGTATCCGCCCCAGATCACCGCGATCAGCACGATCGCGGCGATGGCGATGGCCCGGTAGATCGGGGACTGAATGGGCCACGCGATCACCGCGAAACCCAGCAAGATGCGGGCCGCGATGTTGATGACCGACATGATGATACCGCGCAGTAGCCACGAGTCCATGTCGATACCGTACCGGCCTGAGACCTGTACAACAATCTTGGCATGCCTGTGTCTGGAGAATCCGTCCCCGTGTCCGCCCCCGCCCCCGCCTACGCCGCACGACGCGCCGCCGTCGCCGCCGGCCTGACCCGCCGCGGCGCCGACGCCCTGGTCGTCAGCGACCTGGTGAACGTGCGCTATCTGACCGGTTTCACCGGCAGCAACGGCGCCGTCCTGATCCGGGCCGATGGCGGCGGCACCGGTGACCGGATCGCCACCGACGGCCGCTACACCGCTCAGGTCGCGGCCCAGACGCCGGATGTGACGGCGGTGATCGCCCGCGACACGCTCGCCGCGCTCGTCGCCGAGGCGGCCGGCGCGCGTGTCGGCATCGAGGCCGACGCGGTCACCGTCGCCCAGTTCCAGACCCTGCGCGAGGAACCCGGCGGCGACGGCGCCACGCTGGTTCCCCTCCGCGGCGTGGTCGAGGAGTTGCGCGAGGTGAAGGACGACGGCGAGGTGGCCTTGGTCACGCGGGCGTGCGCGGTGGCCGACGCCGCGCTGACGGCGCTGATCGAGCGCGGCGCGATCGCCCCGGGCCGCACCGAACGACAGGTGGCGCGCGACCTGGAATGGGAGATGTACGAGCGCGGCGCGTCGGGCATCGCCTTCGAGACCATCGTGGCCGCCGGGGCGCACTCGGCGGTCCCGCATCACCGGCCGACCGACGCGGTGCTGGCGACGTCGGACCTGGTGAAGATCGATTTCGGGGCGATGGTCGACGGCTACCACTCGGACACCACCCGCACCGTGGTCCTGGGCGAACCGGCGCCGTGGCAGCGGGAGATCCACGAGATCGTGCGTGTCGCGCAGGAGGCCGGAACGCGGGCGCTGACCCCCGGCGCCGACCTGCGCGCGGTGGACGCCACCGCTCGCCAGGTGATCGCCGACGCCGGATACGGCGAGTTCTACGTGCACGGCCTCGGACACGGTGTGGGCCTGCGGATCCACGAAGCGCCGGGGATCGGCGCCACCGCGACCGGTACACTTCTTCGAGGCGCGATCGTCACCGTCGAGCCGGGCATCTATCTGCCCGGCCGCGGCGGGGTGCGGATCGAGGACACCCTGGTGGTCACCGAATCCGGTTCGCGGTCGCTGACTCACACGCCACGCGAGCTGCGCGTGCTGTAGCGCACGACAGACAAGACTTATAAGGAGACCCCTCATGGCGACGACCGCCGATTTCAAGAACGGCCTCGTGCTGAAGATCGACAACCAGCTGTGGCAGATCCTGGAGTTCCAGCACGTCAAGCCGGGCAAGGGCCCCGCCTTCGTGCGCACCAAGATCAAGAACGTGCTGTCCGGCAAGAACGTCGACAAGACCTTCAACGCCGGCGTCAAGGTGGAGACCGCCACCGTCGACCGCCGCGACATGACCTACCTGTACAACGACGGGTCGGACTTCGTGTTCATGGACGGCGAGACCTTCGAGCAGATCTCGATCTCCCCGGAGACCATGGGCGACGGCGCCCGCTTCCTGCTGGAGAACATGAGCGTCCAGGTCGCCACCCACGAGGGCGAGCCGCTGTTCGTCGAGCTCCCGGTGACCGTCGAGCTCATCGTCGCCCAGACCGATCCGGGCCTGCAGGGCGACCGCTCCACCGGCGGCACCAAGCCGGCCACGCTGGAGACCGGCGCCGAGGTGGCGGTCCCGCTGTTCATCAACACCGGTGACAAGCTGAAGATCGACTCGCGCGACGGAAGCTACCTCGGCCGTGTCAACAGCTGATCGGCGCAACCCGGAGCCGCGCGGCCGCCATCGCCAGCGGCGCCGGGCCGTCGACATGCTGTTCGAGGCCGAGGCCAAGGGCGTTCCGGCGACCGACCTGATCGCCGAGCGTCGCGAGGTCTTCGACACCCACGACGCGGTCGGCGAGATGACCGGCTACGTGGTCCGGGCCGTCGAGGGCGTCACCGCCGATGCCGAGCAGGTCGACGCGGTGGTCGCCTCGCATCTGCAGAACTGGAAGTTCGAGCGGCTCCCGGCCGTCGACCGGGCCATCCTGCGCCTGGCGACCTGGGAGCTGCTGTACGCGCCGGACATCGACGTCAAGGTGGTCATCACCGAGGCCGTCAAGCTCGCCACCGAGCTGTCCACCGACGACTCGCCGGCCTTCGTCAACGGCGTCCTGGACCGGATCGCGGCGCTGGCCCCGCAGGTGCGCGCGGCCCAAATTCGCGGCGGCGACGCGGGGGAGTAGAGTCGCTTCCGGCAAATCCTTTAACGATCCGTCCCGTGAGGCGGAGAAGGAGGTCGGTCGCAAGGTGTCGCAAGATTCCGCACCGATGCATTCCCGGACGCTGCTGAGCACGTCCGATGTGGGTCGCACCATTGCGCGCATGGCGCATCAGGTGATCGAGAAGACCGCTCTGGACTCCGATCAGGCCGGCCCGGTGGTGATCATCGGAATCCCGACCCGCGGCACGTCTCTGGCCCGGCGGCTGGCCGCCAAGATCGCCGAGTTCAGCGGCGTCGAGGTGCCCACCGGCTACCTCGACATCACGCTCTACCGCGACGATCTGCGCGACAAGCCGCACCGCCCCCTCGAACGGACGCTGGTCCCCACCGGCGGTGTCGACGGGGCGCTGGTGATCCTGGTCGACGACGTCCTGTTCTCCGGGCGCACCGTGCGCGCCGCCCTCGACGCCCTCCGCGACCTGGGCCGCCCGGCCGCCGTACAGCTGGCGGTACTGGTCGACCGCGGTCATCGGGAGCTCCCGCTGCGCGCCGACTACGTCGGCAAGAACATCCCCACCTCGCGCGACGAGGACGTGGAGGTGCATCTCGCCGAGGACGACGGCGTGGACGAAGTGGTGCTGCGCACCCCGGGGGAGGACCGATGAAGCATCTGCTCTCGACCGCGGACCTGAGCCGCGACGACGCCGTCGAGATCCTCGACGAGGCCGCCCGCTTCGAGCAGGCGCTCGCCGGCCGCGAGGTCCGCAAGCTGCCGACGCTGCGCGGGCGCACCGTGATGACCGTGTTCTTCGAGAACTCCACCCGCACCCGGGTGTCGTTCGAGGTGGCGGGCAAGTGGATGAGCGCCGACGTGATCAACGTGAGCGCGTCGAGCTCGTCGGTCAGCAAGGGCGAATCCCTCCGCGACACCGCGAAGACCCTCCGGGCCGCGGGCGCGGACGCGCTGATCGTCCGCCACCCCGCGTCCGGCGCGGCCGCGCAGATCGCCCGCTGGACCAACGACGGCTCCGACATCCTCGGCCTCCCGACCACCGGACCCGCGGTGATCAACGCGGGCGACGGCACCCACGAACATCCGACCCAGGCACTGCTCGACGCCTACACCCTGCGCTCGCAGTTCGGCTCGCTCGACGGCCGGCGGATCGCGATCGTCGGCGACATCCTGCATTCCCGGGTGGCCCGCTCCAACGCCCAACTGCTGTCGACCCTCGGCGCCGACGTGGTGCTCGTCGCCCCGCCGACCCTGCTGCCCACCGGCGTCGAGACCTGGCCGGTACGGGTGAGCACCGAGCTCGACGCAGAACTGCCGGCCGCCGACGCGGTGATGATGCTGCGCGTGCAGGCCGAGCGGATGAACGGCGGCTTCTTCCCGAGCGCCCGCGAGTTCTCGGTCCGCTACGGCCTGAACGACACCCGGCTCGCCCTGCTTCCCGAGCACGCGAAGGTGCTCCACCCCGGTCCCATGCTGCGCGGCATGGAGATCGGGTTCGACGTCGCCGACGCTCCCCAGTCGGTGGTGCTCGACCAGGTCCGCGCCGGGGTGCACGTCCGCATGGCCGTGCTGTTCCGGCTCCTCGCCAGCGACGCGCACGAGGCCGCGGGCGACACCCCCGTTCATCACCAGGCAGGAGGGGTCCACTAGTGGCGGCCCACGGCAATGTCCTCATCACCAACGTTCGCCCGTACGGCGAAGGTGACCCGGTCGACGTCGCGGTCACCGACGGCGTCATCACCGGGATCGGCCCGGCCGGCACGCTGACCGCACCCGAGGGCGCCGGGACCGTCGACGGCGGCGGACACGTCCTGCTGCCCGGTTTCGTCGACCTGCACACGCACGTCCGCGAACCCGGCCGCGAGGACACCGAGACCATCGCGACCGGCTCGGCCGCCGCGGCCAAGGGCGGCTACACCGCGATCTTCGCGATGGCCAACACGAGCCCGGTCGCCGACAACGCCGCGATCACCGACCTGGTCTGGCGGATCGGCCAGGACGTCGGCCTGTGCGACGTCCACCCGGTCGGCGCGGTGACCGTCGGACTCGAAGGCACCCAGCTCGCCGAGATGGGCATGATGGCCGACGGCGTCGCGAAGGTGAAGCTCTTCAGCGACGACGGCAAGTGCGTCCACGACCCGGTCATCATGAAGCGGGCGCTGGAGTATTCGCGCGGCCTCGGCGTGCTGATCTCCCAGCACAGCGAGGATCCGCGGCTGACCGTCGGCGCGGTCGCGCACGACGGTCCCACCGCCGCGCGCCTCGGGCTGGCCGGCTGGCCGCGCGCCGCCGAGGAGTCGATCGTCGCCCGCGACGCGCTGCTCGCCCGCGACGCCGGTGCGCGGATCCACGTGGCCCACGCCTCCTGCGAGGGCACCGTCGAGCTGATCCGTTTCGCCCGGAGCCAGGGCATCGACATCACCGCCGAGGTGACCCCGCATCATCTGCTGCTCGACGATTCGCGGCTGGAGACCTACGACGGCGTCAACCGGGTGAACCCGCCGCTGCGCGAGGACCGCGACAAGCTGGCCCTGCGCGCCGCACTGGCCGAGGGCCTGGTCGACTGCGTCGCCACCGACCACGCGCCGCACGGCTCGCACGAGAAGTGCTGCGAGTTCAGCCAGGCCAAGCCGGGCATGCTCGGGCTGGAGACCGCGCTGTCGGTGGTCGTGGAGACGATGGTCCGCCCCGGCCTGCTCGACTGGCGCGGGGTGGCCCGCGTGATGAGCGAACGGCCCGCGCAGATCGTCGGGCTCGACGATCAGGGCCGCCCGATCGCCGTCGGCGAGCCGGCCAACCTGACCGTCGTCGACCCGGACACCGAGTGGGTGGTCGATCCGGACGAGCTGGCCAGCAAGTCGCGGAACACGCCGTACGCGGCGATGACCCTGCCCGGCGTCGTCGTCGCCACGATCCTGCGGGGGTCGGTGACGTACTCGTGAGCGACTGGCTGTACGACCTGATCATCGTCGTCGCGGTCGTCATCCTGTGGCTCGGTCTGGTGGCCCTCGCCCTGCGGGGCTGGCGCCGCCGTGGCCGCGCGCAGGCGCAGGCCGTCGGCGAGTTGCCGCCGGTACCCGCCGACCTCGGCGAGCCGGTCCGCGGACCGGAGACCGGCATGTACGTCGGCTCCACCCTGGCGCCCAGCTGGACCACCCGGATCGCCACCGGCGACTTCGGTGACCGGGCGCTGGTCGCCTACAGCGAGTACCCGGGCGGCATCCTGCTGGCGCGCACCGGCGCGTCGGACATCTGGATCCCGGCGGAGTCGATCACCGCGCTGCGCACCGAGAACCGCCTGGCCGGGAAGGTGATGAGCCGCGACGGCCTGCTCGTCATCCGGTGGCGGCTGGCGTCCGGCCTGGAGGTGGACTCCGGGATCCGCGGCGACGACAAGTCGGTGTACCCGGACTGGACGGCCCCCTACCGGGAGATCACCGAGGCCACCTTCGCGGCACTGAACGCCGGCGACAACGAGACCACAGCATCCGATACGAAGAGGAAGAAGTCATGAGCAAAGCGGTATTGGTGCTGGAGAACGGCAACATCCACACGGGTATGAGCTTCGGTGCCGAGGGCGCCACCTTCGGTGAGGCGGTGTTCTGCACCGCGATGACCGGCTACCAGGAGATGCTCACCGACCCGAGCTACCACAAGCAGATCATCGTCTCGACCGCCCCGCAGATCGGCAACACCGGCTGGAACACCGAGGACGGCGAAAGCCTGCTCGGCAAGCGGTCCGACGTGCGTTGGTCGGCCGAATTCATCGACCACGACGACCCGGGCAAGATCTGGGTCGCCGGCTACGCCCTGCGCAACCCCACCACGCGCGTCTCCAACTGGCGCGCCAGCAGCAGCCTCGACGACGAGCTCAAGGCGCAGGGCGTGGTGGGTATCGCCGGGATCGACACCCGCGCCGTGGTGCGCGTGCTGCGCGAGGCCGGTTCCATGCGCGCCGGGATCTTCTCCGGCGCCGCCGTCACCGACGCCGCCGACATGCTCGCCCAGGTCCGCGCCCAGGCGCCGATGTCCGGCGCCGACCTGGCCGGCGAGGTCAGCACCGAGCAGACCTACGTGGTCGAGGCGGCCGGTGAGCCGCGCTTCCGGGTCGCCGCCATCGACCTCGGGATCAAGGCCAACACCCCGCGCATGCTCGCCGCCCGCGGCGTCGAGGTGCACATCCTGCCCGCCGGGGCCACCTTCGACGACGTGATGGCCATCGAGCCCGACGGCTTCTTCCTGTCCAACGGCCCGGGCGACCCGGCCACCGCCGACGACGCCGTCGCGCTGACCCGGCGCGTCCTGGAGGCCGGCCTGCCGCTGTTCGGTATCTGCTTCGGCAACCAGATCCTCGGCCGGGCCCTCGGCCTGTCCACCTACAAGCTCAAGTTCGGGCACCGGGGCATCAACATCCCGGTGGTCGACCTGGCCACCGGCGAGGTGGCGATCACCTCGCAGAACCACGGCTTCGCCCTGGAGGGCAAGGCCGGCGACGAGTTCGACACCGACTTCGGCCGCGGCCGGGTGAGTCACGTCTGCGCCAACGACGGCGTGGTCGAGGGCGTCGAGCTGATCGACCGCCCGGCGTTCTCCGTCCAGTACCACCCCGAGGCCGCGTCCGGCCCGCACGACGCCGCCAACCTCTTCGACAAGTTCGTGTCCGCGATGGACGCGTACACGTCGGCCTCGACCACGGAAGGGAACTGATCCTCCGATGCCACGTCGCTCCGACCTCAACCACGTCCTCGTCATCGGCTCGGGCCCGATCGTCATCGGCCAGGCCTGCGAGTTCGACTACTCCGGCACCCAGGCGTGCCGCGTCCTCAAGTCCGAGGGCCTGCGGGTCTCGCTGATCAACTCGAATCCGGCGACCATCATGACCGACCCGGAGTTCGCCGACGCCACCTACGTCGAGCCGATCACCCCGGAGTTCGTCGAGAAGGTCTTCGAGACCGAGGCCGCCGCCGGTCATCCGATCGACGCGGTGCTGGCCACCCTCGGCGGCCAGACCGCGCTGAACACCGCCGTCGGCCTGCACGAACAGGGCATCCTCGCCAAGCACGGCATCGAGCTGATCGGCGCCGACATCGACGCCATCCAGCGCGGTGAGGACCGTCAGATGTTCAAGGACATCGTCGCCAAGATCGGCGGCGAGAGCGCTCGCTCGCGCGTCTGCCACACCATGGAGGAGGTGCACGCCACCGTCGCCGAGCTCGGCTACCCGGTGGTGGTGCGGCCGTCGTTCACCATGGGCGGCCTCGGTTCCGGCATGGCGTACGACGAGGACGACCTGAACCGGATCGCCGGTGGCGGCCTGGCCGCGTCGCCCACCGCGAACGTCCTGATCGAGGAGTCCATCCTCGGCTGGAAGGAATACGAGCTCGAGCTCATGCGGGACAACCGCGACAACGTGATCGTGATCTGCTCGATCGAGAACGTCGACCCGGTCGGCGTGCACACCGGCGACTCGATCACCGTCGCCCCGGCGATGACGCTCACCGACGTCGAGTACCAGCAGATGCGCGACCAGTCGATCGCGATCATCCGCGAGGTCGGCGTCGACACCGGCGGCTGCAACATCCAGTTCGCTCAGGACCCGCGGGACGGCCGGCTGGTCGTGATCGAGATGAACCCGCGCGTGTCGCGGTCGTCGGCGCTGGCGTCGAAGGCGACCGGGTACCCGATCGCGAAGATGGCCGCCAAGCTGGCCATCGGCTACTCGCTCGACGAGATCACCAACGACATCACCAAGGCCACCCCGGCCGCGTTCGAGCCGTCGATCGACTACGTCGTCGTCAAGGCCCCGCGCTTCGCGTTCGAGAAGTTCCCGGGCGCCGACGACACCCTCACCACCACCATGAAGTCCGTCGGTGAGGCGATGAGCCTGGGCCGCAGCTTCGCCGAGGCGCTCGGCAAGGTGATGCGCTCGCTGGAGACCAAGGCCGCCGGATTCTGGACCGAACCGGATCGGCCGGATCCGGCGACGCTCGATCTGCCCGCGCTCCTGGACGACATCCGGGTGGCCCGTGACGGCCGGATGTACAAGATCATGCAGGCGATGGAGGCCGGGGCCACCATCGAGCAGCTGTACGAGGCCACCGCGATCGATCCGTGGTTCCTCGCCGAGATCGGCTGGATCGGACAGGTCGGTGCCGACGTGCGCGACGCCGACCGGCTCGACGCCGACCTGGTGCGCCAGGCCAAGTTCACCGGCCTGTCGGACCGGCAGATCGCCGCGCTGCGGGCCGCCGCCGGCGACGCGACCTTCGGTGACGAGGCCGCGGTCCGCGCGTTCCGCGCGGAGTGGGGGATCCGGCCGGTCTACAAGACCGTCGACACCTGTGCCGCCGAGTTCGAGGCCAAGACGCCGTACCACTACTCGAGCTACGAGCTCGACGAGGCGGCCACCTCGGAGGTCGCCGAGCAGCGTGAGCGCCCGAAGGTGATCATTCTCGGCAGCGGACCGAACCGGATCGGCCAGGGCATCGAGTTCGACTACTCGTGTGTGCACGCCGCGCTCACCCTGAGCCAGGCCGGCTACGAGACGGTGATGGTCAACTGCAACCCGGAGACCGTCTCCACCGACTACGACACCGCCGACCGCCTCTACTTCGAGCCGCTCACCCTGGAGGACGTCCTCGAGGTGATCCACGCCGAACAGGAGTCGGGGAACGTCGCGGGCGTCATCGTGCAGCTCGGCGGCCAGACGCCGCTGGGTCTGGCCGCGCAGCTGGAGGCCGAGGGCGTGCCGATCGTCGGCACCGGCCCGAGCGCCATCGACCTGGCCGAGGACCGCGGCGAGTTCGGCAAGGTACTGGTCGCCGCCGGGCTGCCGGCCCCCAAGTTCGGCACCGCCACCACCTTCGAGCAGGCTCGCGACATCGCCGCCGGCATCGGGTACCCGGTGCTGGTGCGGCCGTCGTACGTGCTCGGCGGCCGGGGCATGGAGATCGTGTACGACGAGGCCGCCCTCGCCGACTACATCTCCCGCGCCACCGAGATCTCCGACGACCGGCCGGTGCTGGTCGACCGGTTCCTCGAGGACGCCGTCGAGATCGACGTCGACGCCCTGTACGACGGCACCGAGCTGTACATCGGCGGCGTGATGGAGCACATCGAGGAGGCCGGTATCCACTCCGGCGACTCGGCGTGCGCGCTGCCGCCGATCACCCTCGGCGGCGAGGAGATCGACGCCGTCCGGCGCTCCACCGAGGCGCTGGCCAGGGGCATCGGCGTGCGCGGGCTCCTCAACGTGCAGTACGCGCTGAAGGACGGCGTGCTGTACGTGCTGGAGGCCAACCCGCGTGCCAGCCGGACGGCACCGTTCGTGTCCAAGGCCACCGCGGTGCCGCTCGCCAAGGCGTGCGCCCGGGTGATGATGGGCATGACCATCGCCGAGCTGCGCGATCAGGGCGTTCTCCCGGCCACCGGTGACGGCACCGTGGTGCCGGTCGATTCGCCGGTCGCGGTCAAGGAGGCGGTGCTGCCGTTCAACCGGTTCCGCACGCCCGAGGGCGCCGTGGTCGACACGCTGCTGAGCCCGGAGATGAAGTCGACCGGCGAGGTGATGGGCTTCGACGCCGACTTCGGCCGGGCCTTCGCCAAGGCGCAGACCGCCACCTCCGGCGCGCTGCCCACGTCGGGTTCGGTGTTCGTCTCGGTCGCCAACCGCGACAAGGCCTCGGCCGCCTTCCCGGCCAAGCGCCTCGCCGACCTGGGCTTCACCGTCCTGGCCACCAAGGGCACCGCGGACGTGCTGCGCCGCAACGGGATCCAGGTGACCGAGGTGCGCAAGCACTACGAGGCCGCCGAGGGCGAGGAGTCGGTGGTCGACATGATCCGCGACGGCCGCGTCGACCTGATCGTCAACACCCCGGCCGGCAGCTCCGGCCCGCGGGCCGACGGCTACGAGATCCGTGCCGCGGCGATGACCGCGGGTATCCCGTGCGTCACCACGGTCTCCGGCTTCGGGGCGGCCGTGCAGGGTATCGAGGCCGCGCTCGGCGCGACGATGGGCGTGGAATCCCTGCAGCGCCGCCACGCCGTGCTGCGCGGCGGCAAGTGAGCGTCGGCTTCGCGGCCGCCTACCGTTCGGCCGTGGCCGACCGGGGGCGGCTGTGTGCCGGTATCGACCCGCATGCGGCGCTGCTGGAGCAGTGGGGCCTGCCGGTGTCCGTCGACGGCCTGCGCGCCTTCGCCGGCGCCTGCGTGACCGGTCTGGGCCCGGTGGCGGCGGTGATCAAGCCGCAGGTCGCCTTCTTCGAGGCCTTCGGCTCGGCCGGTTTCGCGGTGCTCGAGGAGACCATCGCCGGCTGCCGGGAGGCCGGGGCACTGGTGCTGTCGGACGCCAAACGCGGCGACATCGGCACCACCATGGCCGCCTACACGACCGCCTGGCTCGACGACGCGTCCCCGCTGTGCTCCGACGCGGTCACCGTGTCGCCGTACCTGGGCTTCGGTGCGCTCGACCCGGCCGTCGCCCAGGCCCGCGCCACCGATCGGGGGGTGTTCGTGCTCGCCCGGACCTCGAACCCGGAAGGCGCCGCCCTCCAGCGAGGGGTGGCGCAATCCATCGTCGACGCCGCCGCGGCCGTCAACGCCGACGGCTCCGGCACGGCCGGCGTCGTCGTCGGGGCGACACGGGAGCACGGCCTCGACCTGTCGTCGCTGGGCGGCCCGATTCTGTCGCCCGGCCTGGGCGCGCAGGGCGCCACCGCGGCCGACCTGACCGCCATCTTCGGTGACACCGCCGACCTGTCGTGGCTCCTCCCGGCCGCCTCACGCAGCATTCTGCGCGCGGGCCCCGATCCGGCGGCCCTGGCCGCCGCCGCGCGGGCCACACGCGACGAGATTGAGTCGGCGCTGCGCTGACCGCGCCCGCGGAGCGCCCCTTTCGACACGGTCTCGTTTGGCGGCTGTCCTCAGCAGCTGCCCCGGGTGGTCATCAACAGCCCGTTGACGAGTGGTCATCAGCAGCCCGCCCCGCCGGACGGGCCCGCTAGGGCCCGGCCGTGTCGAAACGACCCCTGAATTGGCAGGCTCGGTGGCGGCTCAACGGGCTGCTCGGGTCCAGCTGTCAGGTCGCCCCGCCGGTCAAGCCGCCTCGCCGCGCTAGAGACGCTCGGCGTCGAGCCGGGCGCGGAACGTGGCGATGGCCGGCCAGGTGTGCTCGGCCGCGTCCGGACCGGTCAGCAGGCCCAGGTGGCTCGACGTCACCGTGTGGAACTCCACCCGCGCGGACGAGGAGAACAGTTCCTCACCGTGTCGTACGGCGCCGTACGGCGCGATCGGGTCGCGCGGGCTGCCGACCATGAACACCGGCGCGGTGATCGACGTGAGGTCGACCGTGACGTCGTCGAACTGGAGCAGTCCGCGACTGACCTCGTCGCGGATCACGAAGTTGACGAGCATCTGCTCGGCGACCTTGCCCGGATAGCCGGGGAGGGACCGCTGGAAGCGGTCGATCACCTGCATGCGCGCCAGCGCCTCGGTGTCGCCGAGATTGGCCAGGATGTACCACGGCTTGGTCAGCTCGCGCTGCCACGCGAAGCCCCGGTACACGGTGCGCACGATCGGCGCGGGGATGCCCGCCATGGCGCGCAGCGCGTACGTCGCCGGGCGGCCGCCGGTCGGGCCGAGCAGTTGCCGGACCAACGGATACGGCGGGATCTGCATGTAGTCGAGGGGTGTGCCGACGCTGATCACCGAGCGGATCGGCAGGCTGCGGTCGTGCGCGGCGGTCAGGAAACTGAGGGTGCCGCCCAGGCTCCAGGCCATCAGATCCAGCGCATCGCCGGGGCCGCGGAAGTCATCGACCACCTCGCCGATCGCGCGTGGGATCAGCGTGTCGAAGTAGTCCTCGAAGCCCAGTCCACGCTCGGCCCGGCCCACGTCACCGAAGTCGATGACATATGGAATAGTGCCGCTGGCCAGCAGAAACTCCACCACGGAGTTGCCCGGAGCCAGGTCGTAGCACGACGCGGGCACGGCCAGCGGCGGGACCAGCAGCACCGGCACCGCGCCGGCCTCCCGGGCGGCGCCGAGTTGGTCGGCGGTGCCGTAGCGGAGCAGCCGGGCGTGCGGCCGGTCGGACAGCACGACGGACTCCGTCGCCGTGCGCGGCGCCAAGTCGTCGCGGAGGACTCGCGTGAGGGTGACCAGGTCGGACTGTCGCATGGTGCGACAGGCTACCGATGGACCCGGAGTGCGACGCGCCCAGGGGCGGTGTTCGGTTCTCTCAGGGACGCGGGGTACCGTCTGTCCTGGTCATGACGAGAATAGATAGAATCGTCGTGCATCTCGGCGGGCCGGATCGACCCGCGGAGCGAAGCCGCCCGGTGCTCATATAGCGTCGGGGGACCAACCGAACCGAACCAACGAAAGGCGGAGGAACCGTGGCTCTTCCCCAGTTGACAGACGAGCAGCGCGCAGCAGCGCTCCAGAAGGCAGCCGAGGCCCGTCGCGTGCGTGCCGAGCTGAAGGAGCGCCTCAAGCGTGGCGGCACCGATCTCAAGCAGGTCCTGGCTGATGCCGAGGAGAACGAGATCCTGGGCAAGATGAAGGTCTCGGCGCTGCTCGAGGCGCTGCCGAAGGTGGGCAAGGTCAAGGCGCAGGAGATCATGACCGAGCTGGAGATCGCTCCGACTCGTCGTCTCCGCGGCCTCGGCGACCGCCAGCGCAAGGCTCTGCTCGAGAAGTTCAGCTCCTGAGCTGTGCCTGCTGAGCGATCCGCACAGGATTCCCGACCGAGGGGCCGACTGGTTGTACTGGTCGGCCCCTCGGCCGTCGGGAAGTCGACCGTCGTGACCCGGGTGCGCGAGCTGCTGCCGGAACTCACCTTCTCGGTGTCGGCCACCACGCGCGCCCCGCGGCCCGGTGAGGTCGACGGCCGCGACTACTACTTCGTCTCGCGCGCCGACTTCGACGCGATGATCGAGCGCGGCGAGATGCTCGAGTGGGCCGACATCCATGGCGGACTGCAACGATCGGGCACTCCGGCAGGACCGGTGCGGCGCGCCCGGGAGAGCGGTACGCCGATGCTCGTCGAGGTCGATCTGGCCGGCGCACGGCAGCTGCGGAGCTCGCTGCCCGAGGCCGTGACCGTCTTCCTGGCGCCGCCGAGCTGGACCGAGCTGGAGCGGCGCCTCACCGGCCGCGGCACCGAGACGCCGGAGGCGATCGCCCGCCGCCTGCAGACCGCGAAGGTCGAGATGGACGCTCAGGACGAGTTCCAACACGTCGTCGTGAACGACGATGTCGACGCTTCCGCCCGGACCTTGGTAAACTTGCTAGTCGGCCGCTGAGTGGCCGCACCCTAACGAACTTTGCAGGAGAACAACGCGTGAGCACCGAAACCGGGATCGAACTGGATCTCGTCGAAGAGACCGTCTACGACACCCCGCTGGGCATCACCGATCCGCCGATCGACGAGTTGCTCGAGCGCACCTCCTCCAAGTACGCCCTGGTGATCTACGCGGCCAAGCGCGCGCGCCAGATCAACGACTACTACAACCAGCTCGCCGAGGGCCTGATGGAGTACGTCGGGCCGCTGGTGGAGCCGGGCGTGCACGAGAAGCCGCTGTCGATCGCGATGCGCGAGATCCACTCGGACCTGCTCGAGCACACCGAAGGCGAATAGGCCCCCTCGTGGGTGACGAGACCGCTCGCCGTCACGTCATCGTCGGGGTCGGCGGCGGCATCGCCGCGTACAAGGTCTGCTCGGTCATCCGGCACTTCACCGAGGCCGGGCACGACGTCCGCGTGATCCCGACGCGCAGCGCCCTGAAGTTCGTGGGCGCCGCCACGTTCGAGGCGCTGTCCGGCAATCCGGTCACCACCGAGGTCTTCGACGACGTCGACGAGGTGGCCCACGTCGCCCTCGGACGACAGGCCGACCTGGTGGTGATCGCTCCGGCGACCGCCGATCTGATGGCGCGTGCCGCCGCCGGCCGCGCCGACGATCTGCTGACCGCCTCGCTGCTGACCGCCCGCTGCCCGGTGCTGTTCGTGCCGGCCATGCACACGGAGATGTGGGAGCATCCGGCGACTGTGGCGAACGTCGAGACCCTTCGGCGGCACGGCGCGACCGTGCTGACTCCCGCCTCCGGGCGGCTGACCGGTGCCGACACCGGTGCGGGCCGGCTGCCCGAACCGGCGGAGATCGGTCTGCTGGGCGACTTGCTGCTGACCCGGCCCGACGCCCTTCCGCGCGATCTGGCCGGCGTCCGCATGCTGATCAGCGCTGGCGGGACTCGCGAGGCGCTCGATCCGGTGCGCTATCTCGGCAATCACAGCTCCGGCAAGCAGGGCTACGCGTTGGCCCGCGTCGCCGCGCAGCGCGGCGCCCGGGTGACCCTGGTGTCGGGCGCGGTGAGTGAGCCCGGCGAACCGGCCGCCGTCGACGTGGTGCACATCGACTCGGCGGCGGCGCTGAACGAGGAGATGACGGCCAGAGCCGCCGGCGCCGACGTGGTCATCATGGCCGCCGCGGTGGCCGACTTCCGCCCGGTGTCCGTGGCCGGTGCCAAGATCAAGAAGGGCGCGGACGGGCCGTCGCCCATCGAACTCGACACCAACCCGGACATCCTGGCCGGCCTGGTCGGCGCCCGCCGAGACGGCCGCATCCCCGCCGAGACGGTGATCGTCGGCTTCGCGGCGGAGACCGGCGACGCCGACGGCGGCGTCCTGGATCACGGCCGGGCGAAGCTCCGGCGCAAGGGCTGCGATCTGCTCGTGGTCAATGCCGTCGGCGAGGGCCGCGCGTTCGGTACCGAGGACAACACCGGCTGGGTGCTGTCCGCCGACGGAACCGAGACCGGATTGCCGTACGGCTCAAAGACATTGATGGCGAGCAGAATCCTTGACGAAGTCTCCTCGCTGGTGCCTGATAGTGGGGGCACCGAAGCCGATCACCCACTTTCCCAGCTTTCCACCGACCCCGTTCTCTGAGAGGAACCGATGACCGCGTCCGCGTCCCGCCTGTTCACCAGCGAGTCCGTCACCGAAGGACATCCGGACAAGATCTGCGATGCCATCAGTGATTCGATTCTCGACGCGCTGCTGTCCCAGGATCCGGGTGCCAAGGTGGCCGTCGAGACGCTCGTCACCACCGGCCAGGTGCACGTCGCCGGTGAGGTGAACACCACCGCCTACGCCGACATCCCGACCATCGTGCGTGAGAAGATCCTGGAGATCGGTTACGACTCGTCGACCAAGGGCTTCGACGGCGCGTCGTGCGGCGTCAACGTCGCGATCGGCGCGCAGTCGCCGGAGATCGCCCAGGGCCTGACCGCGTCGCACGAGGCGCAGACCGGAACCCACGCCGACGAGATCGACCTGCAGGGCGCCGGCGACCAGGGCCTGATGTTCGGCTACGCCACCGACGAGACCCCCGAACTGATGCCGCTGCCGATCGCGCTGGCCCACCGGCTGGCCCGCCGGCTCACCGAGGTCCGGAAGGACGGCACCCTGCCGTACCTGCGCCCGGACGGCAAGACCCAGGTCACCATCGAGTACGCCGACGACGTGCCGGTCCGCCTCGACACCGTCGTCGTCTCCACCCAGCACGCCGCCGACATCGACATCGCCGGCATGCTGACGCCGGACATCGAGAAGCACGTCCTGGCCCCGGTGTTCGCCGAGCTGGACCTGCCGACGCCGCTCGACACCAGCAGCCCGCGCCTGCTGGTGAACCCGACCGGCAGCTTCGTCCTCGGCGGCCCGATGGGCGACGCCGGACTGACCGGACGCAAGATCATCGTCGACACCTACGGCGGCATGTCCCGCCACGGCGGCGGCGCGTTCTCCGGCAAGGACCCGTCGAAGGTCGACCGCAGCGCCGCCTACGCCATGCGCTGGGTCGCGAAGAACGCCGTCGCCGCCGGCCTCGCCAAGCGCATCGAGGTGCAGGTCGCCTACGCCATCGGCAAGGCCGCGCCGGTCGGGCTGTTCGTCGAGACCTTCGGCACCGAGAAGATCGACGTCGGCACCATCCAGAAGGTGATCTCCGAGGTCTTCGACCTGCGTCCGGGTGCGATCGTCCGCGACCTGGAGCTGTTGCAGCCGATCTACGCCGCGACCGCCGCCTACGGCCACTTCGGCCGCACCGACGTCGACCTGCCGTGGGAGCGCACCGACCGCGTCGCCGAACTCCGCGCCGCCGCCGGCCTGTAGCCGGCTCCCGGCGGATGAGGACCCCAGCCCGCACCGTGTCGAAACGCCCCTAAGCCCGCCCCGCCGGTCGAGGCGCTAGCCGAGACCGTGTCGAAACGCCCGTCTAGGTCGAGGAGCACCCCGTGGCCGGTGAGTCCGCCAAGGACAAGCACCGGCGCCTGCCCGCGCCGGAGAACCCGGTCGCGCGGGTGCTCCCGATGCTCGGCCTCGCGCATCTCGACCGGCCCTTCGACTATCTCGTCGACGAGGCGATGGATTCCGATGCCCAGCCGGGTGTCCGCGTCCGCGTCCGGTTCTCCGGCCGGCTCGTCGACGGCTTCGTGCTGGAACGCCTTCCGGAGAGCGATCACGGCGGCAGGCTGGCCTGGCTCGACCGCGTCGTCTCACCGGAACGCGTTCTGACGCCCGACCTCGCACGACTCGCCCGGGCCGTCGCCGATCGGTACGCGGGCACCATGCCCGACGTCCTGCGCCTGGCGATCCCGCCGCGGCACGCCCGGGTGGAGAAGGCCGAGCCGCCGGACGAGCCCGAACTCGAGATCGCCGCCCCGTCGGCCGAGCGCTGGCACGCGTACGACGGTGGCGCCGAATTCCTTGCGGCCCTGCACGATGCCACCCTGCACCCGCGGGTGTGCTGGCAGGCCCGGCCCGGCGAGGACGTCGCCGCCCGGCTCGCCGAACTGGCCGGCACGGTCGCCGCGCAGGGGAGAAGCGTGGTGATCGTCGTCCCCGATCAGCGTGACCTGGACCGGCTCGACGCCGCCTGCCGGCCGCTGCTCGGCGACTGGTGCATCACCCTGGCCGCCGGTCTGGGGCCCACCGCGCGCTACCGCCGCTGGCTCGCGGTGCTCCGAGGGCAGGCACGGGTGGTGATCGGCACCCGCAGCGCCGTCTTCGCGCCGGTCGCCGACCTGGGCCTGACCGTCGTGTTCGACGACGGCGATCCCAGCCTCGACGAGCCGCGCTCGCCCTACCCGCACCCGCGCGAGGTCGCGGTACTGCGGGCTCACCAGAGCGCGTCGGCGCTGGTGATCGGCGGCTTCGCCCGCACCGCGGAGGCGCAGGCGCTGGTCGAATCGGGCTGGGCGCGATCGCTCACCGCACCGCGCGAGACGATCCGGGCCGACATGCCGCGCGTGGAGGGCATCTCCGACGACGACCGGCGCGTGGCCGGCGACCCGCTCGCCCGCTCCGCGCGCATCCCGGCGATCGCCTTCGACGCGGCCCGGCGCGCCCTCGCCGACGACGCCCCGGTGCTGTTCATCGTGCCGCGGCGCGGCTATCTGCCGTCGGTGGCCTGCGCGCGGTGCCGGACGCACGCGCGCTGCCGGTCGTGCCACGGTCCGCTGCAGATGGGTGATCGCGGCGATCTGTCGTGCCGGTGGTGCGGGCGGCTGGAGACCCGCTTCGTCTGTCCGGCGTGCGGCGGTACCGCGGTGCGCGCCTTGATGATCGGTGACAAACGCACCGCGGAGGAGCTGGGCCGCGCCTTCACCGGGATACCGGTGGTGACGTCCGGCGGCGACAAGATCGTCGATGAGATCGACGCCGGTGCGCGCGTCGTCGTCGCCACGCCCGGTGCGCAGCCGCACGCGGCCGGGGGCTACGGCGCCGCCGTGCTCCTCGACACGTGGGCACAGCTCGACCGGCAGGATCTGCGCGCCGCCGAGGAGGCGGTGCGCACCTGGATGTCGGTGGCCACCTTGGTGCGGCCGCACGGTGACGGGGGCCGGGTGGTGATCGTCGCCGACGCGACGTTGCTGCCGGTGCAGGCCCTCATCCGCTGGGACCCGGCCGGTTTCGCCGGGCACGAGCTGGCTCTGCGCCGGGAACTGCGCTTCCCGCCCGCGGTCACGATGGCGTCGATCGACGGGCCGCCGGCGGCGATCAGCGCGTTCCTGGGCATGGTCGACACGCCGCCCGGGGCGCAGCAGCTGGGACCGGTGCCGCTGCCGCCGGGGGTGCGTCCGCCGGCCGGTGCCGAACCGGGGGAACCGCTGGAGCGGGTCCTGCTGCGCACCGACCGCGGCCACGGCCGCGATCTGGCCGCGGCGCTGCGGGCGGCCCAGGTGCTCCGGCACGCGCGCCATGAGGACACCGCGGGTATTCGGGTCCAGGTGGACCCGCCTACGATCGGTTGACATGAGAGTGGTGTTCGCGGGTACCCCGCACCCGGCCGTCCCGACGCTGCGGGAACTGATCGACTCCGACGATCACCGCGTGGCCGGGGTGATCACCCGGCCGGACACCGTCGCGGGCCGCGGCCGCAAGGCCGTGCGCTCACCGATCGGCGAGCTTGCCGACGAGCACGCCATCGAGGTGATCACGCCCCGGCGGATGAGCGATCCCGAGGTGGCCGAGGCCCTCGCGCGCTGGAACGCCGACCTCGGCGTCGTCGTCGCCTACGGCGGGCTGATCCCCGCCGAGGTGCTCACCGCACTGCCGTACGGCTGGGTCAACCTGCACTTCTCGCTGCTGCCGGCCTGGCGCGGAGCCGCCCCCGTGCAGGCGGCGATCGCCGCGGGCGACGAGGTGACGGGCGCCAGCGTGTTCGCCCTGGAAGCCGGGCTCGACACCGGGCCGGTGTTCGGCCAGTTCACCGAACGCATCCGGTCCACCGACACCGCCGGTGATCTGCTCGACCGGCTGGCCGAGGCCGGAGCGGCGTTCACCCGCGACGTGGTCGACGGGATCGCCGCCGACCAGCTGTCGCCGGTGGCGCAACCGGGCGACGGGGTGTCGTACGCGCCGAAGATCACCGTCGACGACGCCCAAGTGCGGTGGGATCTGCCGTCGCACGTCGTCGACCGGGCGATCCGCGCACATACGCCCGCGCCCGGGGCGTGGACCAGGCTGGGTGACGCGCGGATCAAGCTCGGTCCGGTGACCGTCGTCGACGACGCCGAGCCACCCGCGGGGATCACCGCGCCGAAAGACCTTGCTCCCGGGGCGATCTCGGCGGGGAAGAAGGCCGTCCACGTCGGCACCGCGTCGGGTGCGGTGCGGCTCGGCTGGGTGCAGCCGCCGGGCAAGAAAGCGCAGCCCGCCGCTGACTGGGCGCGCGGCGCGCGGCTCACCGGCGAGGAGCGCTTCGCGTGAGCCGGGACGACCGGCGCCGCCGGGATGATCGGGGCGGCCGGGACAAGAAGCCGCAGGACAAGAAGCTCCGCACCAAGGAACTCGATCCCGAACGCGTCGTCGCCCGCGATGTGCTGCGGGCCGTCCGGGAACGCGACGCTTACGCGAACCTGTTGCTGCCCAAGCTCCTTCGTGAACGACGGATCACCGGCCGCGACGCCGCGCTGGCCACCGAACTGACCTACGGCACCGCGCGGAGCACGGGACTGCTCGACGCCGTCATCGCGTCCGCGGCGGGCCGCCCGGTCGCCGAGATCGACGGCGAACTGCTCGACGTGCTGCGTCTGGGCGCCTACCAGCTGCTGCGGACGCGGATCGGCTCACACGCCGCGGTGTCCACCTCGGTCGACCTGGTGCGCAGCGAGAAGGGAATGGGCCCTTCGGGTTTCGTGAACGCGGTGCTGCGCAAGATCTCGCAGCGCACCGAGCAGCAGTGGCTCGACACGCTCGCCCCGTCGATCACCGACGACCTGATCGGGAACCTCGCGATGACCTACGCGCATCCGCGCTGGATCGCCGAGGTGTTCGCCGAGGCGCTCGGCGGCTCGGCCGGTGAACTGCAGGCGGCGCTGGCGGCCGACGACGAGCGGCCGATCGTGCACCTGGTGGCCCGGCCCGGCCAGATCAGTGCGGAGGAACTCGCACTGGTCAGCGGCGGTGAGGAGGGCCGGTACTCGCCGTACGCGGTGTACCTGCCCGAGGGTGATCCGGGGCAGCTCGACGCCGTCCGCGAGGGCTTCGCGGGTGTCCAGGACGAGGGCAGCCAGCTGGTGGCGCTCGCCCTGACTCGTGCCGAACTCGTCGGCGAGGACGGCGGCCGCTGGCTCGACCTGTGCGCCGGGCCGGGCGGCAAGGCCGCCCTGCTCGGGTCGCTCGCCGGCCTCGACGGTGCCCACCTCGACGCGGTCGAGATCTCCGAGCACCGCGCCGGACTGATCGAGAAGGTGGTCGACGGGCTGCCGGTCACCGTGCACGTCGCCGACGGCCGCGCCACCGGCCTGGAGCCGGGCTACGACCGCATCCTGGTCGACGCGCCCTGCTCCGGGCTCGGCTCGCTGCGCCGCCGTCCCGAGGCGCGCTGGCGGCGGCAGCCGTCGGAGATCGGTGAACTCGTGGAGTTGCAGACCGCGCTGCTCACCGAGGCGCTCCGCCTGGTGCGCCCCGGGGGCGTCGTCGTGTACTCGACGTGTTCCCCGCACCCCGCCGAGACCACCGCCGTGGTCGCCTCCTGCCTGAACACGTCCGGTGAGACCACCCAACTCGACGCCCGGCCCTTCGTCGCGGGCGACATGGTCGACCCGGAGAGTCTGGGCCCCGGCCCGTACGTCCAGCTCTGGCCCCATCGCCAGGACACCGACGCCATGTTCCTCGCCGTCCTGCGCAGGGATGCCTGACACCGTGAGCCAGTTCCTGCAGTTCTATTTCTCGCTCGACGACTCGGGTGCCGCCGCCGAACGGCAACTCGCCGAGACGGTCCGCCTGGTGCTCAGCGCGGACCCGGACGACGACCCGGTGGAGCCGGGCGGCCCCGTCGACGAGGCCCGCCTCGCGGAGATCATGGCGATCGCGCACGCCGCCGCCTCCGACGGCAACCCGTTGCCGCTCGACGAGCGCGGCGACGTCTCCGTCGACCTCGGCCCCGGTGCGACGGTCAGCGCCTTCTCCGACAGCGTGCCGCCGGAGTGCCCGCGGTGCCACGAACTGCTGACCGACTGGGATCCGCAGGACTGGTGGGACGGCGGCGAGGAGCCGACCGAGGAGTGCCCGTCCTGTGGGTTCACCGCGCCGATCGGCGACTGGCACATCGGCAGCACCCCGTACGCCCGCACCGACTGCGGTCTGGTCCTGGTCGACTGGCCGAATCTCGAAGAGTACGGGCCGGAGCTGCACGACGCCCTCCTGGCCTCGGTGGGTTCCCGCCCCCGCTACGTCTCCGGTCACCTCTGACGCCCGGCCCCGCGTCCCGCGTCCCGCGCCTGCCGCCCGAAGCCCCGGGAGCGGTGACCGGATACCGTCCACCGCTCCCGGACCTTCACACCGCCGGCGTGGGCGGCGGCGTGGTGGCGGCGCGGGATTTGCGTTTCTTGGCTCGCCGGATCGAGATCGCCCCGCCCGCGGCCAGGATCACGCCGACGAGGAACACCACGGTCATGATCCCGCTGTAGCGGGGGATCACCCGGATGTCCTGAACGGTTTGTCGAGCGGATCCGTCGGGAGCGATTCCCTGCGCGACCAGCTTGTGTCGGCCGGGAGTCACGTGGCTCGGCAACACGAAATGGACGTTCACGTTCCCATTACGGTCGGCGATGAAGCTGCCGATGGCGCGCGGAGTCGAACGCACCTCGATGGTGACCACACTGTTCGGCTGGTATCCGGAGCTCTGGACGTTGATGTCGGTCAGCGGTTCCATGAGATCGAACTTCTTGACCGGGGCCGAGATCAGATTACTGACCTTGTCCACCGGATTGCGTTCGGATATCACCACGTCCGACCAATCGGAACGGTGCTCGTCGCGAGGTACGAAGCGGGTCGTCGTCTGCGACCACCCCCGAAGACTGCTGGCCATCGCTTCGTAGCCCTTCCGGTTCGGATGGGCGATCTGCTGCTGCAGCCATGGCGCTGCGTTCGCGGCGACACTGTTGACCGCGTACGAGTCCCGCGCGCAAATGGTGTGATCGGGCTGAAAGGCACCGATCACATCTTGTGCGTAGTACACCGGCACCCCGGTGGCCCGGGCCGCGTCCACCGCACGGGCGATCGTCGCGTTCACCGCGTCCAGCATGGAGTTCAGCTCGGTGATCTCGTCGGGACTGACACCCATCATGCAGCCTTCGCCGGGTCGGAGTTGCCCAGGTTCGCCCTCTTCGGCGAGGGCGTTGTTGGTCGGCGTGATCCGCGGATACGGGACGACGACGATCGGCGCCGTGTGCTGTCCTCGCTGCTTCCGTGGGGTATCCGAATTGATGGTGTTGTCGACGTCGGTGTAGACATCGGCGAGCCGGTCGGCGAGAGACTGTGCCTTCGCCTTCTTGGTCGCCTCTCGGACCTGCGGGATGCAGTGATCGAATTTCGCGATGCAGGCACCCAGGACATCGCCGAAGCCAACGTCATTTCCGCCGACCGAGAGAAATACGGCGTCGACGGGGTGATGAGAAGCCACCTCGTGGAGGCGCTTGAGCTGGGGCATCTCGTACATGCCGCGGTTCTTGGGAGGTGACCATGCTACCTGCTGCTGGGCCCAGAAATCCCAGGTCGTCGCCCCGGAGCAGGCGATCGTGTACGCGTTATCGGAGAACATGACACCCGCATAGTTCGCTTTCGACCGGTGACACATGTTCTCGAACTGCGAGTTGGTGCCCGCGATATAGTCTCCGGATCCTTCACCGGAAGAATAAGAGTCGCCGAGTACCGCGACGCTCTGCACGTCGCCGAGGAGTCCGGAGACCGGGCCGCTGCGGACGACCTTGAACGACCCGCTCTGCTGTACCGGTGAGGTGTTCACCGAATACGCGGTCCCCGTCACTTTGTAGTCGCCGATGGTGCCCTCGGGTGGACGGATCGTCATCCGCACCTGCCGTTCTCGCTGGCCGGGCTGGAGATTGCCGAGGAAGCGGACGGCCTGCGGAATGATGAGTTTGGTGCTCGGCTTGCCGTCGGCGCCGGTCACCTGGATCGACACGCGCACGTTGTTGGCCGGCTGCTGTCCGGTGCTGCGCACCTTGGCGACGATCGTGCTGCCCTGGGTGCCGGTACCGGCGACTTCGGGCATCTCTTTCGGCACCTCCAGGTCGAACTCCAGCTTCGCGCCGCTGAGTTCCTCAAGTACGGGTTCCAGCGCCCCCGGCTCGGTGACGTTCACATGTCTGCCGCCGAGTGTCTTCGCGACACAGGCGAGTTGATCGTCTTCGTGGTGGAATCCGACGGTATGCGCCTGGACGGCCATGCCCTCCTTGGCGATCTTCTCGGCGACCTCGCAGAGGTTCGACGAGCCGCAGTTCGCGTCACCGTCGCTGACGACGATGATCGTGCCGTGGCCGCCTTCCTTGCGGAGGACGTCTGCCGCGTGTTGCAGCGCCGGGCCGGTAGGCGTGTCGCCGCTCGGAGTCAGCCGCCGCACAGCGGTCGATACCGTGCCGGCCTCGAGTGTGCCGAGTTTGATCTCCTCGTCACCGATCGAGCAGCCGTCGACCACGCGACCGTTGCCGGGATAGGCGATGAGCCCGAAGCGGGCACCGGTGGGCAACGAGTCCGCGGTCTTGAGTACGGCACTTCGTGCCTCCTCGATCCGGGTGCTGCCGCCGTCGGTGGACGCCGACATCGACCCGGAGGTATCCATCACCACGAGTACGGTGCCGGGTCCGCTGGCCTTGGGCTCGGCCGCGGCCGGGCCGGCCGGCAGCCACGGCAGTCCGCTCAGCACCAGCAGTGCGGCGATCGCGGCGACGATCAGCCGCCGCATCATCGCCGGCCCGCGATCTGGTCGAGGCCGTCGGTGGAACCGCGCAGCCGGGCGTCGCCCAGCACGACCGTCGGGGAGTCGTCACCGCCGCCGGAGGTCACCACGATCCGCAGGCGCATCATGTTCCGGACGTCCACCCGGATGTCCTCGGAACGGCCCAGGCCGACGTTCACCGTCTTGAGTGGACGGTCGTCGCCGTAGATCGTGACCGTCGCACCACCCTTGCCCTTGGTGTCGTCGGTGCCGACCGTCGCCTCGAGCAGGGTGGCGTTGCGGTTGATCGCGTATTCCGCCTCCGCCTCCGCCTTCTTCGACGACCCCGGCGTACAGGTCACGTTGTTGCTCAGGGTCTTGCCCGCCACACTCGCCGAACTCGAGGTCGAACAGCTCGACGAGGAGACGGTCGACACCGTCGAGAGGCTGAGCGCGTCGCCGGGATCGGCGACCACCATGGTCACGCTCGACGGCATCGGCTGGCCCTCGGCGGGATCGGTGCGCAGTACGGTTCCCGCCGGTGCGGCCGGGTCGACGACGCTCTCGACCGTGACGATCGCACCGAGGTCTTCCAGGGTGGTCCGGGCATCCCGGTTCGGGACGCCCTTCAGCGCGGGCATCGGTGCGGGCACCGAGAGAGTCAGTTCGATGCCGTCGGTCACCGCCACGCCGGCGGCGGGTGTCTGGGCGATGACCGTGCCGGTGGGTCCGGCCGCGGGCTTGTCGCGATAGTCGATGGTGATGCCGCTGACTCCGGCGTCACCGATCGCGGCGACGGCCGCGTCGCGGTTCAGCCCCACCAGTGACGGCATGTCACCCCGTGTCGCGGTCGCCTCGAAGGCTTCCTTCGGAATGACGATCTGGTCTCCGCCGCCGCTGCGCGGCATCACCAGGTAGCCGACGGACCAGCCGATCAGGATCAGCCCCAGACACAGTGCGGTCCAGCGGAGAAGAGTGCCGCGGCGGGTGCGGAAGAAGGCGAGGGGGCCGCGCCGGCGATCGCCGCCTGCCGAATCGGTCGTCGTTGCGGCGCTGCCGGGGAGTTCGGTGGGCGATCCCTTGCGGCCGAATCGTCGGCGTCGTTCCGGGGCCGGCGCGGGACCGCCGATCGCGATGGTGGCCGTCGGCTCCGCCGGAGCGTCCGGAATCGGGCCCGCCCCACCGGGCCGAGGTGGCTGCGGAAGTGTCGGCGGTCGGGGTCCGCCGGGTGTCGTGGGGTGCGGCCCGGCCGCGGGCATGGGCGGGGGCGGCACCGGGTGCGACGGCCCGGACAGGGGCCGTCCGGGGCCCGGCGGTGCGGGCGGCGGGCCGGCCCGTCCGGGGAGCGGGGCTGCCGGATGCGGCGCGTGTCCACCGAACCGGGGCGGTGCCGCGTCGGCCGCGGCCGGGGGCGTGCCGGGAGGAGGCGGGGGAGTCGGCCGGGGAATCCGGCCTGGTCCGGGCTGGCGGGGATCGCGACTCGGCATGACACTCCTGGCTCGTGGTAGGCACGAAGATTATCGCGATCCTCGCGAATCGCCCCGTCATGTCCTCCAAAAGGAGTACGGCGCCACGGCCCGGCGCTCACCCCGGAGACCGTTACACTACGACGCATGTGTCAACGACCGGCGCCGATGATCGCGCCCTCGATCCTGTCCGCCGATTTCGCCAACCTCGCCGCCGAGATCGCCGCCGTCGGCCCCTCCGAGATCGACCCCGGTGTCGACTGGGTGCACGTCGACGTGATGGACAACCACTTCGTCCCGAATCTGACCCTCGGCTTGCCGGTGGTCGAGTCGCTGCTCAAGGCCACCGACATCCCGCTCGACTGCCACCTGATGATCGCCGATCCCGGGCGCTGGGCGCCGCCGTACGCGGAGGCGGGGGCGTACAACGTGTCGTTCCACGCCGAGGCCACCGACGACCCGGTCGCCGTCGCCCGCGACATCCGCGCGGCCGGCGGCAAGGCGGGGCTGGGCATCAAGCCGGGCACCGAGCTGGCGCCGTACCTGGAGATCCTGCCCGAGTTCGACACCCTGCTGATCATGAGCGTGGAACCCGGCTTCGGCGGACAGAAGTTCATGCCGGAGGTCCTGCACAAGGTGCGTGAGCTGCGGAAGCTGATCGACGCCGAGGAGCTCAAGCTGCTCATCGAGATCGACGGCGGCATCGCCGCGAACACCATCGAGGAGGCCGCCGAGGCCGGCGTCGACTGCTTCGTCGCCGGATCGGCCGTCTACGGCGGCGACGATCCGGCCGCCCGGGTCGCCGAACTGCGCCGGCTCGCCACCGACGCCGCCGTCACCGTCTGACGCATGTCCGCCACCGCGATCGAGCGCGCCATGCGCCTGGCGATCGAGACCTCTAGGGGCGCACAGGGATTCAGCTCGCCGAACCCTCCGGTCGGTGCGGTGATCCTGGACGCCGAGGGCGGGGTCGCGGGTGTCGGGCACACTCAGCCGCCGGGCGGACCGCACGCGGAGATCGTCGCCCTGCGCGATGCGGGACGCGCCGCTCGCGGCGGCACCGCGGTGGTCACCCTCGAGCCGTGCAACCACACCGGCCGTACCGGGCCGTGCAGCGAAGCGCTCATCGACGCCGGGGTGACGGCGGTCCATTTCGGTGTGTCCGACCCGAATCCGATCGCCGCCGGGGGAGCGGAGAGCCTCCGGGCCGCCGACGTCACCGTGACCGGCGGCGTCCTCTCCGACGAGATCCGGCGGGGGCCGCTGCGGCCCTGGCTGTTCCGGCAGGCGCACGGCCGCCCCTTCGTCACCGCGAAGATCGCCGCCACCCTCGACGGCCGCATCGCCGCACCCGACGGCACCAGCCGGTGGATCACCGGGGCGCAGGCGCGCGCTCACGCGCACACCCAGCGGTCACGGCTCGACGCCATCGTCATCGGGACCGGGACGGCCCTCGCCGACGACCCGTCGCTCACCGCGCGGCGGCCGGACGGTTCGCTCTACGCCCATCAGCCCACCCGCGTGGTGGTCGGGCAGCGAGACCTGCCGGCCGGTGCGAAACTCCTCGACGACACGGCTCCGCTGGTCCAGGTCCGCTCGTACGATCCGCGCGACGTCCTCGACGCCGTCCCCGACGCCCTGTGGGTGCTCGTGGAGGGCGGTCCCGGCATCCTCGGTGCCTTCCTGGCCGCCGGTGTGGTCGACGAGGTCCAGTACTACCTGGCGCCGACGATCCTCGGCGACGGCTCCCCGGCCGTCCTCGACCGCACCGTCACCACCCTCACCCAGGCGCACCGCTTCCGTCGCGAGTCGGTGACCGAACTCGGCGACGACCTTCTGGTCACCCTGACCGCCCGGAACGAATCCGAATGATGTCGGCGCAGCACCGACCGCGCCGCTGATCTACGTCACAGTACGGTCAGCCGGCGCGGGTACCGCCTCAGTCGCTCTTGCCCCGGCGCCCGACGAACCAGCCGATCACGAAGCCGACGATCACGGTCACGGTGATGGTGAGCCACAGCGGCGAGTTGATGGTGACCCAGCCGATGGTCAGCGGCGTGTCGTTGGTGTTGGTGGCGATGAAGATGATGGCCAGGATCACCAGGATGATCGGCAGCCAGAACCGCTTGATGAAGACGCCGATGTCACGGCCGGCGCCCTTCGAGGCGGGCGGCTGCCCGGCGGGAATCTTTCCGGTGGGCGAAGTGGTCATGGCGTCCCCTGGGTGTCGTCGCGGTGACGCGCACGGGCTTTCGTGCGCTGTGCGTCTATCTAACACCGCAGGACAGCGCCGGAGCGCGCGCCACGACGGCGCGTCCGCGTGCTAGCGTCGGAGACAGAGTTCTCGGGGCGGGGTGCGATTCCCCACCGGCGGTGATGGAGGCGAGCGGCAGGTCCGTGAGCGTCACGAGCCCGCGAGCGCCCGTGCCAGCACGGGGACAGCAGATTCCGGTGAGATCCCGGAGCCGACGGTCACAGTCCGGATACGAGAGAACGGCAGCGCGGCACCGGGCCGCGACCTGTCCTCCCCGAGCGCGGATGCATGGAGGAGACGGGTGTTCACCGGAATCGTGGAGGAACGCGGCGAGATCGTCGCGCGCGAGGATCTCGACCGCGCGGCGCGGATCACCATCCGCGGCCCGCTGGTCACCAGCGACGCCGGATTCGGTGACTCGATCGCGGTCAACGGGGTCTGCCTGACCGTCGTCGAACAGACCACCGACACGTTCACCGTCGACGTGATGGACGAGACCCTGCAGCGCAGTTCCCTCGGCCGCCTGGCCCCCGGCTCCGCGGTCAACCTGGAGCGGGCGATGCCGGCCGGTGGGCGCTTCGGCGGGCACATCGTGCAGGGGCACGTCGACGGTGTCGGCACCATCGCGTCGATCTCGCCCACCGAGAACTGGACCGTCGTGCGGGTCGCCATACCCGCCGGGCTGGCGAGATACGTGGTGGAGAAGGGGTCGATCACGATCGACGGCACGTCGCTGACGGTGTCGGCGGTCGGCGACGACGCCGGCGCGCCCTGGCTGGAGGTCTCCCTGATCCCCACCACGCTCGCCGGAACGATCCTCGGCGTCGCGCAGGTGGGCGACCCGGTGAACCTCGAGGTGGACGTGATCGCGAAATATGTAGAACGACTGACCGGGGCGACGGCGCACGGCAGCGTGGTGAAGGAAGGCGAGTGAGGATGACTGACGAGACCGGCAAGGTGACGCTGGACAGCGTCGAACGCGCACTCGCCGACATCGCGGCCGGCAAGGCCGTGGTGGTGGTGGACGACGAGGACCGCGAGAACGAGGGCGATCTGATCTTCGCCGCCGAGAAGGCCACCCCCGAACTGGTGGCGTTCATGGTGCGATACACCTCGGGCTACGTGTGCGTGCCGCTGGAGAGCGCCGACTGCGACCGCCTCGGGCTGCCGCCGATGTACTCGGTGAACCAGGACAAGCACGGCACGGCGTACACCGTCACCGTCGACGCGCGCGAGGGCGTCGGCACCGGCATCAGCGCCGCCGACCGCGCCGTCACCATCCGGAAGCTCGCCGAGGCCGACGCGCAGGCGCACGACTTCACCCGCCCCGGACACGTCGTGCCGCTGCGCGCCAAGGAGGGCGGCGTGCTGCGCCGCCCCGGCCACACCGAAGCCGCCGTCGACCTGGCCCGGCTCGCCGGGCTGCGGCCGGCCGGCGCGATCTGCGAGATCGTCAGCCAGAAGGACGAGGGCCACATGGCGCACCTCGAGGAGCTGCGCGTCTTCGCCGACGAGCACGACCTCGCCCTCATCTCCATCGCCGACCTCATCGCGTGGCGGCGCCACCACGAGAAGCATGTCGTGCGCGTCGCCGAGGCCCGGATCCCCACCGAGTTCGGCGACTTCACCGCCGTCGGCTACTCCAGCCCGTACGACGACGTCGAGCACGTCGCGCTGGTGATGGGCGACGTCGCGGGACCCGACGGGGCGGGCGCCGACGTACTGGTCCGTGTGCACTCGGAGTGCCTGACCGGCGACGTCTTCGGATCGCTGCGCTGCGACTGCGGCCCGCAGCTGCACGCCGCGATGGAGGCCGTCGCGCAGGAGGGCCGCGGCGTGGTGCTGTACATGCGCGGCCACGAGGGCCGCGGAATCGGCCTGCTGCACAAGCTGCAGGCCTACCAGCTCCAGGATGCGGGCAGCGACACCGTCGACGCCAACCTGGCGCTCGGCCTGCCGGCCGACGCCCGCGACTACGGCATCGGCGCGCAGATCCTGGTCGACCTGGGCGTGCGGTCCATGCGGCTGCTGACCAACAACCCGGCCAAGCGCGTCGGCCTGGACGGCTACGGGCTCACCATCATCGACCGGGTGCCGATGCCGGTCCGGGCCACCAAGGAGAACCTGCGCTACCTGAAGACCAAACGCGATCGCATGGGTCACGACCTGCAGGGACTCGACGACGCGATCGAGAACGGAGCGGGCGCATGAGCGGCAGCGGAGAACCGACGCTCGAGCTGGCCGACGCCGGACGGCTGAAGGTCGCGATCGTCGCCTCGCAGTGGCACGAGCTGATCTGCACGGCGCTGCTCGACGGCGCGGTCAGCGCCGCCGCGAACGCGGGCGTCACCGATCCGACGGTCGTCCGGGTAGCCGGGGCGATCGAGCTGCCGGTGATCGTGCAGGCGCTGGCCCGCACGCACGACGCCGTCGTCGCGCTCGGCGTGGTGATCAAGGGGGAGACCCCGCACTTCGAATACGTCTGCGACGCGGTGACCGCCGGCCTGACCCGGGTCTCGCTCGACGAGTCCACGCCGGTCGGCAACGGCGTCCTGACCACCCTGAACGAGGCCCAGGCCATTAACCGGGCGGGTCTGCCCGGATCGTCGGAAGACAAAGGCGCGCAAGCGATGACGGCGGCCCTCGCGTCGGCGCTGGTGCTGGCCGGCCTCGCCGGCCGATGAACACCGCGGCGCCGGAGCAGCGGCCCGACACCGACGACGACTGGGTCTACGTCTACCGGCCCAAGGCGATCGTGCGGATCGTGATCATCGCGATCGTCGTGGTGATCGCCATTCACGTCACCTTCGGTCTGCTGCTCACCTGGCGGGACACCGGAGCGCCCGTCGGCTGGCAGGATCAGGCCGCGCTGATCACCATCGGCGTGGTGATCTCCTGCGTGCTGCTGCTCTTCACCCGTTCGCGGCTGCGCGTCGGCCCGCGGGGGATCGGCGTCCTGAACCTGGTGACCGAGCGGGTGTACGGCTGGGACGAGGTGACCGGCATGAGCTACCCGGAGAAGGCTCCGTGGGCCCGGCTGCTGTTCCCGTACGACGAGCACATTCCGGTGATGGCCGTGCAGGCCCGGGACGGCGACGCCGCCGTCGCCGCGATGCGGCGGGTCCGGGAACTCCAGCGCGAGTACCGCCCGCCCGCCGAGCCGACACCGGACCGGCCTGCCTAAGGGCTGGTCCGGCCCGGGCGGCGCCGCTATCTCGCGATCGATGCCGACAGCGGGATCCCGGCCTCGGCGGCGCGATGCTCCGCCGCTTCGAGCACCGCGGGATCGGTGCCCCGCGGCAGGACCAGCTCGAACTGCGGTGCGGTGACCGGCCGCTGCGAGTTCGCCCGCCAGCGCACCGGCGTGACCCCGGGCGGAAGCGCCGCGAGCACCTGCCGCAGCGGCCGCAGCTGCTCCACCGAGTCGCCGGCGTCGAAGCTCACCACACCCAGCGCGCCGACATCTCCGCTGGTCGCCGACACGTAGCGGACACCGGGCGGGTCGGTGCGCAGATAGTCGTTCAGCCGGTCCGCCGTCACGTACGGGTCGCCGCTGGTGCTGCCGCGCAGGTCGTGGATGAAGGTGTCGAGCGTGATCAGCCCCGGATCGGACGCGGCGAAGGCCCGCACGTCGGCGATCCGGCGCTCGAGCGCGGCGGGGGAGGTGTCGCCGAGCGCGCCGTCGCCGGTCCGGACGAACACCGACACCGTCGCGGGCGCCCCGCTGCCGTTGACCGCGGGGAAGTAGAACGACAGATTGTGGTGCGCGATCTTCCGCGCGACGCGGTGGTGTGTGATCTCGCTGATCGAGCGGGCCAGCTCGGCGTCGGAGAGGCCGTCTCGCAGATCCACCCGGCTGTCGGCGGAACCGCGCCCGGGAAGGTCGTTGTTGCCGCGGATCCGATGGCTCGCGACATCGTCGCGGCCGTCGAGGTACCGGCCGAACTGACTCGCAAACTCGGTGCCGGCGTTCATCTGACAGCTCGACAGCAGCAGGACGAGGGCGCTCGCGAGGACCCCGGTCACCGCAGCCCGGCTGCGGCGCCGGGCCGCGGGGCGCGGCGAGCGCGTCATGAGCACCAGTTTACCGTCGCCGGCCGCTACGGTTTCCCTATGATCCGTCCCACCCGATTCACCGGTCCCGTCGTGCCCAACGAACAGCCCGCCGAAGCGCTCACCGCCGGCCTCGCCGAACTCGATGAGCGGGTGTTCCGCGCCGTCGCCGACTCGCCGAGCCCGTTCCTGGACGCCGCGATGAAGCCGCTGTCGGCGGCCGCGGACAAGGGCAAGCTGTGGTTCGTGATCGCCGCCGCGATGGCCACCACCAAGTCGCCGTCGCTCCGGCGGGGTGCCGCGCGCGGCGTCGTGACCCTCGGCGTGACCAGTCTCATCGCGAACCAGGTGAGCAAGCGGGTGCACCCGCGGGTGCGGCCGGACACCGCCGGGATCGGGCTGCGCCGGCTGCGCCGCCAGCCGACGTCCAGCTCGTTCCCGTCCGGGCACTCGGCCAGCGCCGCGGCCTTCGCGATGGCCGTCGGCGTGGAGAACCGGCCGGCCGGATACCTGCTGGGCGGGCTCGCCGGACTGGTCGGCCTGTCGCGGGTGGCCACCGGCGCCCACTATCCGGGCGACGTCCTCGCCGGCTTCGCGCTCGGCGCCGGGATCGCGGTGCTGGGCGCGCAGCTGGTGAAGCCCGTCGACGACCACGCGATCACCGTGCCGCCGCCGCGCCGCCCGGAGCAGCGCCCCCGCCCGGACGGGGAAGGCCTGGTGATCCTGGTGAATCCGGCGTCCGGGGACGGCACCGGTGAGCGGGTGCAGGCGCAGATCGAGAAGGAGCTGCCCGCCGCGGAGATCGTCGACCTGTCGACGGCCGGGGACCTCGGCGACGTCGCCCGGGAGGCGGCGGCGCGCGCGGAGGTGCTGGGCGTGGCCGGCGGCGACGGCACCGTCGCCGCCGTCGCGCAGCAGGCGATTGAGTCCGGTCTGCCGCTCGCCGTCTTCGCGGCGGGCACCTTCAACCACTTCGCGAAGGACATCGGCGCCGAACACGTCGGGTCGACCGTCGACTACGTCCGGTCCGGCGAGGTCACCGACGTCGACGTGCTCTGGCTGAACGACGACCAGCTGATCCTGAACACGTCGAGCATCGGCGCCTACCCCGAATACGTGAAGGCGCGCGAGCGCTTTCAGCACAGCGCGAGCCGCCCGGTCGCCACCATCCGCGCCGGGCTGCACGTCCTCCGGCACAGCGAACCGGTCACGGTGGCGATGAACGGCGACGAGGTGCAGACCCTGTTCTTCTTCCTCGGCAACGGCATGTACGGCACCGCCGGATTCTTCCCGGGCCGCCGCACCCGCCTGGACGACGGCCTCATCGACGTCCGCTACCTGCGCACCGGGCACCGCTTCGAGACCGTCCGCATCGCCGCCTCGCTGCTCACCGGCCGGATCAAGGCGTCCAAGCTGTATCAGGAGGCGCAGGTCCCGGCTTTCGAGATCACCTCCGCCGCCCCGATCCGCGTCGCCCACGACGGCGAGGCCGGCGACGAGATGACCACCGCGTCGTACCGCCTCGGTTACCGCTCGCTGAGCGTGTACGGCACCAGCATCGTCCGGGAGGCGTGAGCCGGTGACGGCGTGGGTCGAGGTGCTGATCGCGATGGTCGACGGTCCGTCGGTCCCGGTGACCGGGGTGGTGGAGACCGTCGATGACGACGACGGCTTCCGGATGTGGATGGGTGAGATGCCGGTCTTCGTCGGCCTCCCGCCCGGTGCGGTGCGGGTGTGGCAGCACGGCCGCCGACTGCGCGTCGATCTGCCCGACGGGACGCCGGTGTTCCGCCGCGACGGCGAGCACGCGTGGCGGTTCGACCCGTCGGCGCCGGCCGAGCCACCGGTGCTGAGCCCGGGCAGCCGGGTGGAGTACACCGGGCCCGGCAGAGCGATCCTCGCCGTTCGGGACGCCAACGATTGGGCGCGCAGCGACGACTTCACCCGGCCCACGAAGAGACCGATCGAGGAGACCGAGTTCCTCGGCCGCCCGGCCTGGGCGGTGGAACTCGCGGCGCCGGAGCGCAAGCCGTATCCGATCCGGCTCGTGGTCGATCGGGAGACCGGCGCGGTGCTGGAGATGCGGAACGACGACGCCGGGGTCCGCGCGTCGTATGTGCGCTTCGCCACGGCGGACGTCGAACCCGGCTGGTTCCGCTACGACGGTCCGGTGACAGCGGTCGCCGAGCGCGACGCCGACCTGCGACGGGAGTGGGAGCAGCGGCGGAAGGCCGAACAGGACTGGTTCACCGAGCACGTCGGGCCGGCCGGGTTCGCGCTGCCGCTCACCGTGCCCTTCGGGCAGCTCAGCGTGCACCGCCGGGACGACGACGGCGGTTTCGAGGCGAGCACCCGCAGTGCTGCCGGGCACGTATCACTCAGCCTCGCCCGGCGGCCGCGATCATCGGAACCGTGGGATCTGCACTGGCCGGACGAGAGCACACGCTGGTCCGACGACGACTACGACTGGGCGGCCTGCATCCACGGCTTCCCATTGGATGCGGCGGCCGCCGTCCTCCGCCGCACCTTCGCCCGCCGGACCCCTGTCGGACCCGGCGACTAACCTGGGAACCGTGGCCGATCCGACGACCTACCGCCCGGCTCCGGGCACCATCCCGACCGACCCCGGCGTGTACAAGTTCCGCGACGCGCACGGGCGGGTGATCTATGTCGGCAAGGCCAAGAGCCTGCGGTCACGGTTGACGTCGTACTTCGCCGACCTCACCACGCTGCACCCGCGCACCCGGCAGATGGTCACCACCGCCGCCTCCGTGGAGTGGACCGTGGTGGGCACCGAGGTGGAGGCCCTTCAGCTCGAATACAACTGGATCAAGGAGTTCGATCCGCGCTTCAACGTCCGCTACCGGGACGACAAGAGCTACCCGATGCTCGCGGTCACCATGAACGAGGAGTTCCCGCGGGTCTTCGTCTACCGGGGCGCGCGCAAGCCGGGTGTGCGGTACTTCGGCCCGTACGCCCACGCCTGGGCCATTCGGGAGACCGTCGACCTGCTGACCCGGGTGTTCCCGGTGCGGACCTGCTCCAACGGGGTGTTCCGGCGCAACGCGCAGATGGGCCGGCCGTGTCTGCTCGGCTACATCGACAAATGCGCGGCGCCCTGTATCGGGCGGGTCGACGCCGCCGAGCACCGGGAGATCGCCGAGGACTTCTGCGACTTCCTGGCCGGCAAGACCGACACACTGATCCGCCGGCTGGAACGCGAGATGGGCGCCGCCGCCGAGGATCTGGACTTCGAGCGCGCGGCACGGCTGCGCGACGACCTGTCGGCCCTGCGGCGCGCCATGGAGAAGCAGGCGGTGGTGCTCGGCGACGGCACCGACGCCGACGTGATCGCGATGGTCGGCGACGAACTCGAGACCTCGGTGGCGATCTTCCATGTCCGTGACGGCCGGGTCCGCGGCGAACGCGGCTGGGTGGTCGAGGTGCAGGAGAACGCCACCCTGGGCGACCAGGTCGGGGCCTTCCTGCTGCAGTTCTACGGCGACGAGTCGGAGATGAGTTCCGGCATCCCGCGCGAGGTGCTGATCCCCGAGCTGCCCGACGACGCCGAGCAGCTCACCGCGTGGCTGTCCGAGCGCCGCGGCAGCCGGGTCTCGCTCCGGGTGCCGCAGCGCGGCGACAAGCGCACCCTGGCCGAGACCGTCGAACGCAATGCCGGCGAGGCCCTGACCCGGCACAAGCTCAAGCGGGCCGGTGACCTCACCACCCGCTCGGCCGCGCTCACCGAACTGCAGGAGGCGCTCGGCATGGACGACGCGCCGCTGCGCATCGAGTGCATCGACATCTCCCACGTGCAGGGCACCGACGTGGTCGCCTCCCTCGTCGTCTTCGAGGACGGCCTCGCCCGCAAATCCGACTACCGGCACTACTCGATCCGGGAGGCGGCCGGCGACGGCCACTCCGACGACGTCGCCTCGATCGCCGAGGTGACCCACCGCCGCTTCCTGCGCCATCGCAGCGATGCCGCGGACCGGGCGGGCGAGGCCGCGGCGGGGGAGACGGAGCCCGGGGAGGCCGCCGCCGACAACGGGGGCGACCTCGCGCCGGAAGCGGCCCTCGACCCCAAGACCGGCCGGCCGCGCCGCTTCGCTTATCCGCCGAACCTGTTCGTCGTCGACGGCGGGCAGCCGCAGGTGCACGCCGCCGCGGCCGTCCTCGACGACCTCGGGGTGACCGACGTGACGGTGGTCGGTCTGGCGAAACGACTGGAAGAAGTCTGGATTCCGGGCGACGATGAACCGGTGATCCTGCCGCGGAACTCCGAGGCGCTCTTCCTGCTGCAACGCATCCGCGACGAGGCGCACCGCTTCGCGATCGGCTTCCACCGGTCCAAGCGCAGCAAACGGATGACGGCGTCCGCGCTCGACGGGATTCCCGGCCTGGGACCCTCGCGGCGGACCGCCCTGGTGACCCATTTCGGCTCGGTCGCCAAGCTGAAACAGGCCACGGTCGACGAGATCGCGCAGGTCCGCGGGATGGGCAAGGCCACCGCCCGCACCGTCCACGAAGCACTCCACAGCGACACCCCCCACACCGACCTCAAGGAGAGGACCGCGCCGTGAGCGAGGCCGAGGCCCCCAGCGCCACCACCGTCCTGTTCGTCACCGGCATGTCCGGCGCGGGCCGGACGTCGGTCGCCAACGTGCTCGAAGACGACGGCTGGTACGTCGCCGACAACGTCCCGGTCTCGGTGATCGCCCAGGTGGTCGACGGAGTCCGCACCAGCGAGATCGGCGCGCAGAAGATCGCCATGGTGGTCCGCCCGACCGGCCCGACGTTCGCGGCCGACCTCGCCCATCTGCGGGCCGAGCTCGCCGACGGCGGGGCGCACACCGTGCTGCTCTTCGTCGACGCCTCCGACCCGGTCCTGATCCGGCGCTTCGAACAGGTACGACGCCGCCACCCGCTGCAGGGCAGCGGCACCCTGTCCGAGGGCATCGCCGCCGAACGGGCGATGCTCGCGGGCGTCAAGGCCGACGCCGAGACGCTGATCGACACCTCCGACCTCTCGGCGACCCGGCTGCGGACGATGGTGGCGCAGGTCTTCCCCTCGCAGACCGGACAGGGGCTCTCGATCGCCGTCCAGTCGTTCGGTTTCAAATACGGGCTGCCCATCGACTGCGACCTCGTCGCCGACGTCCGCTTCCTGCCCAACCCGTACTGGATCCCGGAGCTGCGCGAGCACAACGGCCGGGAGGCGCCGGTGCGCGACTACGTGCTCGGCCAGCCCGATGCGCTCGAGTTCCTGCAGCGCTACACCGAACTGGTCGACATCATCGCCCGCGGATACCTCCGCGAGGGCAAGAGCTACATGACCATCGGGATCGGCTGCACCGGCGGCAAACACCGCAGCGTCGCGATGACCGAGGAGATCACCCGGCGCCTCGCCGCGGAGACCGACACCGACGGCCGTCCGCGCTATGAGGTGGTCGCCTCCCACCGCGATCTGGGGCGCGAATGAAGGCGGTCGCGCTCGGCGGCGGGCACGGCCTCTACAACACGCTCACCGCCCTGCGCTACCTGACACCCGAGGTCACCGCCGTGGTGACCGTCGCCGACGACGGCGGGTCGTCCGGGCGCCTGCGGCACGAACTCGGCCGGATTCCACCCGGAGACCTGCGGATGGCGCTCGCGGCGCTGCTGTCGGCCCCGGCCGCGCTCGAGGCGCGCGGCGCCGTCGATCCGGCGTCCGCCGACCGCGCCCGGATGTGGGCCGATCTGCTGCAGCACCGCTTCGGCGGCAGCGGTGCGCTCGCCGGGCACCCGATCGGCAATCTGCTGCTGTCCGGCGTGGACGAGCGCTGCGACGACATCGTCGCCGCCCTGGACGCGCTGGTCGACCTGTTCGGGATCGACGGCCGGGTGCTCCCGATGGCCACCGAGCCGCTGGTGATCGAGGCCGATGTGACCGGCCTCGAGGAGGACCCGCGGATGAGCCGGGTGATCCGCGGGCAGGTCGCCGTCGCCACCACCCCCGGCGTGGTGCGGCGGGTGCGGGTGACGCCGGCCGAACCGTCGTCGTGCACGCAGGCCGTCGAGGCGATCGGCGCCGCGGATCTGGTCACTCTCGGGCCGGGTTCCTGGTTTTCCAGTGTGATCCCGCACGTGCTGGTGCCCGAGCAGCTGGCGGCGCTGCGTGCGACGCCGGCCCGCAAGGTGCTGGTGGTGAATCTGGCCAACGAGCCGGGGGAGACCACCGGGTTCTCGGTGGAACGGCACCTGCACGTGCTCGCCGCGCACGCCGGCGGCTCCCTGCGCTGCGACGACATCCTGGTCGATGCCGCCTCGGTGCCGGCCGGACGCGAACGCGAGCACCTGGAGCGGGCGGCAGGCGAGTTCGGGGCGCGTCTGGTGATCGCCGATCTCGGACTCCCCGGACAGGATGTGCACGACCCGGTCAAGGTGTCCGCGACGCTCGGTGCGCTCCTGCACGACCGGAGGTGAGGCCGCGACGTCCCCCCGGAAGGAGAGACAGGAGAGACGGTATGGAAGTCATAACTGACCGCACGGTAAGCTTTGACGAGAGTTGCTGGACGAGTGGCACGAAGGAGGCTTGGTCAGGTTGGCCATGACAGGCGCGGTGAAGGACGAATTGAGTCGTCTGTCGGTGGCGCAACTGAGTTGCCGGAAGGCGGAAGCCGCGGCGCTCCTGCGGTTCGCCGGGGGATTGCACATCGTGGCCGGACGGGTGGTGGTCGAGGCGGAGGTGGATCTCGGGAACGTCGCCCGCCGGCTGCGCCAGGAGATCCACGATCTCTACGGCTACCCGTCCGAGGTGCACGTGCTCCGGTCGGGAGGACTCCGCAAGAGCGCGCGATACATCGTGCGCGTCAGCAAGGACGGTGAGGCGCTCGCCCGCCAGACCGGGCTGCTCGATCCGCGTGGCCGCCCGGTGCGCGGGCTGCCCGCGCAGGTGGTCGGCGGCAGCGTCGGCGACGCCGAGGCCGCCTGGCGCGGTGCGTTCCTGGCGCACGGTTCGCTGACCGAGCCGGGCCGGTCGTCGTCCCTCGAGGTCAGCTGTCCCGGACCGGAGGCCGCCCTGGCCCTGGTCGGTGCGGCCCGGCGGCTCGGCGTGGTGGCCAAGGCCCGCGAGGTACGCGGCAGCGACCGCGTGGTGATCCGCGACGGCGAGGCCATCGGCGCACTGCTGACCCGGATGGGCGCCAACGAGACCCGGCTGGTGTGGGAGGAGCGCCGCATGCGGCGCGAGGTCCGGGCCACCGCGAACCGCCTCGCCAACTTCGACGACGCCAACCTGCGCCGCTCGGCGCGTGCCGCGGTCGCCGCGGCCGCGCGCGTGGAGCGCGCCCTGGACATCCTCGGCGACGAGGTGCCCGACCACCTAGTGGCCGCGGGCCGCCTCCGCGTCGAACACCGGCAGGCATCCCTGGAGGAACTGGGCCAGCTCGCCGATCCGCCGATGACCAAGGACGCGGTGGCCGGCCGGATCCGGCGGCTGCTGTCCATGGCGGACAAGAAGGCCCGCCAGGAGGGCCTGCCCGACACCGAATCCGCGGTGACCCCCGAACTCCTCGACGAAGCGTGAACATAATGACCGACCCCACCGCGGCCGCGCAGACCTGCCACGTGAGCCGTCGCATCCTCAACGACCGCCGCCCGGTCGGCTACATGGTGCGCGACGAACTCGGCTGGAGTTTCCTGGCCGGTGACGAGACCCAGGAGTACGTCGACACCCCGGAGAACCTCGCGGTGCTCGCGCTCGCCGAGATCGGCGTGTGGGACCCGGCGGTCACGCCGCACCTGTCGTCACCCGTCGGCACCGCGCTGGTCCGTGCCGGCGACGGCTTCGTGCCGGAACAGACACGAGGTACCGGCCCCATCGCACCGGCGCCCGTCCCGGCCGGCCTCAACCCGGACTTCCCGGTGGTCAGCGGGCCGCTGCCGCTGTCTCCCGAGTGGGAGATCACCCTCGACCGGCCGGTGAACCGCCGCGTCGAGGACGGCACGCTGGTGCTGTGGCGGCCCGGTTTCACGGCCCGGCTCACGCTCTGGCGGCGCGACGACGGACAGGACGCCGCGGCGAGCCTGGCACGGCTGCTGGCGGGTGCCTCCCCGGATCGCTACGACGAACGGACGTGGTTCGCGGATCAGGTCCGGTATGCCGGTTTTCGCCTTCACGAGCCGGAGACCGGTGCCGGCGCCGACTCGTTCTACGGCTTCGCGGTCGGACCGTCGAAGTTCGTGCAGCTGGCGGTCTCCTTCGACGACGAGTCCGAGCTCGCCGCCGCCGGAATGCTGCTCGGTTCGGCGCGGGTGCGCACCGAGCGGGCGTGACGCACACCGCATCGGGACCTTCTGCTGAAGAGCGGGCGGCCTGCCACTAGGCTGGACGCAGTGGGCCGGACATTCCCACCGGCTCTCCCACTCTGCTAAGGAGCACAACGTGACCGTTCGGGTAGGCATCAACGGATTCGGCCGCATCGGCCGCAACTTCTTCCGTGCCGTGCTGGCGACGAATGCCGCCGGCACCACCGACATCGAGATCGTCGCGGTCAACGATCTGACCGACATCAACACCCTGGCTCACCTGCTGAAGTTCGACTCGATCCTGGGCCGCCTGCCCGAGGACGTGTCGGTCGACGGCGACGAGATCGTGGTCGGCGACAAGCGCATCAAGGCGCTCGCGCTGCGCGAGGGCCCGGCCGCGCTGCCGTGGAAGGACCTCGGCGTCGACGTCGTCGTCGAGTCGACCGGTATCTTCACCGGCCGCGACGCCGCGCAGGGCCACCTGGACGCCGGCGCGAAGAAGGTCATCATCTCGGCCCCGGCCAGCGATCCGGACATCACCATCGTGATGGGCGTCAACGACGACCAGTACGACGGCAGCCAGAACATCATCTCGAACGCCTCGTGCACCACCAACTGCCTCGCGCCGTTCGCCAAGGTCCTGCACGACAACTTCGGCATCAAGCAGGGCCTGATGACCACCGTGCACGCCTACACCCAGGACCAGAACCTGCAGGACGCACCGCACAAGGATCTGCGCCGCGCCCGCGCCGCCGCGATCAACATCGTGCCGACCTCGACCGGTGCCGCCAAGGCCATCGCGCTGGTGCTCCCGGACCTGAAGGGCAAGCTCGACGGCTACGCCCTGCGCGTGCCGATCCCCACCGGCTCGGTCACCGACCTCACCGTGGAGCTGGAGAAGGCCGCCACCGCGGAGGAGATCAACGCCGCGATGAAGGCCGCCGCCGAGGGCCCGATGAAGGGCATCCTGAAGTACTACGACGCGCCCATCGTGTCCAGCGACATCGTCACCGACCCGCACAGCTCGCTGTTCGACGCCGGCCTCACCAAGGTGATCGGCAACCAGGCCAAGGTCGTCTCCTGGTACGACAACGAGTGGGGCTACTCCAACCGCCTCGCCGACCTGGTCACCCTCGTCGGCAAGTCGCTGTAAGCCCGATGGCTGTACGCACTCTCAAAGACCTTCTCGCCGAAGGAGTCTCGGGTCGCGGCGTGCTGGTCCGGTCGGACTTCAACGTGCCGCTGGACGGCGGCGAGATCACCGATCCGGGCCGCATCCTGGCCAGCATCCCGACGCTGCGTCAGCTGGTCGACGCCGGTGCCAAGGTGATCATCACCGCGCACCTCGGCCGTCCGAAGGGCGAGCCGGACCCGGCGCTGTCGCTGGCTCCGGTCGCCGCCCGCCTCTCGGCGGAACTGGGCCGCAACGTCCAGCTCGCCGGTGACACGGTCGGCTCCGACGCGCTCGCGCGCGCCGAGGGCCTGACCGACGGCGACGTCCTGCTCCTGGAGAACATCCGCTTCGATCCGCGGGAGACCTCCAAGGACGAGGCGGAGCGCACCGCGCTGGCCCGCGAACTGGTGGAGCTGGTCGGCGACGACGGCGCGTTCGTGTCCGACGGCTTCGGCGTGGTCCACCGCAAGCAGGCCTCGGTGTACGACGTGGCGAAGCTGCTGCCGTCGTACGCCGGTGACCTGGTGGCCACCGAGGTGGACGTCCTGCAGCGGATCACCACCGACGTGGAGCACCCGTACGCGGTGGTCCTCGGCGGGTCCAAGGTGTCCGACAAGCTCGCCGTCATCGAGGCCCTGGCCCCCAAGGTCGACACCCTGGTGATCGGCGGCGGCATGGCCTTCACCTTCATCAGGGCGCAGGGCAGCCCGGTCGGCGACTCGCTGCTGCAGGAAGACATGATCGACACCTGCAAGGACCTGCTCGACCGGTTCGGCGACGTGATCCACCTGCCGCACGACATCGTGGTGGCCGACAAGTTCGCCGCCGACGCCGGCACCTCGATCGCGTTCACCCGCGACGGTTTCACCGAGGGGATGGGCCTGGACATCGGCCCGGGCAGCGTCGAGCGTTTCTCGGCCGTGCTCCGCGGCGCCAAGACGGTGTTCTGGAACGGCCCGATGGGTGTCTTCGAGTTCGAGAAGTTCTCCACCGGTACCCGCGGCGTCGCCGAGGCGATCGCCGCGGCCACCCAGGACGGCGCGTTCAGCGTGGTCGGCGGCGGTGACTCGGCCGCGGCCGTGCGGTCGTTCGGCCTGCCGGATTCGGCGTTCTCGCACATCTCGACCGGCGGCGGTGCTTCGCTGGAGTATCTCGAGGGCAAGGAACTCCCGGGGCTCGCCGTACTGGAAGTGGGGAACTGATGGCCGCCGCACGCAAGCCGCTGATCGCGGGCAACTGGAAGTGCAATCTCAACCACTTCGAGGCCATCGCGCTGGTACAGAAGATCGCCTTCGCGCTGCCCGAGAAGTACTTCGACAAGGTCGACGTGACGGTGCTCCCGCCGTTCACCGACATCCGCAGCGTGCAGACGATCGTCGACGGCGACAAGCTCCTGCTCACCTACGGTGCGCAGGACGTGTCCGAGCACGACTCGGGTGCCTACACCGGTGAGATCAGCGGCGCCTTCCTGGAGAAGCTCGGCTGCACCTACGTCACCGTCGGCCACTCCGAGCGCCGCACCCTGCACGGCGAGACCGACGAGGTGGTGCTGGGCAAGGCCAAGGCCGCGCTCAAGTACGGCCTCACGCCGATCGTCTGCATCGGTGAAGGGCTCGACGTCCGCGAGGCCGGCGAGCACGTCGCCTACAACGTCGCGCAGGTCAAGGCGTCGCTGGCCGGTCTCACGGCCGAGCAGATCAGCAAGGTGGTCGTCGCCTACGAACCGGTCTGGGCCATCGGCACCGGCCGGGTCGCGAGTGCGCAGGACGCCCAGGAGGTGTGCGCGGCGGTGCGTGCGGCGCTCGCCGAGATCTCCGACGCGGCCACCGCGGCCGGGGTGCGGGTCCTGTACGGCGGCAGCGTCAACGCCAAGAACGTCGGCGAGATCGTCGGGCAGCCCGACGTCGACGGCGCCCTGGTGGGCGGCGCGTCGCTCAAGGCGGACGAGTTCGCGCAGCTGTGTGCGATCGCCGCGGGCGGGCCGTTGCTCTGATCGGGCGGTTCATCGCGTAGACTGTGGCAGGTTGCCCCTTCGGGGGCGCCTGCCACAGTCATTTCACCGAACAGGATTCTCGCCTCGTGGAACTCGCACTCTTCATCGGCCTGGCCATCACCAGTGTGCTGCTGATCGTTCTCGTGCTGCTGCACCGGGGCAAGGGCGGCGGCCTGTCGTCGCTGTTCGGCGGCGGCGTGCAGTCGAGCCTGTCCGGTTCGTCGGTGGTCGAGAAGAACCTCGACCGGGCGACCATCTTCATCGGGCTGATCTGGTTCATCATGATCGTGGGCGTGGGCCTGAACATCAAGTACTCGTAGCGCGGTCGCGCGCCGATCGAGCCGCAGAGCCGGGACGCTCCCCCTCGGGGGAACGTCCCGGCTCTCGTCGTCCGGCCCCTGCGACTGGCCGGTCACCCTGCGCCCCGGGAGGGACGGGACGATACTGGGACCCATGGCCGACTTCCCGATCCCCGATCCCGCCGCCATCGACCGCGCACTCCGTACTCCGATGATCGAGCGCATCCGCATCATCGACTCCGGCCGGGCGGCCACCGAGCCGCTGCGGGAGGACATCCGTTTCCTCGGCGGCCTGCTCGGCGACGTGATCAAAGCGCACGCCGGGGAGGAGACCTTCGCCCTGGTCGAGAGCTCGCGCCGGGATGCGTTCGCGATCCGCTACTCCGAGATCAGTCGCGACGACCTGGCGGCGCGGTACACCACGCCGACCGTCCGCGAATTGATGGCGGTGATCCGCGCCTTCTCCAACTTCGCGCTGCTGGCGAACCTGGCCGAGGACCTGCACCGGGAACGACGGCGCCGCATCCACCTGCGTGCCGAGGATCCGCCGCAGCCGTCGAGCCTGGCCCGGACCTTCGAATCGCTGGCCGCGGCCGCGCTGCCGGCGGCCGCGGTGGGCCGCGCCCTGGCGCACGCCGCGGTGGTGCCGGTGATCACCGCCCACCCGACCGAGACCCGGCGGCGCAGCGTGTTCGACGCGCAGAACCGCATCACCGAATTGATGCGGGTGCGGGCCCGCACCGAGCTGACCCCCGCCGAACTGGACCGCATCGACCGCGACATCTACCAGCAGATCCTGATGCTCTGGCAGACCGCGCTGATCCGCCTGCGCCGGCTGACCATCAGCGACGAGATCACCACCGGTCTGCGCTACTACGACGCCTCCTTCTTCGAGGTGGTGCCCCGGCTGAACCGCGACGTCCGCGCCGCGCTGACGGCGGCCTATCCGGACGCCGGTCTCGACGGCCTCTCGATGATCACGATGGGTTCGTGGATCGGCGGCGACCGGGACGGCAACCCGTACGTGACGGCCGAGGTGGTGGCCGAGGCGACCACCAAGGCGGCCGTCGCCGCATTGCGGCACCACCTGGACGAGCTGACCCGGCTCCGGCAGGAACTCGCCATGTCGGCGCGCCTGGTGGCACCGATCACCGACGATCTGCGCGCGCTGTCCGGCCGTGCCGCGGACCACGACGACGAACCGTTCCGGTCGGCACTGCACACCGTCTCGGCGCGCCTGGTGGCGACCATGCTCGAGCTGCTCGGACCCGAATACCTCTCGGCGACCGAGATGTCGTGGGTCGACGGGCACGCCGCGTACACCGGGCCCGGCGAGCTGCTGGCCGACCTCGATGTGATCGATGCGGCGCTGCGGGCCGTCGTCGACGACACGGTGGCCGACAACCGCCTCGGCGCCCTGCGGGAGGCGGTGCACACCTTCGGGTTCCATCTGTCGGGCCTGGACATGCGGCAGAACTCGGAGACGCACGAGCAGGTGGTCGCCGAGTTGCTGGCGTGGGCCGGGGTGTGCGACGACTACGCCGCGCTCGACGAGGCCGCCCGGGTGGCGCTGCTGTCCGAGGAATTGACCTCCCGGCGGCCACTGACGACGCCCGAGGCGCCGCTCAGCGAACTGGCGGCCAAGGAACTCGGGGTCGTCCGGGCGGCCGCGCGGGCCGTGGAGCGATTCGGCCCGGCGGCCGTGCCCACCTACATCATCAGCATGTGCCAGTCGGTGTCGGACATGCTCGAAGCGCTGGTGCTGCTGAAGGAAGCGGGGCTGTACGGCCTCGATACGGCGGGCCGGCCGTCGTCGACGGTGCGGGTGGTGCCGCTGCTGGAGACCATCGAAGACCTCCAGTCCGGTGCCGGGATCATCTCGGCCGCCTGGGACCTGCCGTTCTACCGGACTCTGGTCGACGCCCAGCACGGGGCGCAGGAGATCATGCTCGGCTACTCGGACTCGAACAAGGACGGCGGCTACCTAGCGGCGAACTGGGCGCTGTACCGGGCCGAACTCGACCTGGTCGCCGCGTCCCGGAAGGCCGGGATCGCGCTGCGCCTGTTCCACGGCCGCGGCGGGACCGTCGGCCGCGGCGGCGGACCCAGCTACGACGCGATCCTCGCCCAGCCGCCGGGCGCCGTGCAGGGGTCGCTGCGGCTCACCGAACAGGGCGAGATCATCGCGGCCAAGTACGCCGAGCCGGTCGGCGCCCGCCGCAACCTGGAGACGCTGCTGGCGGCCACCCTGGAGTCGACGCTGCTCGACATCGAGGGCCTGGACGACTCCGCGGAGGCCTACCGGGTGCTCGACGAGCTCGCGGCGCTCGCGCGGGCGTCGTACAGCGACCTGGTGCATCACACGCCCGGCTTCGTCGAGTACTTCACCGACTCGACGCCGCTGTCGGAGATCGGCGCCCTGAACATCGGGAGCCGGCCGACGTCCCGGAAGCAGACCACCGCGATCTCGGATCTGCGGGCCATCCCGTGGGTGCTGTCGTGGACGCAGTGCCGGGTGATGCTGCCCGGCTGGTACGGCACCGGCAGCGCCTTCGCCACCTGGATCGGCGACGACGACGGGCGGCTCGCGCAGCTGTCCGAGTACTACCGGACCTGGCCGTTCTTCCGGTCGGTGATGAGCAACATGGCGCAGGTGCTCGCCAAGTCGGATCTGGGGCTGGCCGCGCGCTACGCCGACCTGGTGCCCGATGCCGATCTGCGCGCGCGGGTCTTCGGGATGATCGCCGTCGAACACGAGCGGACGCTGGAGATGTACACCAGGATCACCGGCACCGACGACCTGCTCGCCGACAACGACGCGCTCAAACGGTCGGTGTACAACCGCTTCCCGTATCTGGAACCGCTGAATCTGATGCAGATCGAGCTGCTCCGCCGGTTCCGCGGCGGTGAGGACACCCCGGAGATCCGCCGCGCCATCCAGCTGACCATGAACGGCCTCGCGACCGCGCTGCGGAACAGCGGGTAGTCCAATGACCGCCCCGTCGCCGCACCCGCGCCGCACTCTCCGGCTGGCGCTGGCGCTGCGCGGCGGCGTGTCGCTGGCGGTCTGGATCGGCGGCGCGGTGGCCGAGCTGGACCTGTTCCGGCGCGCGTCGTTGCGGGACGACACGGGCGATCATCTGCCAGCGGAGTTCTTCCTGCCCGCCGAACGCGGGCGCGTCGAGATGTACCGGACGCTGCTGGCCGACAGCGGCTTCGACAAGGTGGAGATCGACATCCTCGCCGGGGCCAGCGCCGGGGGGCTGAACGCGGTGCTGCTCGGGGTGTCTCAGGGCATCGGCATTCCGCTCGACGGCCCGGCGCACCGCACCTGGATCCAGGACGGCGGGATCTGGGAACTGCTGTGGCATCCCGGGTTCGGCCGTATCCGGTCGATCCTCAGCGGCGACGGCCGCTTCTTCCACGTGGCCCGGACCGCGCTCGAGCGGATCGCCGGGGACGGCACCGCGCTGCCGACGCAGCAGCAGACGGCGTTCTCGGCGACCGACATCACTGTGGATCTCGCGGCCACCGTCGTCGGCCGGGGCCCGGACGCGGGCGGCTACGCCGGGAACGACGCGCAGGTGCGGGATCACGACCATCGGGCCGGTTTCACCTTCACCTCCCGGCCGGGCCGCCTCGCCACCGGCTTCTCGACCGTCCCGCAGCCCGACGAGGACAGCGTGGCGGACTTCCGCACCGCGCTCGACCTGCTCGCGCTGGCGGCGCGCGCGTCGTCGTCGTTCCCGGGCGCGTTCGAGGCGGCGTCGATCTACTCCGCCGTCGCCGACGACGGATCGGCGGTACCCGGCGAGGCCACCGGGCCCGGCGGCCGGGGCGATCGGCCCCGGGACGGCCGGCTCGGGCACAACGCCGCGGGCGTCTTTCCGCTCGCCGATGTGGTGCCCGCCGGATCGGCGATGGCGCAGAGCGTGTCGTTCCGGGTGATCGACGGCGGCATCTTCGACAACATCCCCGTCGACCGGGCGATGCGCGCGATCCAGAGTGCGCCGTCGTCGGACTGCACCACCCGCCGCCTGATCTACCTGGATCCGAGTCCGGCGCTGCGGATCGAGACACCGCGCCGCCGCGCCGATCCCACCTGGCTGAACATGCTGGTCACGGCCGGAATGCTGAAGATCCGCAAGGAGTCGGCCGACGACGAACTCGATCTGGTGCGCGGCGGCAACGAGGAACTGCTGCGTCAGCGGTCCCGGGTCGCCGCGCTCGCCGGGGCGGAGGGCGAGATCCCGCTGCTGGGTGCGGTGACCGCCCGGCGATATGCCCGCGCGCGGATCGGGCCGGATGCGCGGCGGCTCGCCCGGCTGCTGCGTGAGCCCTGGGTGGAGGTGCCCGTCCGGCCGCCCGGCTGGGCCGCGCCCGGCCCGATCACCGCGCTGCACGCGGCCGGCCGCACGGACGTGCTCACCCTGGGCGACCGGCTGACCGCGCGCTACGGTGCGTCGCCGGCGCCGGATCTCTCCGGCGACCTGCAGGCGGTGATCGACGGAGTCGCCCTGCTGATCCTCTGGCTGCGGGAGATCGACGCCGCCACCGATCGGCCGCCAGCCCTGCTCCCGGTGCGCAAGGCGCAGCTCTACCGGATGCTGATCACCGCGCTGCTCGCCCGGCGCGAGGCCGTCTACCGGCCGGTCGTGACCGCGATCGGGCCGGACGGGACACTCGACGGACTGTCGGCGGCGCTGGACGCCGCCGCGCGGCAGCAGCGCGAACTGCGGATGTCGGACGCACTGTGGACGACGATCGGTGCCGCCGAGACCGGGGCGCCGGCCGAAGGCCGGTTCCTCACCGCCCTCGGCGACGGACTGACCTTCGGCGGTACCGGTACACCGCTGATCGACAGGCTGTTCCGGCGGCTCGACGAGCTGATGGCCGAGTTTCGCACGACGGCGTTCGCGCCCGCGGAGCCCGCCCAGTGGTGGTCGGGCTCGATCTGGCGGCGGGTGGCCGACGGCTCACTCGACGCACCCGGCATGGACGCGCGGCAGGCGCGTGCGCTGGTGCGCACGATGGCGATCATCGAGCTCTCGGGCACCGATGCGATCGTCGCCTTCGCCTCGATCAGCGGCACCCAGCGGCCCGCGGTGATGACCGGTGCCGTCGACGCCGCCGACCGGAATCTCTGGATCCGCCGCTGGCTGCGCGAGGTCCCGCGGGACCGGGCGCTGCTGCCGGAATGGCGCACGGGGGTGCACGCGGTGATCGATCAGGGCGAGCACCGGCCGCTGGCGGCGTCGAGCAAGCTCGCCGGAACGAGTATCGCGAACTTCAGCGGCTTCCTGGACTGGCGCTGGCGCGCCAACGACTGGCGGTGGGGCCGCCTCGACGCGGCGGCCGGAATCGTCGGCATCCTCGACGACGCCGGCGCGGACAACCGGACCGCGCGTGCCGCGTCCGTCGTCGTCGATCACCGCGTGGCCGACTTGCAGCGCGGTGTCCTCGAACAGGAGGAGACGTTCACCGACGGTGCGGGCGGTACGTGGCGCATGCCGGAGCTGAGCTACTCGTTCGCCGATCTGTCGCCGCAATACCGGTATTCGCTGGCGGCCCGGCTCGGCCCGCTGGTGGGGCGGGCACTCGCGCCGCGTGCCCGGACCCGCTGGACGCCGGCCGGGCAACTCGGCCGCGCCGCCGTGCTGCTCGCGCGCATCGTGGCGTTCCCGCTGCTCTTCCTCGCCGAACCGCTCCGGTTCGCGGCGGTCGGCGCGACGGTGCTCACCGCGGTCGCGCTCGGGCACGCCCTCTCGGCCAGCGCCCAGCGGCCCGATGCCGCCGGTGTGGCCGCGACGCAGATCACGGTGGGTGCGGTGCTGGCGATCGTCGCGCCGGCGATTCTGTGGTCGGCGTTTCGCGGGCGACGACGGCGACGTCTGTTGCGGGAAGCGATCGACGGGGCGGCCGGCGGGCCGTCGTCGGCCTGGCACACCGATCTCGACTACGCCGAGGAGTCGACGCGGCGGGCGGTGACGGCCACGTGGGTGCTCGCCGGGCTCGCGCTGACGGGCGGGCTGGCGCTGGCCGGGGCCGGCGTCGCGGCCGCGGTGGGCACGCTCGACGCGAGCCGCTCCCTGTACCCGGAGGGCTGGGTGCTGATCGGTGCGGTGGTGCTCGGGCTGGTGGCGGGAGCGTCGGCACGTGCCCGGACGGTGCCCGCCGACCTGCCGAGGCCGGCGCGTCGTCCGTGGCATGCGAGTCCGGTCAACTGGGCGGCATGCCTGCTCGTCACGGCGGCCGGGGCCGCATGCACGGCACCGTGGTGGCCGGGCCGGCCGTGGCGGGTCGACGCCGCCGCGCTCTGGCCCGCGCTGGCCGCGGCGGTCGCCGCGATCCTGCTCTGGCTCGCGCTGCACGGGTGGGCGCAGCGGGACTGGCTGGACAGCCTCGTGATCGGCGGTGCGCTGCTCACCGCCGGGGCGGCGGCGGCCGCGTACACGGCCGGGGCGTCGTCGACGACGGTGATCGCCGGGGTGCCGTGCGCGCTGTTCTTCCTGCTGCTCGGGGCCGGTTCGGGCACGATCGCTCACCGCGACCGGGGCTACGGGGAGGAGCCGGTCAGAGCGCCGATAACGGACACTAGAATGATCCCATGACTCTGGTGGCGATCTACGTCGCGGTCGTGTTCGGCTGCGGCCTGGTCGCCAGACTGCTGCGGCTGCCGCCGCTGATCGGTTTCCTCGCGGCGGGCTTCATCCTCAACGCCGCCGGGGTGGAGAAGCTGACCGGCATCGATGAGATCGCCGAGATCGGTGTGATGCTGCTCCTCTTCGCGATCGGCCTGCAACTGGATCTGCGGTCGCTGATCAAGAAGGAGGTGTGGCTCGGCTCCACCGTGCACATGGTGCTGATGTCCGTGGTCGGCGTCGGCTTCCTGTCGCTGTTGTCCCTGGCCGGCGCCTTCGGACCGGAGTCGCTGCGGGTCCTGGTGGCGATCGCGTTCGTGCTGTCGTTCTCCAGCACCATCGTCGCGGTCAAGGTGCTGCAGGAACGCGGCGACGAGCAGGCGCTGTACGGGCGCGTGGTGATCGGTGTGCTCGTGATGCAGGACATCGGCGCGGTGGTGCTGATGTCGGTCTCGCAGGGCAAGCCACCGAGTCCGTGGGCGCTGACGCTGCTGGTGGTCGTGCCGGTGATCTCCTGGAACACCCGCTACTGGAACCGGCTCGGTCACGGCGAGATGGAAGTGCTGTTCGGCATCGGGATGGCGCTGATTCCCGGGTATCTGCTGTTCACCGCGGTCGGGCTGTCCGGGAGTCTGGGCGCGCTGATCATGGGGATCACGCTGGCGCGCAACCCGGGCGCCGACCAGCTGTCGAACGCGCTGTTCCGGATCAAGGATCTGCTGCTGGTCGGCTTCTTCGTGGCGATCGGCTTCCACGGGATCCCGACCTGGGTGAATCTCGGACTGGGCGCGGCGCTGCTGGTCCTGCTGCCGGTGCAGGCGGTGGGCTACTGGGCGCTGCTGTGGCTGTTCGGGCTGCGCAACCGGACCGCGCTGCTGGCCGCCCTCGCACTCGCGAACTACTCCGAGTTCGGGCTCATCATCGCCGAGGTCGGCGCCGACGACGGCTGGCTGTCCGAGAGCTGGCTGCTCACCCTGGTGGTCGCCGTGTCCGGCGGCTTCGTGGTGGCAGGCTTCCTGAACCCGACCAGCGTGTCCGGGGTGTCCCGGCTGGCGCGGCGACTGCCCGCGCGCCATCCCGACCGGCTGCACCCGGAGGACCGGCCGATCGACATCGGCGACGCCGAGGCCGTCGTGCTCGGCATGGCGCGAGTCGGTTCCGCGGTGTACCGGCAGCTGGCCGACGAGTACGGCTACCGGACGCTCGGCGTCGAGCACGACCCGAATCGCACCGCCTATCTGGAGGAACGCGGCTACCAGGTGATCGAGGGCGACGCCACCGACTACGACTTCTGGACGCGGATGGTCGACACCGGCGGCGTCATCATGATCGTGCTGGCCATGCCCGCGCAGTACGCCAACATCGAGGCGCTGCGCGAACTGCGGCGCATCGGACACAGCGGCGCCGTCGTCGCGTCGGTGGCGCTGTACCGCGAGGACGTGCGCGAACTCGAGGAACTCGGGATCGACGTGGTGATCCACCTGTATCAGGGTGCCGGTGAGGCGCTCGCCGACCGGGCCGTCGAGGCCGTCCGCGACCAGGGCGGCGAGTCGGCCGCGGCCGGGGCGACCGGACCCGTCGCGACCCCGACCGCCGGTACGGCGGAAACGGGCGACGCGGAGACCGGCGACGCCGCCGAGACCGGGGACGCCCTCGCCGCGCCGCTGGTCCTGGACCGCCACATGATCGGCAACCGCGAGGCCCGCATCCGCGACGACACCCGGATGCCCGGCGAGCCGGGCCCCCTCTCGTAGCAGCGTCGCGACGCGGTGGCGGCGTGTCGTTCCGGAAGCAGCGCCCGCGAGCGCTGCTTCCGGAACCAACCGCTGCCACATCGTCGGGGATTCGCCGGACAGCGGCTTGCAGACGAGCGGTTGTCCACAGTTGTTTCCTGTAGCGCAACACGGGTATGTTTGCCGTGATCCAGTCATTCGGCGACAGGGCGACCGCGCGCTTGTTCCAGGGGGAGTTGCCCCGCGGGATGGGCGTCGACCTCGCGAGACGTGCTCGTCGGCGATTGGTGTGGGTCGACGTTGCCGAGACGCTGTCCGATCTACGCGTCCCGCCGGGAAATCGGCTCGAGGCGCTGAAAGGGGATCTCGATGGCTCGCACAGCATCCGGATCAATCGCCAGTGGCGAGTCGTGTTCGTCTGGGGCGAAGACGGTCCCGAACACGTGCGGATCATCGACTACCACTGAAGGGAGCAACGAGTGGACGTGATCAGCCATCCCGGCGAGCACTTGCGGGAGTACATGGACGACTACGCGCTGTCGCAGCGCGGGCTCGCGCAACATCTCGGCGTATCGGTACGGACCGTGCATGAGATCGTGCACGGACAGCGCGGTGTGTCCGCCGAGATGTCCCTCCGGCTCGGTCGCCTGTTCGGCCAGAGCGATCTGTTCTGGCTGAAGATCCAGATGGACTACGACCTGCAGCGCGCCCGCGGCCGGGTCGATCTCTCGGCGATCACGCCGCTCGCCGGGTAGCGGCGCTCCCGCGACACCCGGCTCACCGATCTCATCGGACAGGGGTCGTTTCGACGACGCGGCGTCGAAGGGCTCCCTATCAGGCTCGGGTCGGCTCAACGGGTGGGAAGACGGCTCGTGCTCAGAGCAGGGAGGCGGCGGCGGTGTCGAGGAACCAGACGGTGCGCTCGGTGCCGTGCGCGCCCGCGCACGGCCAGTCCGCGCGGGCGGCGCCGGCGGCGGCCGCGGCCACCGCTTCGGCCTTCTCGCCGCCGGAGACCAGGAACCAGACCTCACGGGAACGGTTGATCACCGGGAAGGTCAGGGTGATCCGGCGGGGCGGCGGCTTCGGCGAATCCACCACGGCCACCGCGGGCGCGGTCTCCTCGGCCGTCGCCGCGGAATGCGGGAACAGCGAGTTGATGTGACCTTCGCCGCCCATGCCGAGCAAGTGCACGTCGAAGCGCAGGTCGTCGCCGATCAGCCCGGCGTACGCGCGTGCGGCGGCGTCGATGTCGTCGCCGAACTCGCCGTCCGAGGCGGCAATCGGGTGGACCCGCGCCGGATCGACCGGCACCAGATCCAGGAGCGCCTCGCGCGCCTGCCGCTCGTTGCGTTCCGGGTCCCCGGCGGGCAGGAAGCGCTCGTCGCCCCAGTACAGCTCGACGCGCGACCAGTCGACGGCCGCCGCGTCCGCGGCCAGCGCCCGGAGCAGGCCGATGCCGTTGGAACCGCCGGTCAGCGCGATCGTCGCGAGACCGCGAGCCTGCTGCGCGCGGCCGATCGCGTCGACCAGCCGGGCCGTCGCGGTCGCGACCAGATCGGCGGAGGTGGGGAATACCAGGTGCTCGGTCTCGCTCACGGTGCTCACTTTCCGATCGTGACGCCGGAGAGGCCGTCCAGCGCGCGGCGATAGACGACGTCGGCGTCGAGGCGCCGCAGCTCCTCGGCGAGGCATTCGGCGGTGGTCCGCCGGTGGAACGGCGCGCGGCCGTCCGGGTGACCGGGGGAGTGCAGGACGCCGTCGATCCCGTCGACGGTCATCTCCAGCACCCCGTCGGGCCGGGTGAGCCGGATACTCCAGCGGCCGGTTCCGCGGGTCACCGGCACGCCGAGCTCACCGGCCAGCCAGCCGGCGAACAGGTCGACCGAGGGGAGGCGCGACGGGCCGGTGGCGCTCGCCGACAGGATCGGCTGGTGCGGCGGCCGATCGAGTGCCGAGACGAGTGTCGCCCGGAACGGGGTGATCGCCGACCACGCCAGATCGGTGTCGCCGGGGCTGTACGTGGCGCGCCGGGCCTCGAGGAACGCCCACGGGTCGGGGGCGTTGCGCGCATCGGTGATGCGCCGCGACGCCAGTTTGCCCAGCGGATCGGCGGACAGGCAGTCGGGCGCGGCCCCCGGCCACCAGGTCACCACCGGGGTGTCGGGCAGCAGGAACGGTGTGACCACCGCGTGCGCGTGGCCGGCCAGTTCGCCGGACAAGGTCAGCAGCACCACCTCGGAGGCGCCGGCGTCGCCGCCGACGCGGATCTCGGCGTCCAGGCGCACCGGTACCGACCGATCCCCGCGGATCACCACGATCACGCGGCACGGGTGCTCACGACTCACCTCGTTGGCGACCGCGACGGCGGTCTCGGCGACCTCTCCGGGCTCGGTGTCGATGAGCAGGGTGAGGACGCGCCCGACGGTCACCTCGCCGCCGCTGTTGCGCATCCGGACCAGCTTCTTGCTGACCTCCTGGGTGGAGGTGTCGGGCAGTTCGACGATCATTCGCGCGTCCTCCGCATCTCCGGCGCCCCGGTCACGGCCGCCGCCAGCTGCGTCCGGAGCGTTCCATCATCTCGTCGGCGCACTCCGGTCCCCAGGTCCCGGCCGCGTAGGTCTCCGGCGGCTCCGGCGAGGCCGCCCAGGTGTCGAGCACCGGGTCGAGGATCTCCCAGCTGAGCTCCACCTCCTCGTTCACCGGGAACAGCGACGGCTCGCCCAGCAGGACGTCGAGCAGGAGCCGTTCGTAGGCCTCCGGCGAACTGACCGTGAACGCCTCGCCGTAGCTGAAGTCCATGTTGACGTCGCGGACCTCCATCCCGGTGCTGGGCACCTTGGCGCCGAAGCGGATGTTGACGCCCTCGTCCGGCTGGATCCGGATCACCATCGCGTTCTGGCCGAGTTCGGCGGTCATCGACGCGTCGAACGGCAGATGCGGCGCCCGCTTGAAGATCAGCGCGATCTCGGTGACGCGCTTGCCGAGCCGCTTGCCGGTGCGCAGGTAGAACGGCACCCCGGCCCAGCGCCGGGTGTCGACCTCCACCGCGATCGCGGCGTAGGTCTCGGTGGTCGAGTCGGGGGAGAAGCCCTCCTCGAGCAGCCCGGGCACCTTCTCCGAGCCCTGCCAGCCGGGACCGTACTGGCCGCGCGCCGAGTTCTCGGCGATCGGCTCGATGTTCCGGGTCGACGACAGCACCTTGATCTTCTCGACCTGCAACTCGCGCGGCGAGAACGAGATCGGCTCCTCCATGGCGACCAGCGCCAGCAACTGCAGCAGGTGGTTCTGGATCACATCGCGGGCGGCGCCGATGCCGTCGTAGTACCCGGCCCGGCCGCCCAGGCCGATGTCCTCGGCCATGGTGATCTGCACGTGATCGATGTAGTGACTGTTCCACACCGGCTCGAACAGCTGGTTCGCGAAGCGCAGCGCCAGGATGTTCTGCACCGTCTCCTTGCCCAGATAGTGGTCGATGCGGAACACCGACTCCTCGGGGAAGACGCTGTTCACCAGGGCGTTGAGCTGCCGGGCCGACTCGAGGTCGTGCCCGAACGGCTTCTCGATCACCACGCGCTGCCAGGTGTCGGGCACGTCGGACGTGGCCATCCCGGTGCGCTTGAGCTGCTGCAGCACCGTGGGGAAGGCGTTCGGCGGGATCGCGAGGTAGAACGCGTGGTTGCCGTCGGTGCCGCGCTCGGAATCCAGCTCCGCGAGCGTGTCCCGCAGCAGATCGAACGCGGCATCGTCCTCGAACGACCCCTCGACGAACCGCATGCCCTCGGCGAGCTTGGCCCACTGGGCCTCCCGGAAACCGGTCCGCGAGCGCTCCTCGACGTCCTTCTTGACGAACTCCGCGAAGTCCTCGTGGTCCCACTCGCGCCGGGCGAACCCGACGAGCGCGAAACTCGGCGGGAGCAGCCCGCGATTGGCCAGGTCGTAGATGGCCGGCATCAGTTTGCGCCGCGACAGATCACCGGTGATGCCGAAGATCACCAGCGCGCACGGACCGGCGATCTGCGGCAGCCTCCGATCGTCCGGGTCGCGGAGCGGATTGACCCATCCGCCGGAGGCCGGCACGCCGCTAGCCCTTCGCGGCGGCGAGCTGGGCGGCGGTGGCGCTGAGCAGCTCGCTCCAGGCGACCTCGAACTTGTCGACGCCCTCGGCCTCGAGGACCTCGAAGACCTCCGGCAGATTCACGCCGATCTCGGCGAGCGCGGTGAAGACCGCCCGGGACTCCGCCTCCTTGCCGATGATCGAGTCGGTGTCCACCCAGCCGTGGTCGGCGAAGGCCTCCATGGTCTTGCCGGGCATGGTGTTGACCGTGTCCGGCGCCACCAGCTCGCTGACGTACAGCGTGTCGGCGTAATCCGGGTTCTTCACCCCGGTCGACGCCCACAGGGCGCGCTGCGGTCGTGCGCCGTGCGCCTTCAGGTCCGGGAACCGGACGCCGAACTCGAAGACCTCGCGGTAGGTGGCGTAGGCGAGGCGGGCGTTGGCCAGCCCGGCCTTGCCGCGCAGCGCCAGCGCCTCGGGGGTGCCGATCGCGTCGAGCCGCTTGTCGATCTCGGTGTCCACCCGGGACACGAAGAACGAGGCCACCGACTCGATCCGGGCGATGTCGTGCCCGTTCTCCAGCGCCGCGTCGAGCCCGTTCAGGTAGGCCTCGATCACCTCGCGGTAGCGCTCCACCGAGAAGATCAGGGTCACGTTGACGCTGATGCCCTCGGCCAGCACCCGGGTGATGGCCGGCAGGCCGGCCTTGGTCGCCGGGATCTTGATGAGCGCGTTGGGGCGGTCCACCAGGTTCCACAGTTCGATGGCCTGCGCGACGGTGGCGTCGGTGTCGTGCGCCAGGCGCGGATCCACCTCGATCGAGACGCGGCCGTCGACGCCGGCCGAGTCGGTGAACACCTGCTCGAACACCCCGCACGCCCGGCGGACGTCGTCGGTGGTGATCGTGGTGATCGCGGTGTCGACGTCGGCGCCCGAGGCGGCGAGCTGCGCGATCTGCGCGTCGTACATGCTCGATCCGGCCAGCGCGGCCTGGAAGATCGCCGGGTTGGTGGTCACACCGACCACCGACCGGCTGTCGATCTGGTCCTGCAGCGCACCCGAGTCGAGCAGGTCGCGGGACAGATCGTCGAGCCAGACCGAGACGCCCGCGGCGGACAGTTCGGCCAGTTTCGGATTCTGCGTCATGGGGGTTCCTCCGATTCGTCCGGTACGGGTGGGAGTCAGCGGCCGAGCAGACGGCGGGCCGCCGCGGCGACCGCGTCGGCGGTGATGCCGAACTCCTCGTACAGCTTCTGGTAGGGGGCCGAGGCGCCGAAGTGCTCGAGCGAGACGATCTCGCCGGTCGACTCGGAGATTCCGCCGCCGCCGTGCACCAGCCGGTACCACGGCATGGCGATGCCGGCCTCGACGACGACGCGCGGCACACCGGCCGGCAGCACCGAATCGCGATACGCCTGGTCCTGCTCGTCGAACCACTCGATCGACGGCATCGAGACCACGCGGGCCGCGACGCCCTCGGCGGCCAGCGCCTCGGCGGCCTCGACGGCCAGCGCGACCTCCGAGCCGGTGCCGATCAGGACCACCTCGGGGGCGCCCGCCGGATCGGACAGCACGTAGCCGCCGCGGGCCACGCCCTCGTACGACGTCCCGGCCAGCACCGGCACGTTCTGGCGGGTCAGCGCCAGACCGACCGGGGTACGGCGACGGCCGAGCAGGTGACGCCAGGCGTGTGCGGTCTCGTTGGCGTCGGCCGGCCGGACCACGTCCAGGCCGGGGATCGCACGCAGTGCGGCCAGGTGCTCCACCGGCTGATGGGTGGGGCCGTCCTCACCGAGGCCGATCGAGTCGTGGGTCCAGACGTAGATCGGGTCGATCTGCATCAGGGCGGCGAGCCGCACCGCGGGACGCATGTAGTCGGCGAACTGCAGGAAGGTGCCGGCGTACGGGCGGGTCGGCCCGTGCAGCACGATGCCGTTGAGGATGGCGCCCATCGCGTGCTCGCGGATGCCGAAGTGCAGGGTGCGGCCGTACGGGTCGGCAGTCCAGGTGGAGGTGCTGATCGACGCCGGGCCGAACGACGTCGCGCCGTCCATGGTGGTGTTGTTGGAACCGGCCAGGTCGGCCGAGCCGCCCCACAGCTCCGGCAGTACCGGACCGAGCGCGGAGAGCACCTTGCCCGACGCCGAGCGGGTGGCGACGGCCTTGTCGCCGGCCTCCCACGACGGCAGCGCGTCGGTCCAGCCCTCCGGCAGCGCCTCGGCGTACAGCCGGTCGAACAGCGCCTTGCGCTCGCCGTTGGCGGCGGCCCAGGCGTCGAACTCGACCTGCCAGGCGGCCCGCTCGGTGGCGGCGCGATCGGCGAGTGCACGGGTGTGCGCGATCACCTCGGCCGGCACCTCGAAGCTCTGCTCCGGATCGAAGCCGAGGATCTTCTTGGTGGCGGCGACCTCGTCGGCGCCCAGCGCGCTGCCGTGCGAGGCGCCGGTGTTCATCTTGGTCGGGGCCGGCCACGCGATGATGGTGCGGATGAGGATGATCGACGGCTTGTCGGTGACGCTCTTGGCGTGCTCGACGGCCTTCTCGATCGCGACGATGTCCTCGCCGCCCTCGATGTGCTGCACGTCCCAGCCGTACGACTCGTAGCGCTTACCGGTGTCCTCGGTGAGGGCGATCTGGGTGTCGTCCTCGATGGAGATGTGGTTCTGGTCGTAGAAGACGATCAGATTGCCGAGCTCCTGGGTGCCGGCCAGCGACGACGCCTCGGAGGTGACGCCCTCCTCGATGTCGCCGTCGGAGGCGATCACGTAGACGTGGTGGTCGAACGGGCTGTCGCCGGCCGGGGCGTCCGGATCGAACAGGCCGCGCTCGCGGCGGGCCGCCATCGCCATGCCCACCGCCGACGCCAGACCCTGGCCGAGCGGGCCGGTGGTGATCTCGACGCCCTTGGTGTGGCGGTACTCGGGGTGGCCCGGGGTCAGCGAATCCCAGGTGCGCAGCGCCTCGAGGTCGCCCAGCTCGAGGCCGAAACCGCCGAGGTACAGCTGGATGTACTGGGTGAGGCTGGAGTGGCCGCAGGAGAGGACGAAGCGGTCGCGGCCGACCCACTCCGGATCCTTCGGGTCGTGCCGCATCACACGCTGGTAGAGGGTGTACGCCAGCGGGGCCAGGCTCATCGCCGTGCCCGGGTGACCGCTTCCGCAATGCTGGACCGCGTCCGCCGCGAGCAGCCGGGCGGTGTCGACCGCCCGGGTGTCCACGTCAGTCCAATCGTCAGGGTGTACCTGCTTGGTCAGCTCGGCGATCTGTTCTGTAGCGGTCACGGTTCGGGGATCTCCTGAGGGTGTGAAACGGCTGATTCCCCCAGCCTAGGGCATAGGGCCGGCGTTCGTCCGGCCAGGACGGGCCGATCGCGTGCGGCGGACCCGATTCTCCGCTCCGCCGCGCGAGGGCTACCATTCGAGGCGAAGCAGCCCTTCGGGAGAACTCTCCGTGGTGGCTGGCGTGCGCGCCGGTGCGCACTTCTCGAGCAGGCAAGGGAGCCAGGCGTTGAAGATCGGGCAAAGCGTGGATTCAGACGCTTCCGCCAGCGACTCCTCGTCGTCCCCGGTCTCCCCGGATCCCGCGGCGGCACCGGCAGGACCGGCGACGATCCCGGCCCGGATCAAGGCCACGGCGGGCGCCTACATCGCGCTCACCAAGCCCCGGGTGATCGAGTTGCTGCTGGTCTCGACCATCCCGGTGATGCTGCAAGCCCACCGCGGGCACGTCGACATCGTGCTGATCCTGGTCACCGTCGTCGGCGGCTGGATGGGCGCGGCGAGCGCCAACAGCCTGAACATGGTGGCCGACGCGGACATCGACCAGAAGATGAAGCGCACCCAGCGCCGGCCGCTGGCCCGGCACGCGGTGCCGGTGCGCAACGCGCTGATCTTCGGCATCGTGCTCGCCGCCGCGTCGTTCGTGACGCTGTACTACGGCACGGCCGACGACGCCGGGCACCGCTCGTTCCTGCCGTCGATCCTGGTGATGATCACCATCGCGTTCTACGTGTTCGTGTACACGCTGATCCTCAAGCGGCGGACCTGGCAGAACGTGATCTGGGGCGGTGCCGCCGGGTGCATGCCGGCGCTGATCGGCTGGGCGGCGGTGACGCACAGCCTCAGCTGGCAGCCGTTCGTGATGTTCCTGGTGGTCTTCTTCTGGACCCCGCCGCACACCTGGGCGCTGGCCTGGCGCTACCGCGAGGACTACGCGGCCGCGGGCGTGCCGATGCTGCCGGTGATCGCCACCCCGGAGCGGGTGACCCGCGAGATGCTGATCTACACCTGGCTGACCGTGCTCACCTCCTTCGCGCTGATCCCGGTGACCAGCTGGATCTACCTGGTGGTCGCGGTCGGCACCGGCGCCTGGTTCCTCTGGTACGTCACCAAGCTGTACGTCAACACCCGGCGCGGCGCCGAGGTGAAGCCGCTGAAGATCTTCCTCAAGTCCAACGAATACCTGGCCCTGCTGTTCTGCGGTCTCGCGGTCGACGCGGTGCTGAACCTGCCGACCATCTCGTCATACTTCTCCTGACCGGCGCCCGTCTGGGACAGTGAGCCGATGAAGCACAGTTCCGTCGTCCCGCTGCTGGGTGTGCTGATCGCGGCGGTCGCCGCCGTCGGCGGCATGGTTCTGGCGTGCGTCGCCGAGGCGGCCGGCTGGCGCGTGGTCGGCGCGCTGATCGCCGCTGTCGTCCCGGTGGCGATCCTCACGTGGCTCCGGAGCCGCTATCCGTCGGCGGCCCTGATCGCACTGATCCTGATCCCGACCGCCCTGTTCGCCGTCGGGATCACGGTGGTCGCGATGATGTCGGACAGCCGGGCCGGCGGTGCGGGGGCCGGGCCGCGGCCGGGCGGCGGCGCGCCGGTCACCGAGGAGCTGCCGGCCGATCCGCAGGGCGAGTTGCGTGCCGCGCTGGACCACGCCGATCAGCTGGTCCCGAACGGCTCGCGCAGTGTACTGGAGATCCGCATCAATGATCTGTCGACGTCGCTGCGCGTGTACGACCCGGCCACCGGCGACGCGGTGTACGCCAGTCGCAGCGACGGGCGGTGGTATTCCGCGGACCGCAGGCGTGCCACCGACCGGCGCACGTTCTCCCGCGCGGACATCGACCGACTCGACCTGAACGCCGCGACACCCGAGGTCGCGAAGGCGGCGGCCGCGCTGAAGATCACCGGATCGCATCCGGCCGACGGGATCACGCTCTCCCGGCGCAGCGACGACCTGCTGGTCGCCGAGTATCAGATCGACATGCACGCGATCCAGGTCGACGCCGCCGGGCACGTCGCGCCGACCACCGATGCGGCCTTCCTCGACACCGCGATGCCGCTGCTGCAGAAGGTGATGCGGCAGTACCGCCTGGACCCGGCGGCGCCGCTGGTGCGGGAGATCGACTTCATGGCGCTCGCCGAGGGATCGTCGTCGGTGTTCGCCTCGGCGATCCAGAACTCCGGCGGGGTCAACGTGGACTTCACCGGCGGCCCCTATGAGTCGTTGAAGATCGTGCCCGGCTGCTTCCCCGAGCTGCGGCCGCGGAACTCGCGGGAGAGCACCGGTTTCCGGGCCGATACGGTGACCACCGCGGCGCTGGTGAAGGCCCGCGACGACCTGCTGGCCCGGAACGACCTGAAGCCGTTCGACGGCGACCTGGTCGCCTTTCAGGCCGGACCGGCGCCCGGTGACCGGTCCGGTGACGAAGTGATCATGATGCGGACCGGGCCGATCGGGGTGCGCGCCGAAGGCGTCTACGCCCGCAGCGGCACCTTCCTGCGCTCAGGTCTGTGGTGACTCGAGGGAGCGCTGCACCTGCTTGGTGAGTGCGTCCTGCATCGGCGCGGGCGCGGTGACGACGCCGCGCTCGGACAGCTTGTCGAGGCTGCCGATCACCTTCTCCAGATAGGTCGCCCGTTCCGGGCCCGCGGTGCCCTCGGCGTGCTGCAGCAGGCCGAGGGCCCGGCGGCATTCGCCGGCGTCGGTGTCGTCGAGATGGCCGGTGCCGGTGGTGCGCGCGTACCGGTCGGCGGCCGCCCAGTCCGTGCGGAGCATGCTCACCGCGTCGACGTACTCCTGCGCGTCGTCGTCTCCCGGGTAGGAGTCGGTGCGCAGGGATCCGGCCAGGTCGAGGGCGTCGTGGAAGTTCACGATCGGCGGGGCGCTCAGGTCCCACATCGCCGGGTAGCGCAGCAGCATCGACGGATCGAGCTCGTAGACGCCGTAGGCGGCGAGGATGTCGTCGTGATGACCGGTCGCGGCGGTCCAGCGCTCGCGGCGCGCCTGACGGCCGTCCCGGGCGGCGGGCGCCGCCGTCCCGGCGCCGGGGAACGCCGCCACGATCACGCCGAGGCCGAGGAGCAGGGCGAGGCAGATGCTGAGGGCGACCGCGCTCATCGGCCGGATGGCCGCCAGCAGCACGACGGCCACGGTCACGGCGATCCCGATACCGGCCCGGGCCGGCGACACCCGTGTCACGGGAGGAGCGCCGTCGAGCCGGTCGTCTGCCGGTTCTCCAGGTCGCGGTGGGCCTGCGCGGCATCGGCCAGGGGATAGGTCTGTCCGACGCGGATCACGACGTCGCCGTCGGCGACCGCCTCGAAATACTCGCCCGCCCGCCACGCCAGCTCGTCGGGGGCGGCGATGAAGTGGGCGAGCGTCGGGCGGGTCACCGACAGCGAGCCGAGCGGATTGAGCCGCTGCAGATCGAACGGCGGCACCGGTCCGCTGGCGGCGCCGAACAGCACCACCGTGCCGCGCACCGCGGCCGATTCCAGGGACTGCTCGAAGGTGGCGGCGCCCACGCCGTCGTACACCACGGGCACGCCGTGCCCGTCGGTCAACTCGCGTACCCGGGCGGGGATGTCCTCGTGATAGCGAAGCACCGTCTGCGCGCCGGCGGCGAGCGAGAGTTCGGCCTTGCGGTCGCTGGACACCGTGCTGATCACCCGGATCCCAGCGCGCGTGGCGAGCTGCGTGAGGATCAGGCCGACGCCGCCCGCGCCGGCGTGGACCAGGACCGTGTCGCCGGCCCGCGGCTGTGCGCTGCCGCCGGCCCGCTGCGGCAGGGACGGATTCAGCAGGTAGTGCGCGGTGAGGCCGCGCAGCAGCGACGATCCGGCCGCCTCGTCGGAGACGCCGTCGGGTATCCGGAGCGCCCGTGCCGCCCGGACGACGACCAGTTCGGCGTAGCTGGCCGGCGCATCGCACCAGGCCACCCGGTCACCGACGGCCAGTCCGTCGACCCCGGCGCCGAGCGCCACGATCTCGCCTGCGCCCTCGTGGCCGGGCACGTAGGGCAGGGCGATCGGGTAGAGACCGTGCCGGAAGTAGGTGTCGATGAAGTTCACCCCGGCCGCGCGCACCCGCACCAGGATCTCGCCGGGGCCGGGCGCCGGATCCGGGACCGGCCCGTACCGCAGGACCTCGGGACCGCCGGTGGACGTCACAGTGATCGCGCGCATGACTTCAGTGTGGCACGCGGCGCGGACAGTTGTGTTTATACAATTGATCGGGTGACCGGTCCCGCACCGCTCTCGACGAGCCGCAAGCGCGCCGTGCTCATCACCTGCTGCACGGCGATCCTCATCTCGACGATGGATTCCACCATCGTCAATCTCGCGCTGCCGACGATCGGCCGGGAGTTGCACGCCTCGCTGTCCCATCTGCAATGGGTGGTGGACGGCTACACGCTGACCCTGGCGAGCCTGCTGCTGCTTTCCGGGGCGATCGCCGACCGCTTCGGACGGCGGCGGGTGTTCCAGATCGGCCTGACGGTCTTCGCCGCCGGATCCCTGCTGTGCAGTCTGGCGCCGAACATCGAGGTACTGATCGCGGCGCGGTTCCTGCAGGCGGTCGGCGGCTCGATGCTCAACCCGGTGGCGATGTCGATCATCACCGTCGTCTTCACCGACCGCGTCGAACGCGCCCGCGCCATCGGTGTCTGGGGCGCGGTCGTCGGCGTCTCGACCGCGGTCGGTCCGATCGTCGGCGGCACGCTGATCGACTCCCTCGGCTGGCGGTCGATCTTCTGGATCAACCTGCCGATCTGCGCCCTCGCCCTCGTCCTCACCGCCGCGGTGGTGCCCGAATCGCGCTCGGCGAGCGCCCGCCGCCTCGATCCTATCGGCCAGGTGCTGGCCGTTCTCGTCCTCGCCACCCTGGTCTTCGCGCTCATCGAGCGGCGGCCACTGCTGTTGCTGGTCACCGCCGCCGCCTTCGCCGCCTTCCTCTGGCACGAGAACCGGCACCGGGCGCCGTTCATCGATCTGCGCTTCTTCCGGAGCTTCCCGTTCTCGGCCGCGACGATGACCGCGATCGTCGCCTTCGCCGGATTCGGTGCCTTCCTCTTCACCATGTCGATCTATCTGCAGTCCACCCGGCAGCTCAGCGCCGTCTCCGCGGGCCTGGTCTATCTGCCGATGGCGCTGGCCGTCCTGGTGATGTCGCCGCTGTCGGGCCGGCTGGTCGGCCGCTACGGGGCACGGCCGTCGATGGTGAGCGCCGGCACCGTGATGACCGTCGCCGCGGTGCTGCTGGCGCTGATCGGCGACGACACGCCGATTCCGGTCGTCGCCGCGGTGATGGCGGTGTTCGGCATCGGCTTCGGTCTGGTGAACGCGCCGATCACCAACGCGGCGGTCAGCGGGATGCCCATCGACCGCGCCGGGGCCGCCGCCGCGGTCGCCACGACGAGCCGGCAGATCGGCATCAGCGTCGGTGTCGCCCTCTGCGGCGTGCTGGCCGGCGCCGCGCTGTGGTCCACGGTGGCCGTCGCGATGGTCGGCGTGATCGTGCTCGGTGTCGTCTCGACCGGTGCAGCCGCGGACCGCTCCCTGCGGCGCGTCGCCCCGCTGTTCGACGACGACCCCGTCGCCCGGACCGAGGCGGTGAGCGATGCCCGCTGAGCCGCCGCCCGACCCCGACGAGGTGTGGTCGCTGCTGGTGCACGCGGTCTTCGACAGTCGCGACGCCTGGCGCCGCGCGGTCGTCGAGCGCACCGGCCTCCCGTTCTCCCGGGTCCGGGTGCTGCGGCGCCTCGATCGAGGAGGCCCGCTCAGCCTGAAGGAACTGGCGCACGCGGCCGCCATGGACGCACCGGCGACCACGGTGGCGGTCAACGAGCTGGCGGCGGCCGGACTGGTCTCGCGCGACGTCGACCCCGCCGACAAACGGCGCCGCCTGGTATCGCTGACCGCCGCCGGCCGCGCCGCGGTGGCCGTCGCCGACGCGACCCCCGACCCGGCGCCCCCGGAACTCGCCGCCTTCAGTGGCGACGACCTGCGGACCCTCGCCGGGCTGCTCCGCAGACTGGCACCGTGACGGCTGTCGTGGGCGGCGAGACCGCGCCGCTATCATGAGACGCATGACCGAAGAGACCACCGCCCAGACCGCGAACGACGCACCGGCCGAGTCCGCGCCGGGCAAGGGCGTCGTGAACTCGATCCGCGGCTACGTCGCCACGGAGGACGGCGCGGCCAAGGCCGTGCTGCAGCCCGCCGGGTCGGCCGGCGTCCGCATCACCCTGGTCGGGGAGAAGGACGGCGTGCTCGGCGACCGCGTGGTGCCCAGCCTGGACGACGCCCGCGAGGTGGTCGCCGCCGTCGACGGCCTCGAGACCGCCGAATGGGATCGTGAACTCACCACCGCGGCCACCACCGGCCCCAAGCACTGGCGCAAGATGGCCGGCTGGGTGGCCAACTCCTCGCGGTTCCCGAAGCCGCGCAACCGCAAGGTCGTCGACTACCGCTGACCGCGGCCCCGCCGCAAGCCGTGGCGACCGAGCTGGCTTTTTGCTGGTCGAGCCGCCTAAAGCTGGTCGAGCGGAGTCGAGACCAACACCTCTCGACCGGGTGAGTGGTCTCGACTCCGCTCGACCATCATGTGGAGTCCGCTCGACCATCATGTGGAGTCCGCTCGACCATCATGTGGAGTCCGCTCGCCCGCCACGTCGCGGATCGTCAGGACAGATCGCGGGTACGACCGGCCTCGACCGCCGAGAGCAGCAGGAAGGTGGCGCCGGTCATCAGGAGGGCGGAGCCGAACATGTGCAGGATCACCAGCAGCATCGGCAGGTGCGTCAGGTACTGCACGTAGCCGATCACGCCCTGCAGGATCAGGATCGCGGCGAACCAGAGCGATGCGCGGCGCCAGGCGAGGTGGGCGAGGAACGCCAGGGCCAGCAGGCCGATGGTGGCGCCGACGAGCGTCCAGACGGCATCGACGTGCAACTGGGTGGCCTGCGTAGGCTGAAGCCCGTTGCGGTGTGAGTGCTCGTCACCGGAATGCGGACCGGAGCCGGTGACCACCGTCCCGAGGTACACGGTGATCCAGGTCAGCAGGTAGACGACCCACGCGAGGAGCAGGCCGAGCCGGGCGATCACCGAATCGCGGGGGAGGGCCACCTCGTCGACGGAGGCGGCCGCCCCGGCGGGGCGGGTCCGGTAGACCAGCCAGGTCGCCAGCGAGATGATCGCCATGGTCAGCACGAAGTGCAGCGCGACGACCCACGGATTCAGCTTCGTGAGGACCGTGATGCCGCCGATCACCGCCTGCAGCGGGATGCCGAGGGCCACCCAGGTCGCGAGCTTCCGGGCCACCCGGTCCTTCGGCCGATAGCGCATCGCGGCCAGCCAGGCACCGATCGCGACCACGACCAGCACCCACGTCAGCATCCGGTTGCCGAACTCGATGAGACCGTGATAGCTCACCGGCGGCGTGTACTTGCCGTCGCCGCACTGCGGCCACGTGGGGCAGCCGAGGCCCGATCCGGTGACGCGGACGGCACCGCCGGTCACCACCAGCAGGATGTTGGCCGCGAGATCGGCGACCGCCCACGCGAAGAGGAAACGCAGTGACGGAGTCCGGAAACCGAACCAGTTACTCATTCGAACTTGAACCACCTGATAGCGAGCGCGCCACCGACGGCGGCCCAGAGGAGAAGCACGACGATCCCGGCGACGTCGAACGAGGAGTGCGCGGTGGCCCGGGTCAGCGCTTCGGTGAGTGCTCCGGAGGGGGTGCAGCGCGCGAGGATCTTGACCGCGCCGGGCACCTTGTCGTCGTACACGACGAGGCCGGCGAAGGCGAGCAGGACGAACCAGATCAGGTTGCCCAGCGCCAGGACCACCTCGGCCTTGAGGGTGCCGCCGAGCAGCAGGCCGAGTGCGGCGAACGCGAGGGTGCCGAGCGCGATCACCAGGATGCCGATCGCCAGGCCGGCGGCCGACGGCCGCCAGCCGAGCGCGAGGGCGATCAGCCCGATGATCACCGCCTGGCCGGCGACGACGATGACCACCGCGAACGACTTGCCCGCGATGATGCCCCAGCGCGGGATCGGGGTGGCCCCGAGGCGCTTGAGGGCGCCGTAGCGCCGGTCGAAGCCGACGGCGATGGCCTGACCGGTGAACGCGGTCGACATGATGGCGACCGCCATGATCGCCGGGACGAAGGTGGTGACCCGCGCCGCGGTGGTGTCGCCCGCATCGGTGGTCAGCGGGAGCAGGCTCAAGCCGATCAGCAGGGTGACCGGGATGAACAGGGTGAGGAGCAGCTGCTCGCCGTTGCGGATCAGCAGCAGCAGTTCCATGCGGGTCTGGGCGGCCAGCATCGCCGGCAGCGGGGCCGGGCGCGGGGCCGGGGCGAAGGTGCCGGGGGCGAAGCGGTTACTCATGCGCGCACCTCGCGTCCGGTCAGGCTGAGGAAGACCTCTTCGAGGCTGTCGGTGGCCGCGGTGAGCTCGGTGGCGAGGATGTCGTGCTCGGCGCACCAGGCGGCCACCCGCGCGACGAGGTCCGGGGTCACCGGGCCGGTCACCGTGACGGCGTTCGCGGTCGCGCCGGGCGCCGCGCCGCAGCGGTAGTCCGCGCCGAGCGCCGCCTCCAGATCGGCGGGGGCGACGGGGACGGCGGTCACCAGCCGGAGCCGGTCCTGCGCGTGCGCGCCGGTCAGATCGGCCGGGGTGCCCGCGGCGACGACCCGCCCGCGGTCGATGATGACGATCCGGTCGGCCAGTTCCTCGGCCTCGTCGAGCAGGTGGGTGGTGAGCAGGACGGCGACGCCGTCGTCGCGCAGCCGGGACACCAGCTCCCACACCAGGATGCGGGCGTGCGCGTCCAGGCCGGCGGTCGGCTCGTCGAGGAAGACCAGTTCGGGGCGGCCGACCAGCGCGCACGCGAGGGCGAGTCGTTGCTGTTGCCCGCCGGAGAGCCGGCGGTAGGGCGTGCGGGCGCAGTCGGCGAGGCCGAGGGTGGTCAGCAGCCACTCGGGGTCGAGCGGGTCGGCGCTGTAGGCGGCGCACAGCGACAGCATCTCGGCGGCCTTCGCGCCGGGATAGGCGCCGCCGCCCTGCAGCATCACGCCGATGCGGGCGCGCAGGGCGTCGTTGTCGGCGATCGGGTCGAGACCGAGGACGCGCACCTCACCGGCGTCGGGCGCCGCGAAGCCCTCGCAGATCTCCACGCTGGTGGTCTTGCCCGCGCCGTTGGGGCCGAGGAGGGCGAGGATCTCGCCGCGGGCCAGCTCCAGATCCAGGCCGTCGACCGCGGTGACGTCGCCGAATCGCTTGACCAGTCCGGTGACCTGAACGGCCGGAATGGAAGCGGGATCGGAGGGCACGACCAACAGCCTAGGCCCCGGGCGCCGTCGCCCGGCAGGCGGGTCAGCGGCGGCGCCGGGCCCGCATCCACCGCCGGAGCGGGTGGTCGATGAAGAAGAACACACTGGTCACGAGCATGACGGCGACGCCGGTCGCCAGCGATTGCAGCACCGTCAGCGGCGGTGTTCCGGAGGCGGCGGGCATCACGACGATGGCGATTATCGCCGAGATCACAACGGTGGTGATCCGGAACCAGCGCGTGGTGGCCCACGCGGCGAGCGGGATGACGGCCCACAGCAGGTACCAGGCCTGCACGAAGGGGAACAGCACCACCACGGTCGCCATCGAGATGCCGAGTCCACCGAGCGGATGGATGCGGCCGGACAGGCACGCCAGCAGCCACCGGACCACGAAGAGCGCGGCGATCAGCTCGCCGATCGGGCGGGCGATCTCCAGGATGGCCTCGGTCTGCTCGCCGAGACCCAGCCACAGGCCGAGCCGGCCGGACACCACGCCCAGCAGCGTCGGCATCGACATCCACGAGCGGACGATGCCGCCGGTGGAGAGCGTCCGCGTCCAGCCGAAGCCGAGGCCGGTGCCCAGGCAGATCGCGACCACCACCACGACCATCACCGTCGCGGTGACCAGCCCGGCGGCCAGCAGCGCCCGGATCGACTCGCGCGACCGGTCCCACCACTGACTCCGCGGGGCGTTGCGCAGGGCGGGCAGAGTAGCGCCCCAGCGGCGGGCGAGGGCGACGCCGACGAAGCCGAGGGCCAGCATCGAGGCGACCTTGATCATCGCCGACGCCGAGATCATCGCGATACCGGCCAGCAGCAGCCAGCCGGCCGGCGACGGCCGGCAGCCGCCCGGCACCCAGAGCCGCCGGATCCCGTAGATCGCGCGGAAGCTCCATTCGACGCCGACCAGCATCATGCCGATCATCAACGATTCGTTATGGATGCCGCCGACCAGGTGGATGATGGTGAGCGGATTCATGGCGCCGAGCCAGAGCGCCGCCACCGACGACACGCCGCAGCGATGGGCCAGGCGCGGCAGCGCCCAGACGATCATCGCCAGCCCGCACAGCGCGAGCAGCCGGTGCAGCGCGATGCCCGCCGTGATGTCGTAGCCGGTGACCCGGGTGATCTGTTCACCGAGCCACAGGAACAACGGGCCGTAGGGCGCCGGCGTGTCCTTCCAGAGGTTCGGCACCGACACGGTGAGCGGGTGGTCCACGCCGAGGCCGCGCATCGGGCTGTACCGGTAGGGGTCCATCCCCCGATAGGCGATCGCGCTCTGCGCGAGATACGAATAGACGTCCTTGCTGATCAGCGGTGGTGCGACGAGAAGCGGCGCGATCCACATCACCAGCGTCCGGTCGGCCTGGCGCCGCGACATCCGGCGCACCGGGCTGCGGTTCTCCGCGACCTCCACGCCGTAGCGGCCGATCGCGTAGCGCCCGAGCAGGATCCAGGCCGCGACCAGGATCATGGTGCCGCCGATGGTGATGGTCAGCGCCGTGGAGAACATCCGCGACGGCAGCGACAGCACCCGCATCCCGACGATCGGGTTCTGCAGGACCGGCATCATGCCGGTGCCGAGCGAGCCGATCAGGATGAGCACCGTCCCGGTGGTGCCGAACAGCCGGATGCGGCGCAGCCGCTTGTTCTCCAGCGCGTTGAGCGGGCCGACCTCGTGCTCGTCACCGTGCAGCCGGGCCAGGGTGACGCCGTAGTCGCCGGTCGCATCGATGTCGGTGTTCCGCGACGGCCGGGACAGGCCGAGGTAGTCGAGTGCCGGGCGCACTCCGGGAACTTGCCGCACGGGTGAGACTCTAGGGCATGGCCGCGTCCGGGCCGGTGCGGCGACGTCGCCCGCGCTTAGGTCACCCTTGCTGGAACGCCCGGAATAATTACGTCACAATAATGTTGTGAAAAGCGTGGACGACGGAAGGCCGCTGCTCGCCGAGCAGCCCGCGGAAGGATCTGGTGCCGATGGCCAGACCCGCGCCGCCGTCGTGTCTCTGCTGGTCGACGAGGGTCCGCTCACCGCGAGCGACATCGCCGAACGCCTCGGCATCAGTCCGGCCGGGGTGCGCCGTCACCTCGACAATCTGGCGTCCGCGGGCGACGTGGAGACCGCCGCTCCCGGTTTCGGGAAGGGCGGCCGCGGCCGGCCCGCCAAGTGGTTCCAGCTCAGTCCGGCCGGGCGCGGCAAACTGCGGCACGCCTACGACGACCTCGCGGGTGCGGCGTTGCGCAAGCTCCGCGAGATCGGCGGGCAGGACGCGGTCGACGCGTTCTCCCGCGACCGGATCGACGGGATCGTCGCGCCGGTCACCCCGGCGACCGGCGACGGCGACGTGATCCGCGCCGTCACCGAGATCGCCGACGCGCTGACCAGCGCCGGCTATTCGGCGAACGTCCGCGAGGCCGGCACCGGCGTACAGATCTGCCAGCATCACTGCCCGGTGGCGCACGTCGCCGCCGAGTTCCCCGAACTCTGCGAGGCCGAGACGCAGCGCTTCACCGATCTTCTCGGCACGCACGTCCAGCGGCTCGCCACCATCGCCAACGGCGACTGCGTCTGCACCACCCACGTTCCACTGCATCCCCCGCCGGATACGCTCCCGCACGTCCGGCCCCTGCCAGTCCAGCCCCACAGTCCCGCACACCCCGACGGAAAGGCCTCACGATGACGGTCACCGATCCCGCCGCGACCACCGCGCCACCGGCACCGCTGTCCCAGGAAGAGACGATCGCGTCCTTCGACCGGTACGGCTACGGCTGGTCCGACAGCGATGTCGCCGGTGCCTCGGCACAGCGCGGCCTGTCCGAGGCCGTCGTCCGCGACATCTCGGCGAAGAAGAACGAGCCCGAATGGATGCTGGAACAGCGCCTCAAGGCGCTGCGCATCTTCGACCGCCAGCCGATGCCCCGCTGGGGCGCCGACCTGGACGGCATCGACTTCGACAACATCAAGTACTTCGTGCGGTCCACCGAGAAGCAGGCCCAGTCCTGGGAGGACCTGCCGGAGGACATCAAGAACACCTACGACCGGCTCGGCATCCCGGAGGCGGAGAAGCAGCGCCTGGTCGCCGGTGTCGCCGCCCAGTACGAGTCCGAGGTGGTCTACCACCAGATCCGCGAGGACCTGGAGGAGAAGGGCGTCATCTTCCTGGACACCGACTCGGGCCTGCGTGAGCACCCGGAGATCTTCCAGGAGTACTTCGGCAGCGTGATCCCGGCCGGCGACAACAAGTTCTCGTCGCTCAACTCGGCGGTCTGGTCGGGCGGCTCGTTCGTCTACGTCCCGCCGGGCGTGCACGTGGAGATCCCGCTGCAGGCCTACTTCCGGATCAACACCGAGAACATGGGCCAGTTCGAGCGGACCCTGATCATCGTCGACGAGGGCGCCTACGTGCACTACGTCGAGGGCTGCACCGCGCCGATCTACAAGTCGGACTCGCTGCACTCGGCCGTCGTCGAGATCATCGTCAAGAAGGGCGGCCGCTGCCGCTACACGACCATCCAGAACTGGTCGAACAACGTCTACAACCTGGTCACCAAGCGTGCCAAGGCCGAGGCCGGCGCCACCATGGAGTGGGTCGACGGCAACATCGGCTCCAAGGTCACCATGAAGTACCCGGCGGTCTGGCTCACCGGCGAGCACGCCAAGGGCGAGGTCCTGTCGGTGGCGTTCGCCGGCGAGGGCCAGCACCAGGACACCGGTTCCAAGATGGTGCACCTGGCGCCGTACACGTCGAGCAACATCGTCTCCAAGTCGGTGGCGCGCGGCGGCGGGCGGTCGTCGTACCGCGGCCTGATCAAGATCAACCCGGGCGCCCACGGCAGCCGGTCGACGGTCAAGTGCGATGCGCTGCTGGTGGACCAGATCAGCCGCAGCGACACCTACCCGTACGTCGACATCCGCGAGGACGACGTCACCATGGGCCACGAGGCCACCGTCTCCAAGGTCAGCGACGACCAGCTCTTCTACCTGATGAGCCGCGGCCTGACCGAGGACGAGGCCATGGCCATGGTGGTCCGCGGCTTCGTGGAGCCGATCGCCAAGGAGCTGCCGATGGAGTACGCCCTGGAACTCAACCGGCTCATCGAGCTGCAGATGGAAGGAGCGGTCGGCTGATGGCGGCCACCGATACGACGTCCCCCGTCGTCAACAAGGGCGAGCTGTTCAGCTCGTTCGACGTCGAGGCCTTCGAGGTCCCGAGCCAGCGCGAGGAGGCGTGGCGGTTCACCCCGTTCCGCCGCCTGCACGGGCTGCACGACGGCACCGCGGTCGCCACCGCGTCGACCACGGTCACCGCCGAGGGCCTCGGCGCCGGCGTCCGGCTGGAGACCGTCGACCGCACCGACCAGCGGCTCGGCACCGGCGGTGTGCCCTTCGACCGGGTGGCGGCGCAGGCGTTCTCGTCGTTCACCGAGGCCACCGTGGTGACCGTCGAACGTGAGGCGCAGGTCGCCGAACCGGTCGTCGTGACCGTCACCGGTCCGGGCGAGGGCCAGGTCGCCTACTCGCACATCCAGATCCACGCCGAGGCCTTCAGCAAGGCGACCGTGGTGATCGATCAGCGCGGCGGCGGGGTGATCGGCGAGAACATCGAGTTCGTGGTCGACGACTCCGCGCACCTGACCGTGGTGAACGTGCACGACTGGGACGACGATGCCGTGCACGTCGCCGCCCACCACATCGGCATGGGCCGCGACGCGGTGCTCCGGCACTTCGCGGTGAGCCTGGGCGGCAAGACCGTCCGGCTCTCTCCGCGCGTCCAGTACCGCGCGCCCGGCGGCGACGCCGAACTGTGGGGCCTGTACTTCGCCGACGCCGGTCAGCACCTCGAGCAGCGGCTGCTGGTGGACCATTCCGCACCGCACTGCCGGTCGCAGGTGGTCTACAAGGGCGCCCTGCAGGGCGATCCGTCCGGCGACAAGCGCGGCGAAGCGCACACCGTCTGGATCGGCGACGTGCTGATCCGGCCGAGCGCCGAGGGCACCGACACCTACGAGCTCAACCGCAATCTGGTCCTGACCGACAACGCGCGCGCCGACTCGGTGCCGAACCTGGAGATCGAGACCGGCGACATCGTCGGCGCCGGTCACGCCAGCGCCACCGGCCGGTTCGACGACGAGCAGCTGTTCTACCTGCAGTCGCGCGGCATCCCGGAGGAGCAGGCGCGCCGCCTGGTGGTCCGCGGCTTCTTCGGCGAGATCCTCGCCAAGATCGCCGTCCCGGAACTCCGCGAGCGTCTCGCCGCCGCCGTCGAAGCCGAACTCGAATCCGCCGGCGCCTGATCATCCCTTCCGACGGTCGAGCACCGTCGAGACCCCGAGAAAGAGAATTCGTGAGCACCCTGGAAATCCGCGACCTGCACGTCGACGTCGCCTCCACCGACCCCGATGCCGAGCCGATCCACATCCTCAAGGGCGTGAACCTGTCGATCGACTCCGATCAGACGCACGCCATCATGGGCCCGAACGGCTCCGGCAAGTCGACGCTGGCGTACGCGATCGCCGGTCACCCCAAGTACGTCGTCACCCAGGGCTCGATCACCCTGGACGGCGAGGACGTGCTGGCGATGAGCGTCGACGAGCGCGCCCGTGCCGGTGTGTTCCTGGCCATGCAGTACCCCGTCGAGGTGCCCGGCGTCTCGACGTCGAACTTCCTGCGCAGCGCCGCCACCGCGGTCCGCGGGGAGGCCCCGAAGCTGCGCCACTGGGTCAAGGAGACCAAGGAGGCGATGGCCGAGCTCGAGGTCGATCCGTCGTTCGCCGAACGCGGCGTCAACGAGGGTTTCTCCGGCGGCGAGAAGAAGCGCCTGGAGATCCTGCAGCTGGCCCTGCTCAAGCCGAAGTTCGCGGTCCTCGACGAGACCGACTCGGGTCTGGACGTGGACGCCCTGCGCGTGGTGTCCGAGGGCGTCAACCGCTACAAGGAGCGCGTGCACGGCGGCGTGCTGCTGATCACGCACTACACCCGCATCCTGCGCTACATCAAGCCCGACTTCGTGCACGTCTTCGTCGACGGCCGCGTGGTGGAGTCCGGTGGCCCCGAACTGGCCGACGAGCTGGAGGAGAACGGCTACGTGCGGTTCACCTCGGCGGCGGCCGCCGCGAGCTGATCGGCGTGACTACGACGGTCCCGACCTTCGACGTCGCGGCGGTGCGCGCGGATTTCCCGATCCTGGCCCGCACCGTCCGCGACGACAAGCCGCTGGTCTACCTCGATTCCGGGGCCACCTCGCAGCGCCCGCTGCAGGTGCTCGACGCCGAGCGCGACTTCCTGCTGACCCGGAACGCCGCCGTGCACCGCGGCGCCCATCAGCTGGCCGAGGAGGCGACGGACGCCTATGAGCACGCCCGCGCCCGGATCGCCGGCTTCGTGGGCGGCGCGGTCGACGAGATCGTGTTCACCAAGAACGCGACCGAGGCGCTGAATCTGGTCGCCTACACCCTGGGCGACGACCGGGCGGCCGGCCTGTTCGGCGGCACCCCGCTAGGGGAGGGCGACACCGTCGTCATCACCGAACTGGAGCACCACGCGAACCTGGTGCCGTGGCAGGAACTGTGCCGCCGCACCGGTGCCACCCTGCGCTGGTACGGGGTGACCGACGACGGTCGCATCGATCTCGACTCGCTGACCCTGGACGACACCGTCAAGGTGGTCGCGTTCACCCACCAGTCGAATGTCACCGGCGCCGTGGCCGACGTGCCCGAGCTGGTCCGGCGGGCCCGCGAGGTGGGCGCGCTCACCGTGCTCGACGCCTGCCAGTCGGTGCCGCACCTGCCGGTGGATTTCGCGGCCCTGGGCGTCGACTTCGCCGCCTTCTCCGGGCACAAGATGCTCGGACCGTCCGGCGTCGGCGTGCTGTACGGGCGCGCCGAGCTGCTGGGGCAGCTGCCACCGTTCCTGACCGGCGGCTCGATGATCGAGACCGTCACCATGGAGGTCTCCACCTACGCGGCACCGCCGCAGCGCTTCGAGGCCGGGGTGCCGATGACCTCGCAGGTGGTCGGGCTGGCCGCGGCCGTCGACTACCTGGAGAACATCGGGATGGACGCGGTCGCCGCGCACGAGCACGAGCTGACCGCGCACGCGCTCGAGCGGCTCACCGCGATCGACGGGCTGCGCCTGGTCGGCCCGGCCACCGCCGAGAACCGCGGCGGCGCCGTCTCGTTCGTCGTCGACGGCATCCACGCCCACGACCTCGGGCAGGTCCTCGACGACGAGGGGGTGGCCATCCGCGTCGGCCACCACTGCGCGTGGCCGCTGCACCGCCGGATGGGCGTCGCGGCCAGTGCCCGCGCCTCGTTCGCCCTCTACAACACGACCGCCGAGGTCGACGCGCTGGCCGGCGCGATCGTCACGGCGCAGGAGTTCTTTTCCTGATGCGTATGGAGCAGATGTACCAGGACGTGATCCTGGACCATTACAAGCACCCGCACGGGCGCGGTCTGCGCGACCCGTACGACGCCCAGGTGCATCATGTGAACCCGACCTGCGGCGACGAGGTGACGCTGCGCGTTCACCTGGACGACGGCGTGGTAGCCGACGTGTCGTACGACGGCCAGGGCTGTTCCATCTCGCAGGCGTCCACGTCGGTGCTGTTCGACCAGATCGTCGGCCTGTCGATCGACGACGCGCTGGCGGCCGTCGACTCGTACAACGCCATGCTGACGTCCCGCGGCGCCGACGCCGGTGACGAGGACGTGATCGGCGACGGCATCGCCTTCGCCGGGGTCAGCAAGTACCCGGCACGCGTCAAATGCGCACTGCTCGGCTGGCTCGCCTTCAAGGACGCCCTCGCCCAAGCCCACCTGAAAGAGCGGAATCTGACATGACCGAAGTGAACGAACCGCAGACCTCGCTGCCCACCTACGACGACGTCGAAGAGGCCATGCGCGACGTCGTCGACCCCGAGCTGGGCATCAACGTCGTCGACCTGGGCCTGGTCTACGACCTGAGCATCAACGACGACGCGTCGGTGAAGGTCGACATGACGCTGACCTCGCCGGCCTGCCCGCTGACCGACGTGATCGAGGATCAGACGCGCGGCGCGCTGGTCACCAGCGGCCTGTGCACCGACGTGGAGATCAACTGGGTCTGGCTGCCGCCGTGGGGTCCGGACAAGATCACCGACGACGGCCGCGAGCAGCTGCGCGCACTCGGTTTCACCGTCTGAGGGCTGTGATAGTTTCACCCGGGTGAGGCTCCTCCTGCGCGCCGCGTCCTTGACCTCGGCGTTTCTCCTCGCGCTGCTCTGTGCGGCGCCCGCCGCCGCCGAGCCGAACGATTCGGAGATCTCGGCCGCGATCCGGTCGTCCCTGGTCTACCTGCAGAGCGAGTACACCGCGCGGGTCCAGGTGCCGTTGCGCTCGGGCCCGCAGTGGACCCCGCCGCTGACCGTGCAGGCCAGCTGCACCGGCTACATCGTCGACCCGGCCGGGTACGTGGCGACCGCCGGACACTGCGTCAACGGCAAGGAACCGACCCTGCTCGACGATTTCCGCGCCGAGGCCGTGCGGATGATCGGCCAGAGCCAGAACGCATCGGACAGCTGGATCCAGCAGAACGCGCAGGTCGCGATTCACGACAAGTGGCCGGTCGCGGGCGAGTCCGGCGACGACGGCGCCGCGGTCACGGTCAAGCTTCGGCAGGCGGACGGTGCCGGGCAGGTCTTCGCCGACTGGGTTCCGGTGTCGGTGGTCGCGTTCCAGACCTTCGAGCAGGGCGACAACGCGGTGGTGCGTATCGCCGCGCCGCCGAAGAAGCTTCCCGCGCTGGCGATCTCCGACCGCGCCCCGGAACCCGGGCAGGACGTGGTGTCGGCCGGCTTCCCCGGCGCGGTGCAGCTGACCAACGACTCCGACAAGCTGGCGCAGCCGTCGTTCCAGTTCGGCAAGGTGTCGTCGCGGCAGACCGCGGACAGCGGCCTGTACCGGACCGAGATCTCGGCGACGCTCGGCAAGGGCATGTCGGGCGGCCCGACGGTCGACGCGCAGTCCCGGGTGATCGGCACCAACTCGGCGTACGCGGCGCTGACCGACGACAAGGCCACCTTCAACTTCATCACCGACAACATCGCCCTGCGGCCCTTCCTCACCCAGAACGGTGTCACGCTCGCCGCCGTCGATGCGGCACCGTCGTCGTCGTTCCCCGGCCGGTGGCTTTGGATCGGGGTGGGTATCGCGGTGGCGGTGGTCGTCGTGGTGATCGCGGCGGTCACGGTGCTGCTTCGCCGGCGCCGGCGCCGGACGCCCGCGGGTCCGCCGCCCGGTCCTGCGCCGTTCGGACCGGTCGGCGGGCCGCCCGGACCACGGCCGTACGCCGGTTCACCGGTCGCCGGACCGCCCCGCGGACCGGGTTTCGCCGCGCCACCCCGCCCGGGAGGACGTCCCGGCCCCCAGCAGGCACCGCCGCGCCCGGCACCGCCCCGGCCACCGATGCCGGCCCGCGCGGCGCCCGTCCCGCCCCCACCGCGGGAGGCGCCGACCGTGCTGAACCAGCCGCGGCCCGGCGGCGCCACCGCCGGCTTCGGGGAACAGCCGACGGTGCTCGATCAGCCGAGGCCGGTCCTGCCGGCCGATACCCAGGGATCCGCCCCTCCCGGTGGCGGTAGTGCCCCGGGCGGCGGGCCGTCCCGGTAGCCTCGGGAATATCCCGGTGTCACCGATGTTGAGGAACACATGAGCACTATTGAACTGACCGGCGAGAACTTCGAGCAGACCATTCTGGACAGCGAGATCGTCCTGGTCGATTTCTGGGCGTCGTGGTGCGGCCCGTGCCGCCAATTCGCGCCCACCTTCGAGGCCGCCTCGGAGAAGTACCCGAACCTGGTGTTCGGCAAGGTCGACACCGAAGCCGAGCAGCAGCTCGCCTCGGCGGCGAGCATCCGCTCCATCCCGACGCTGATGGTCTTCAAGAAGGGCCACCTGGTGTTCAACGAGGCCGGCGCCCTCCCGCCGCAGGCACTCGAGTCGCTGGTGGAGCAGGTCGAGGCCCTCGACGTGGAGAAGGCGATCGCCGAATCCCAGGCGCAGGGCAACGACTAGCGAGGGCGTCCAGCCCAGACGGCGCGCCCGGTGAGTCTCACCAGGCGCGCTTTCTGCTGTCCGGGGAGCGCCCGGAAGACCGCCCACATCGTGGCGAGCGTGCCCCGCAGGTCGTCACGACCGCCGAGGTAGGCGCGCTGGCGGTGCACCGGCAGGCCGAAGAAGGCGTCGAAGAACGCGGTCAGTTCGCGGCCGTCGAACCCGAGCAGCACCGCCAGGCCGACCAGCCGGAGACGGTAGGTCCAGCGGGCGCGCCGGGGCCACAGCGCGCGCACCGGATCGCCGCCGCGTGCCAGCGCCGCCGCGAGGCCGTCCGCCGCGCCCAGCGAGGCGGCGATGCTGTAGCCGGTCGCCGGGTGCATCAGCCCGCCGGCGGCGCCGTAGCGCGGCACACCGTCCGGTGGCCGCCACGGCGCCGGCCCGGGGTGGAGCGGGAAGTCGACCAGTTCGGGTTCTGCGCCGCCGGGTTCTGCGCTGCCGGCGCGTCGTGCGTTCCGGGCGGCGAGCACGTCCAGCGGGACCGGGGGAGCTCCGGCCAGGCAGGTCTCCTCGATCAGCCGCCGCCCGCCGCCGAGGCCGACGCGATAGCTGAACGTGGGCGCCGCCGCACCGGTCTGCCGCCAGTCCATCAGCACCATCTCGGTCCCGTCGCCGGAGACCACCGCCCCGTAGGCGGTCTGCCGGGGGATCCGCGGGTCGGTGGCCCCGCCGCCGCGGGCGTCGATCACGTGGTCGGCGGACAGGAGCCGGCCGTCGTCCAGCCGGACCGTGTGCGCGGTGATCTCCCTCGCCCGCGACGCCTCGAGGCGGGCGCCGTCGAGCGTGAGCGCACGCTGCAGGGCGGGTGCGTCGAGCACGCAGTAGCGGCGCCCGACCTCCCGGCGCTCCGGGGTGAAGACGGTGAAACTGGGTGCGTCGCAAGCGATCACGTCGCGGGGCAGCCACCCGGGCAGGTCGTCGTCGAACATCCCGAAGGTCGACCGCCACGCAGCGTCCGGTGCCGGGTCGACGACGGTGACCGACATCCCGTGCACCAGCGCGCGATGCGCGAGGGCCCGGCCGGCCGGTCCGGCGCCGACCACCAGCAGGGTGCGCGCCGACGAGGTCATGGGGCCAGGGTAGGGGATGGCGGCGACGATTTCGGGGGGCACCGGGCCCGGCGGTAGCATGGCTCGTCGTGATCACCGCGACCGACCTGGAGGTTCGAGCGGGCGCCCGGACCCTGCTGTCCGCGCCCGGCGATGCCCTGCGCATCGCCCCCGGCGACCGCATCGGCCTGGTGGGACGCAACGGCGCGGGCAAGACGACGAGCCTGCGCATCCTGGCCGGCGAGACCGAACCGTACGCCGGTTCGGTGCGCCGCAGCGGGCCCATCGGTTATCTGCCGCAGGATCCGAAGGAGGGCGACCTCTCCGTCCTGGCCAAGGACCGGGTGCTGTCCGCGCGCGGTCTGGACGAGATCCTGGCGCAGATGACCAAGCAGCAGGTCATCATGGCCGAGGCCGTCGACGACAAGAAGCGCGATCAGGCGATCGCCAGGTTCTCCCGGCTCGAGGAGCGTTTCGGCACGCTCGGCGGTTACCTCGCCGAGTCCGAGGCCGCTCGTATCTGCAACAACCTGGGCCTGCCCGACCGGGTGCTGGAGCAGGAGCTCCGGACGCTGTCCGGCGGTCAGCGCCGCCGCGTGGAGCTGGCCCGGATCCTGTTCGCCGCCTCGGACGGGTCCGGCAAGTCGGACACCACCCTGCTGCTCGACGAGCCCACCAACCACCTCGACGCCGACTCCATCTCGTGGCTGCGGACCTTTCTGCAGAATCACGACGGCGGGCTGGTGGTGATCAGCCACGACGTCGAACTGCTGGCCGATGTGGTGAACCGGGTGTGGTTCCTCGACGCGGTGCGCGGTGAGGCCGACGTCTACAACATGAACTGGCAGCGCTACCTGGATCAGCGCGCCACCGACGAGCAGCGTCGCCGCCGCGAACGCGCCAACGCCGAGAAGAAGGCCGGGGCGCTGCGTGCGCAGGCCGCCAAACTCGGGGCCAAGGCGACCAAGGCCACCGCGGCGCAGCAGATGCTCAAGCGCGCCGAGAAGATGATCGACGAGCTCGAAGAGGAGCGGGTGGCCGACCGGACCGCGAAGATCCGGTTCCCGGAGCCCGCCGCGTGCGGGAAGACGCCGCTGACGGCCACCGAACTGACCAAGGTCTACGGATCGCTGGAGATCTTCACCGGCGTCGACCTGTCGATCGACAAGGGCAGCCGCGTCGTCGTCCTCGGCCTCAACGGTGCGGGTAAGACGACGCTGCTGCGCATCCTCGCCGGTGCCGAGCAGCCCGACCTGGGCACCGTGGAGGCCGGGTACGGCCTCAAGCTCGGCTACTTCGCGCAGGAACACGACACGCTCGACGATCGGGCGAGCGTCTGGGAGAACATCCGGCATGCCGCGCCCGACGCGGGGGAGCAGGACCTGCGCGGGCTGCTCGGCGCCTTCATGTTCACCGGCCCGCAGCTCGAACAGCCGGCCGGGACGCTGTCCGGCGGCGAGAAGACACGTCTGGCGCTGGCCGGGCTGGTGTCGTCGGCCGCCAACGTGCTGCTGCTCGACGAGCCGACCAACAACCTCGACCCCGTCTCGCGCGAGCAGGTCCTCGAGGCGCTGCGCAGCTACACCGGCGCCGTCGTGCTGGTGACGCACGACCCCGGCGCCGCCGCGGCCCTCGATCCGCAGCGGGTGATCCTGCTGCCGGACGGCACCGAGGACCACTGGTCGGACGAGTACCAGGAGATCATCGAGCTGGCGTGACCGCCGCCGACACGACGGTGCGCGCTCAGCGCACGGTGACCCGCACGCCGCACGCGCGCAGGTGGTCGAGCCGGGTGTCGTCGAAGAGTTCCCGCGGCAGGAAGTAGAAGAGGTCGCGGCAGTAGAGGAGAACGACGCCGTCTCGAACGTTCGCCCTGGTCAGGGTGGTGTAGTAGATGCGGACGATCCGGCTGCCCACCACGGCGATGTCCGCGAAATGGGGGGTGAAGGCGGCCTCGTAGCGATACTCGGGCGCCCGTACTCCGGCGGTGGCGATGTCCATCAGGGCACGTTCCCGGCGGCGGTTGACGCCGACGAAGAACACTCCGAGGACGATCGCCGCCATGATCAGTCCGCCGATGAGTCCCACGAGCCCGGACGCGGTACCGAGATCCGGCAGCGTGATCATGAGCACGATGAGCGGCACCATCACGGCGACCATGATCAGCGGACGCCGCGTCGTCATCCGGGTGGCGGATCGCGACAGCTCGACGAGCGCGGGCTCGCTGAGGACGGCGATCGCGTCGGGACGCAGGATACGGGCATACGGCGCATCGAGGGCGGGCGCCGGAGCCATCTGCCCCATCGCGGGGTTCACATAAGTCACCGATGGAGTGTAGGACACCGAGGGCATCACGCCGGGGAGGCGAAGACCACCACGTTGTCCCGGTAGCCGAGGGGCGGGCCGACGAACGGGCCGCCGCAGGTGACCAGGGCCAGGGTCTCCGGCCCGTCGAGGCGGTTCAGCCGGTCGACGGGCAGACCGCCCTCCTTGGACACCTCTTCGGTGGTGGTGACCCGGTAGCGATGCACGGCTTGATCGGCGGTATCGACCTCGATCGGGTCCCCGGGCTTGAGCGTGGCGAATCGGGCGGCGAAGCCGGTACCCAGGTCGACGTCGTCGACGTGCCCGGTGACCACGATGGTGCCGGCCCCGGAGCCCGGCCGCGCCGAGCCGATCCACCAGCCCAGTTCGTGGATGTCCTTGGGCGGCAGCAGGACCCCATCGGCGTCGGTGTCGACCGTGCGGGTCGGAGCGGACTGGCCGCCGACGGCGATCCGGACCGGGGCGGAGGCGTCGTCGGTGTGGGTGACCACCGGAGGCGGTAGCGACCGCTGGGCGCCGGTCTGGCTGCTCGGTGCCGCGCTCTGCGTGCCGCAACCGGCCAGCAGCGCGGTCGCGAGGATCGCGAGCACGGCCAGCAGCGACCGGAGGGTGGCGCTCATCGGGTGCGGCCGGACGGGATCGACTTGATCGGCACGCGGTCGTGCGGTCCACCGGTCTGTTCCATCCGGAACACGACGACGCCGGTCTCACCGGGCGGCACCACGCCCTCCAGGTGCCACGGCGAGAGCAGCCGGTAGCCGCCCGGGACGGCCAGCAGTTCGACGCGGTACCGGCCCGACGGGAGCAGCATCGATGCGGGCAGGCGGGTGTCGGCCGGATCGGGACGGAAGACGCGCGCCGGGACGTCGGTCACGTCGGTGCCACCGGCCACGTCGATCGCCCGGATGCTCAGGATGCCGTCGGTCGGCGCGGAGGTGGGCGGACCTTCGGTCGGTGATCCCGATTCGGTCGCCGAGCCGCTGGTGGCGGGCGTGCCGGTGTCGCCGCTCGGTGTGGTGGTCTGCGTGGTCTCGGTCGGTGTCGTGGTGTCGGTGGTGGTCGTGGTCTCGGTGGTCTGCGTCGTCGTCGTGGTGGTGGTGCTGTCGTCGGCGAGTGCCGGCCCGGTGATCAGGCCCGTTCCAGCCAGCAGAGCGGCCGCGGCGAGACAGGCCGGTAGACGACGAAATGCGGTGCGGTGCACGGTGTTCTCGATCCTCCCCGACCCGGGAGTCCCGACACCGGTTATGTCGCCGGCCCCCGAACAGGTGTTACCTATCCCACATTCCGGTCGGCGACCATGGTCCGCAGCGTCGCCTTCACGAGTTTGCCGGTGGGGGTGCGCGGCAACTCGTCGAGGAACTCGATAGACCGCGGCAGTTTGAATGCGGCGACGTGTTCGCCCGCGTAGGCGAGCAGCTCCGCGGCCAGTTCCGCGGACGGTTCCACGCCGTCGGCGAGTTGGACGTACCCGCGCGCGACCTCGCCGAGGTCGTCGTCGGGCACACCGATGACGCCGACGTCGTAGACGGCGGGATGCGTGGCCAGCACGTTCTCGACTTCCTGCGGGTAGATGTTGACGCCGCCGGAGACGATCGTGAACGCGCGCCGGTCGGTGAGATAGAGGAAGCCCTCGTCGTCGAGATAGCCGAGATCGCCGGTGGTGGCCCAGAACTCGTGATCGGGGTGCTGCGCGGCCTTCGTCTTCACCGGGTCGTTGTGATAGACGAACGGCACGCTGTCGCGTTCGAAGTAGACGGTGCCGATCTCGCCTGGCGCCAGGTCGCGGCCGTCGTCGTCGCAGATGTGGACGATCCCCAGGACCGCCCGGCCGACCGAGCCCGGCCGCTGCAGGGCGTCGCCGGGGCCGATGAGGGTGACGCCGGCGGCCTCGGTCGCGGCGTAGTACTCGTGGATCACCGGCCCCCACCACTCGATCATCGCGCGCTTGACCTCGGGCGGGCACGGGGCCGCGGCGTGGATGGCGACGGTCATGCTCGACACGTCGTAGCGTGCGCGGATGTCGTCCGGCAGTTTCAGCATGCGGATGAACATGGTCGGCACCCACTGGCTGTGGGTCACGCGGTACCGCTCGATCAGCGCGAGAGCCTCTTCCGGGTCGAAGCGGTCCATCATCACCACGGTGCCGCCGAGAGCGTTGACCATCGCGCAATAGCGAAGGGGCGCAGCGTGATACACCGGCGCGGGGGACAGGTAGACGGTGTCCGGGCCGAAGCCGTAGAGCGGGCCGAAGACCGCCGTCACCATGTCGGGCACCTCGTCGACCTGCCCGTCCGGGAGCGGCGGACGGATACCCTTCGGCCGGCCGGTGGTACCCGACGAGTACAGCATGTCGGTGCCGCGGGGCTGGTCGGTGAGCGGCGCAGGCGACGCGGCGGCGAGCACGGTGTCGTAGTCGGTGAAGCCGGGGATCGGGCCGCCCCACGCCATCCGCCGGGCCGGATCGGTGATCAGCCGGGCCGCACCGGCGACGGCCGCGGCCGAGCCCGCACCGGCGAAGAGCGCGCCCGCGCCGCAGTCCTCGAGGATCACGTCGACCTCGCCCGCGGTGAGGTGACAGTTGATCGCGGTCACGTACATGCCGCTGCGCACCGCCGCCCAGTAGGCGCTCAACACGCGCAGGTCGTTCTCGGAGACGATCGCGATGGTGTCGCCGGGGCGCAGGCCCAGGTCGCGGAGGTGATTGGCGATCCGCGTCGACGAGTCCATCAGTTCCGCGTAGGTCACCGTCTCACCGGTCGAGGCGCGGATCAGCGCGGGCTTGTCGGCGAACTCGGGCAGGTGAGAACCGGGGTACACGGGGGCTCCTGATCGTCGGATGCGCGTGACTCCGAGCCTAGTGTTTTCGAGACCGGCCCGAGGCTCAGTCCGTGAGGGCACCCTAAGATGGAGGGGTGATCACCCGACTCCGGACGCCCGCGGTGATCGCGTTGCTCGCGTGCGGGGTGCTCGGCGTGCTGCTGCACTACGTGGACGTCACGAGCAATCTGGTCGCCCGGCTCGGTTCGGTGGCGCCGTATCTGATGCTCGCCGCCCCGGCCGGGCTGACGCTGAGTCTGTTCTCGCGGCGCGCGCGGTTGATCGTTCCGGCGGTCGCCGTGACCGCGGCGGCCGTGCTGACGCAAGCGCCGCTGTACCTGGGGTCGGCGAACGCGGATGGGCACGGTGCGACGCTGACCGTGCTGCAGGCGAACATCTATCTGGGCCGGGCCGACGTCCCCGCGCTGGCCCGGACGGTTCAGGACCGGGACGTCGATGTCTTGACGGTGTCGGAGCTGACGGATGCGGCGCTCGACCGGATCCGGGAGTCGGGCATCGCGGACCGGCTGCCGTATTCGGTGGTGTACCCCGTCGCCTCGGGCGGCGGCGGGACCGGGCTGTTCTCCCGCTATCCGCTGGAGAACGGGACGCGGCTGACGGGCGAAGGGATCCGGGCGTACCGGATGGCGAACGTCCGGGCGGAGGCGCTGGTCCCGGGCTTCGGGCGACTCGCGCTGTACGCGGTGCACCCGGTACCGCCGTGGCCCGAGCCCGCGTGGCACTGGGCGGCCGAACTGGATTCACTCGGGGCCACCCTGCGGGCCGAGCCGCTGCCGGCCGTCATCGGTGGGGACTTCAACTCGACGTACGACCACGCGCAGTTGCGCGCACTGTTCGGCGACGCGGCGCTCACCGACGCCGCCGAGCACACGGGCGCCGGGATCGTCGCGACCTATCCGGCGAACCGCACGCTGATCCCGCCGGTGCTCGCGCTCGACCGGATCGCGACGCGCGGGGGACCGGAGCCGGTGTCGTTCGAGCGGGTCCGGCTGCCGGGATCGGACCACTACGCGGTGCTGAGCAGAATCCGGCTCTGAGACGGCGCTGCTCCCCGGCATGACGATCGAGCGGAGCGCTCGACGATCGAGCGGAGTCCGAGATCACTCGGACTGGGCGGAGGTCTCGACTTCGCTCGACCATCATGGGGTGCGCGCCCGCGTGTGACGATCGAGCGGAGTACAGGACGATCGAGCGGAGTCGAGATCACCCGGACTGGGCGGAGGTCTCGACTCCGCTCGACCATCATGGGCGGTCAGGCGGGGGTGAGGGCGCGGGAGCCGGTGCGGTGGTGCAGGCGGCGGGCGAGGGCGCCCGCGACGCGGGCCGGGTCGGCGGCGTGGAAGATCTGGCGGCCGAAGCTCAGCCCCGCCACCCGGGACTCGGCGATCTCCGAGCCCAGGTCGACGGCGTGGTCGTCGTTGGTCGCGGCACCCCCGGCGACCACGATGGGCAGCGGGCAGGTGGCGGCGACGGCGTCCATCGAGGCCGGGTCGCCGGCGTAGTCGAGCTTGACCATGTCGGCGCCCAGATCCGTCGCGATCGCCGCGAGATGCGACAGCGTCGTCACCGACGGCGGCTCCGGCGCGTCGACGAGGCCGCGGTGATACATCATCGCCAGCAGCGGCATGCCGAGCCGCCCGCACTCGGCGGCGACGGCCCCGAAGTCGGCGAGCTGCTGCGCCTCGGTGGGGGAACCGATGTTGACGTGCACGCTCACCGCGTCCGCGCCGAGCACCAGGCTCTCCTCGACGGACCCGACCAGCACCTTTCCGGTGGTGTCCACCGACAGGGCGGTACCCGCGGACAAGTGCACGATGAGGCGGAGAGACCGCAGATGCGCCGGGTCGATGTGCCGGGCCCGGCCCTTGTGGACGACGATGGCGTCGGCGCCGGCGTCACCCAGGACCGCGGCCAGCCGGTCGGCGTGGGCGTGGTCGCCCAGCGGCCCGATGGTGACCGAATGGTCCATCGGCACGATCAGCGCGCGCCCGCTGGACGCGGAGAAGATACGGTGCATCCGCACCTGCTTGCCGTCCAGGATCGCCGGACGGGCGGTGGCGTTCTCGATCATCTGAGGGGTCCTTCTTCAAGAATGTGAGGGTAGCCTATCCTACTGGTATGGCTGAGCGCGATGTGACCTTCCCGACGAGCGCGTACCTGGCACGCATCGGGCTGTCGCCGCAGGTGGCGGCCGTGTCCGATCCGGTCGCGCTGATCCGGATGTGCGCCGCGGCCCAGCACGCCACGATCGCCTTCGAGAACCTCGACATCCATCGCGGCGAATGCGTCGGGGTCGCGCCCGGCGCGCTGATCGCCCGGCTGATCGACGGCCGCCGCGGCGGCATCTGCTACCAGCTCAACGGGCTGCTGGCGCTCGCGCTCGACGCCCTCGGCGTACCGGTGACCCTGTGGGGCGCGCGGGTCGATTCCGGCGCGGGCGAGGGACCGGCCCGCGGGCACATGGCCGTGGTCGCCGCACCCACGCCGGACCGCCGGCTGCTGGTCGACGTCGGTTTCGGCGGGGAGGCGGTGACCCGGCCGATCGATCCGAGCGACCCCGCCGATCTCCTCGTGCGGCTCGGCGGGGCGTCGTACCGGCTCGACCCGATCGACCGGAACCTGGACGACTTCGCCGAGATGGCGCGCTGGCACAGCAGTTCGCCGCATTCGCGGTTCACCGGCTCGGTGATCTGCACCCGTCCGGTCGGCCCCGGCGGGCGGGACACGCTCACCGGGCGCCCCGATCGCCCGGCCGGCCCGATCGCCTACCGCCTCATCGAGGCGCGCGGACCGCGGCGGACCGAGCGGGCGTTGACCCGCGACGCCGCCGAAGCACTGTTGACCAGCAGGTTCGGCATGCCCGATGCCGTCGCGCCGGACACCAGCTACGTGGTCGATCACGCGTACCGCCAGCGCGTCGGGAACGGAAGTCCGAGGTAGACATGTCCGATCGCCCGGCGATCATCGTCCGAATCGACGATCCGCTGCAACCGGGCCCGGCGCAGCGGCCAGTCGAATCCATCACCGTCGGTGCGGTGCAGCATCGAGGTCATGTTCCAGGAGAACGCCTGCGCCTGCCAGATGCGCGGCAGTGCGGTGTCCGAGTACGCGTCGAGCAGGTCGGTGCGCCGTTCGGCGTAGAAGCCGCCCAGCGCGTGCGAGAGGACGCACGCGTCGGAGACCGCGAGGTTGAGCCCCTTGGCCCCGGTCGGCGGCACGATGTGCGCGGCATCGCCCAGCAGGAACAGCGAACCGACGCGCATCGGCTCGGAGACCAGGCTGCGCAGGAGGGCGAGGCTGCGTTCGATGATCTCCCCGGACTCGATCTCCGGGGCGTCGTCGGCCGCGCCGCGGCGGCGCAGTTCCGCCCAGATCTCGGCGTCGGACCAGGCGGCCGGGTCGGTGCCGGCCGGGACCTGGAGATACTGACGCGACAACCGCGGACCGCGCATGCTGTGCACCGCGAGACCGTCCGGGTGCACCGAATACGTGCCTTCCTCGGCCACCGGCGTGCTGTGGGCCAGAATGCCGAGCCAGGCGAACGGCCAGGCGCGCTCGGCGGTCCGGATGCGATCGGCGACGGCCGCGCGGCAGGCGCCGTGGAAGCCGTCGCAACCGGCGATGAAATCCGCCTCGACCAGGTGCCGTGTTCCGTCGGCACCGGTGTAGGTGACGGACGGCCGGTCGGTGTCGATGTCGTGGACGGCGACGTCGGCCGCGCCGAATCGCACCGGCGCGTCCCGCGCGGCCAGGCCGTCGATCAGGTCGGCGACCACTTCGGCCTGCCCGTACACCCAGGCGTTGCGGCCGGTGTCGGCGTGGAAGTCGAGCTGGTGGGTCTGGCCGTCGAAGCGCAGGTAGAAGCCGTTGTGCCGCAATGCTTCCCGGTGCAGCCGATCGGCCAGTCCGAGATCGTCGAGCAGGTCGACGGTGGTCTGCTCGAGCACTCCGGCGCGCACCCGCGACCGCACGTACGACTCGTCGTGCCGTTCGAGGACGACGGCGTCGATGCCCTGCCGGGCGAGCATGTGCGCCAGGCTGAGGCCCGCCGGCCCCGCTCCGACGATCGCGACCTGCGTGCGGCTGCGCTGAATTCCCTGCGTGATGGTGCCCACACTCCTCTGTAAGTATTTGGTCAGGCTAACCTAATGTACCTACGGTAGGAGGCGCCAGCCGGGGCTGGGCACTCCAATCCGACACGAACATGTTCAATGCAAGGGGACAGAACCAGTGACCGAGGTCTTCGACGAATCCGAGTCCACCCCGGTGGACGACCACGCCGCCGCGCTACTCGACTTCGAGCCCCGGTTCGCCACCGTCGCGGTGATCATCCCGGCGATGAACGAGGCGCGGAACCTGCCCTACGTCGCCGAGCGGATGCCCGAGGTCGACGAGATCATCGTGGTCGACGGGCACTCCACCGACGACACCGTGGAGGTGGCACGCACGCTCTGGCCGGAGGCCCTGGTCCTGACACAGACGCGGTCCGGCAAGGGCAACGCGCTGGCGTGCGGTTTCGCCCACGCCACCGCCGACATCATCGTGATGATCGACGCCGACGGGTCCACCGATCCGGCGGAGATCCCCGATTTCGTCGACGCCCTGCTGTGCGGCGCGGACCTCGCCAAAGGCAGCCGGTTCTCTCAGGGCGGTGCCAGCGACGACATCACCTTCTTCCGGCGGTGGGGCAACCGCGGCCTGAACTGGCTGGTCAACCGCATCTTCGACGCCGAATACCAGGATCTCTGCTACGGCTACAACGCGTTCTGGCGGACCAATCTGCCGGTCCTCGACCTGCCGGACGTGCACGCCAAGACGCCGCAGTGGGGTGACGGCTTCGAGGTGGAGACCGTGATCAACGTGCGGATGATCCGCGCGGGCAAGAAGATCCGCGAGGTCGGCAGCCACGAGCGTTGCCGCATCCACGGCCGCAGCAACCTCAACGCGGTCAGCGACGGGATGCGGGTGCTGCGCACCATCAATCACGAGCGCAAGCTGCATCGGAGCACCCGGCGATGACCCGCGAGAAGACCTTTCTCTGGTATCTCAACCACGCCGACGGCACGGTGCCGTGGCAGCCGGAGTACCGGGTGCCGCCGTCGCTGGACCACCTGCGCGGTGTGGCCGCCGAGATCGACCGGCTCGGCTACTACGGCGTGCTGTGCACGGCGCGCGAGCCGATCGCGCTGGTCTCGGCCACGCGAGCGCTGCGCTTCCTGATCCCGGAGTACCCGGGCGTCAAGCCGCCGGCGCTGATGGCCGAGCAGGCGCAGGTCTTCGATCACTACTCCGACGGCCGCCTGATCATCAATCAGGTCAACGGCGCCGATCCGGTGCTGGCCCGCTACGGACGGTTCGAGGGCAAGGACGAGCGCTACCGGGTCTCCGCCGAGTACTGGGCCACCGTGCGCGCGATGTACGGCGACGACACCGCGGCCGTCGACGGCGACTACTTCCGGGCCGGGCCGCAGTACAAACCCGCCATCGCGGGTCCGCGCCAGCACCGCCTCCCGATCTGGGGGACCGGCGCCTCGCCCGCCGGTCTCGCCCACGCCGCCGAGGTGCTCGACGTCTACCTGAGCTTCCTGGCGCAGCCGGACGCGCTCGCGAAGACCTTCGACGCGGCCCGCGCCGCGGCGGCGGCCGCCGGCCGTGATCTGCCGTGCGGGGTGCTCGCCAGCGTGATCGTCCGGGACACCGACGACGAGGCCTGGGCGCACTTCGAATGGCAGCTGGCCCGCACCGATCCGGTGGAGATGGCGCGGCTGGCCGACCGCAACCTGCGCTCGTTCGGGTTCGGCGGACTCGACGAGATCACCAGCGACGACCCGCAGGTGCAGGCCCGGATCGACGCGCTGCGCGCCGGCCGCCTCCCGGGCCGCGCGGAACTCGAGTTCGCGCCGGGACTGGCCTCCGGCCTGACCACCTGGACATCGGGGGAACCACCGTTCGACATCGCGGGCAAGGGATCGGGCAACTATCTCATCGGGAGTCCGCGCACCGTCGCCGCCACCATCGAACGCCTCTCCGAGCAGGTGGGCGCCGATCACTGGATCCTGTCCGGATGGCCGCTGGCCGCCGAGGCGCGACGGTTCGCCGAACAGGTGATCCCGCTGCTGTCACGCGAGCTCGCGCCACGGTGACCACGCCCACCGTCGGCGTGGTGATCCCGGTGTACCGCTGCGCCCCGTACGTGCGCGGCTGCCTCGAATCGGTGCTGGCGCAGACGCATCCGGTGGACCAGATCGTCCTGGTCGACGATCGGGGCGGCGACGAATCGGTGCGGATCGCCGAGGACACGCTCCGCGAGCACGCCCGCGACTACACGCTGATCACGCAGGTCCGCAACGGCGGCCTCGGCCGCGCCCGCAACACCGGGCTCGACGCGCTGGACACCGATCTGGTGTGGTTCCTCGACAGCGACGATCAGGCCCACGCCGACTTCGTCGAGACGCTGCTCGGCGCCCTGACCGCCGCGGACGCCGATTTCGCGGTGTGCCGCACGCACCGCGTCGATCCGGGCGGACGGGTGCTGCAGACGGACGAGGCGGCCTCGCCCGCACCCGTCGTCGACGGCGATGTCTACGCCCGCGAACTGCTCCGGGGGCGTGTCAAGGCGTACGCGTGCACCAAGCTCTTCCGCCGCGACCTGCTCGGCGACCGGCCGTGGCCGGAAGACCAGGCGTACGAGGATCTGGCCGCCGCCGTGCGCCTCGCCCTGCGGGCACGACGGGTCGCGATGGTCGACCGCGCGCTGTACCGCTACCTGTATCGCGAGGGGTCGCTGTCGACGGCGCTCTCGGACACCACGTTCGACCTGTTCACGGCGGGTGACGAGGTGCGGACACTGGTGGCCGCCAGCGGCCTGGACTGGCATCGGGACTATCTCGCGTTCCGGTACCGGCAGGTGCTGATCTCGGTCGCACATCTGGCGATGCGGGCCGATCACGCGAGTCCGCGGCGCCCACCGCTGTACGCGACGGCGATCCGCCGGGTCCAGGACGGCGTCGCGCTCCGCGACCTGCCTGCGTTGCTGGCCGAGCGGCAGTTCCGCTCCTGCGTGTTCGCCGTGTTGATGAAGTCGGCGCCGGGTGTGTACTCGGCGGTTCTGCGCCGGCGCTGAGTGCGCCGGAGATGAAGGGGAAGTGTCGATGAGGGTTTGTGTGGTGGGTGCCGGGTCGTCCGGACTGACGACGATCAAGCAGCTGCGCGACGAGGGGCACGAGGTGGTCTGCTACGACCGCAACGACGATCTCGGCGGACTGTGGCTCCGGGAGGGTGCGGACGCGGGCAAGACCAAGGCGTGCGACAACCTGTTCCTGACGATCTCGATCAAGCTGATGGCCTACTCGGACCATCCGCACCGGGGCGACCGCGTGTTCTACACGCGGGCCCAGTACTGGGAGTACCTGCGCAGCTACGCGCGCCGGTACGACCTCGCCGACCACATCCGGTTCGGCACCGAGGTGACCGGCCTGACCCGCCACGGCGGCGGCTGGACCGTCACCGTCCGGCGCGACGGCGTCGAGACCGAGGAGGAGTTCGGCGCGGTCGCGGTGTGCTCCGGGCCGTTCAAGACGCCGAACACCGGCATCCCCGGGATCGCGGACTTCTCCGGCGAGGTGGTCCACTCGGCCGGCTACCGCAACGCCGAACCGTTCCGCGACAAGCGGGTGCTGATCGTCGGACTCGCCGAATCCGGCGCCGACGTGGTGCGCGAGGTGGCGCAGGTCGCGAGCGAGTGCACCCTGGCGATCCGGTCGCGGGCGTTCCTGCTGCCGCGCGTCGAGGGGAGCCGCACCACCGATCACGGCACCGTCCGGTCGCACCATCACGAGATGCTGCGCCGCTCCACCGACTACCCGCTGGCCTTCTCCACGTTCTGGGGCGACAGCCGGATCGCCAAGACGGCGTTCCTGGCGATGGCCGTGGTCCTCGGCGTCGTGACGACGGCCCTCGGCGTCCTCAAGGAAGGGCTGAACCGGGTCCTCCCGTGGACCCGCGAACCCGAACCCGCCGTCAATCCGCTCGGCCAGCCGATGCATCCGCTCAAGCTCGACATCGACACCCTCCACAACGACGAGAACTTCGACGCGATCCGGCAGTGGAACCGGGCGTCGCATCCGGACGGCAGCTGGACCCAGAAGGCGATCTTCTGCAAGAACGTCTCCTTCATCCCCGCTCTGGTCAGCGGCGCGGTGACCCTGAACGACACCGGGGTCGATCGCTTCGACGGCTCCACCGTGTACTTCGGCGACGGCACCAGCGGCGAATTCGACACGGTGATCCTGTGCACCGGCTACCAGGCGACCGAGCTGGCCATCGGCGACCTGTCGGTGGAAGACGGCAACGTCCGCAACCTCTACCGGCACTTCCTGCACCCCGACCACGACGGCACCGCCGCCTTCATCGGCTTCATCCGCCCGCTCAGCGGCGCGGTCCCGCTCTGCGCGGAGATGCAGTCGCGCTACTTCGCGCGGGTCCTGAACGGGAAGCTGACCGTCCCGGAGAACCTGCCCGAGCGCATCGAGACCGACAAGGCGTGGGAGGAGTACTGGACGTCGCTGAGCCCGCGGCACCCGGAGGCCACCCCGTCGAACATCCTCTATCTGGACGCCCTCGCCAAGGAGATCGGCTGCCTGATCCCGATGCGGATGATGATGCGCAATCCCCGGTTGTTCATGCACATGTGGTTCGGGACCTTCAACCAGGCGTGCTACCGCGTCGTCGGGCCGCACAGCGACAAGCGAGCAGCACTCGCGGACCTGTATTCCGAGCGGATCGGTCATCGGCGGATGTTCGCCTGGGACATGACCGTGCTCCAGCTCGCGCCCTCGCACATGCACCCCGAACACCTCATCTGACGGAGACGGCCGATGACGACCTCCGCGGTCGCCGCCGAGGCGGCGCCCTTCCTGAAGCCCACCGACGTGGTCTGTCTCCTCACCCAGATCGCGGTGCTGCTCGGTGTCGCGGTACTGCTGGGACAGGCCATGCGGCGTCTCGGCATGCCGAAGGTCGTCGGAGAGATGCTCACCGGCGTTCTGCTCGGCCCCTCTGTACTCGGCCTGGTCTGGCCGTGGCTCGAGCACCTGGTGATCCCGAGTGATCCGGCGCGCCAGCATCTGTGCGATGCCGTAGGGCAGATCGGCGTGATCCTGCTCGTGGCCCTCGCCGGTACCGAGCTCGACCTGGGATTCGTGCGAAGAAGGCGCAGAGCAGTCGCGTCGATCGGCCTGATCGGCATGGCCGTTCCCGCGCTCGCCGGTGTCGGATTCGGCCTGTGGGTACCGCAGGCGATGCGGACCGACTCACCGAAAAGCCTGTTCGTCATGATGATCGCGGCAGCGATCTCGGTGAGCGCGCTTCCCGTGATCGCCCAGATCCTCACCGAGATGGGTCTACTGCACCGCAATGTCGGCCAGATCATCCTGGTTTCGGCCTCGGTGAAGGATGCGATGACCTGGATCTTGATCGCGGTCGCTTCCGCCTCCGCGACCGCCGGTGTGACGCTCGGTCACATCTCCGTCATCACGGTCGTGACGCTGGGGGCGTTCGCGGTGACACTGTTCCTCCTGCGGCCCCTGGCGCAGCCGCTGTTGCAACGGTACGAAGCCTCGCCGGGGGCTTCCGCCGGGCTGTTCGTGCCGGTCTGCGTCGTCTTCGTGCTCGCATGTGCGGCGTTGACCCAGGCGCTGCATCTGGAGGCGATCCTGGGGGCGTTTCTGGCCGGCCTGGTGATCGGACCTCGCGCGCCGTTCCTGCTCGCACCGCTGCGCACCGTCACCATGACCGTGCTGATGCCGCTGTTCCTGGCGAATGCCGGTCTGCGTGTGGACCTGACCGCTCTCGCGGACGTCACCGTCGCGCTCGGCACACTCGCATTGCTCGTCGTCGCGGTCACCGCGACGTTCGCCGGCAGCTTCGCCGGCGCTCGAGTCGGCGGTCTGTCCCGATGGGAGGCGACCGCTGTCGGGTCGGGCCTGAACGCCCGGGGCGCGGTCGAGATCATCATCGCCACCACCGGGCTGAGCCTGGGCATCTTCTCGGCACCGATGTACACGGCGGTGATCATCGTCGCGGTGACCACCTCGGTGATGGCACCGCCCATGCTCAAGTGGTCGATGCGCCGGATCGGGCTCACCGACGAGGAGAAGATCCGGATCCATGCGCGCGCCGAGCCCGGCGCACGAGAAATGGCGGCCTGACGCGTGACCCGCTTGCAACCCGTGCGTCCGCCCTCCGGTGACGGTCCGTCCGAGATCGTCCTCGGCATGGACTGCCTGGAGAACCTCGGCGGTGTCCAGACCGTCGTCCGGACACTGGCGCGTGCCTTCGCCGAGCACGGCCACGCCGTGTCGCTCCTCGACATCGAACCGTCGGCCGAGCCCTTCCGGATGGACGCCGGTGGGCCGGTCCTCGACGCATACCGGCTCACCACCCGGCGCAGCGGACTCCCGTACGAGCCGACCACCCGGCTTCAGACGGCGAAACTCGCCGTCCGCGGCCACACCGGCGGCCTGCTGGTGCGGCGGCGCGCTGTCGCGGAGCTGCGGGCGCTGGCCGACGCGCACCCGTCGGCGATCTGGCTTCTCACGCAGTGGCGACTGGTGGAGCACGCGGTCTCGGCCGGGATCGGTGCGCGGACCATCGGCCAGTATCACTCCAGCTTCGGCGCGGCCGAGCGCAGCGGCGACCTCGCGCGCATCCAGCGGCACGCGCCCTCGCTCGCCGCGTTCTGCGTACTCACCGAGATCGACGCCGCGCGGTTCCGGCGGGCCGGGGTACCGCGCGTGCACGTCGTCACCAATCCGGTCGCCGTCACCGTACCGGCGGACCCGAACGGGTTCCGTCCCCCCACGGCCGCGCACACCGTGGTCGCGGTCGGACGATTCGTCGAGGAGAAGGCGTTCCCGGCGCTCGTCGAAGCGTGGAGCCGGATCGGCGCCGAACGCTCGGGGTGGCGATTACGCATCGTCGGATCGGGGCCGCTGCGCGCGGAGATCGGCGAGGCGATCACGTGCGCCGGGGTCGGCGATTCGGTCACCGTCGAACCGGCCGTGCACGACGTGGCGGGGCTGTACGCCGCGGCGGACGTGTTCGCGCTGTCGTCGATCGACGAGGGCCTCCCGGTGGTCCTCACCGAATCCATGTCCGCCGGTGTCCCGTTCGTCTCCACACCGTGCGCGCCGGGCGTCGTCGAACTGGCGGACGGCGGCGCCGCGGGCGTGATCGCCGCCTCCGGGGACCCCGGCGATCTCGCCGACGCGCTGGCGTCGTTGATGGCCGATCCCGAGCGTCGCCGGGCGATGGGTGAGCACGGCCGGCGGTTCCTGGCCGACCGGTCGCCGAGCGACGTCGTGCGGCAGTGGGAGACACTGTTCGCCCGGCTCGGCCTCGACCGAAGGGGGCTGCCCTAGTGGACCGGTCCGCACCGGGCGATCGGCCCGTGGTCACGGTGATCATGCCCGCCTACAACGCCGCCGACACCATCGTCGACGCCGCCGAGTCGATCCTCGCCGAGCCGATCGACGGGCTCGAGCTGCTGGTGATCGACGACGGCTCGACCGACGGCGGCGGCGAGCTGGTCGCCGCCGCCGGCGACCGGAGGATCCGGGTGATCCGGCAGGACAACGCCGGCCTGGTCGCCGCCCTGAACACCGGCCTCGACGCGGCGACCGGCGAGTTCATCGCCCGCATGGACGCCGACGACCTGTCCGTTCCCGGCCGGATCGCGCGGCAGCTGGCGTGGCTGCGCGCGCACGACGACGCGGTCGCGTGCGGGACCGACTACACGCTGTTCGAAGCGATGACCGGCCGGGTGCGGATGCCGCGCTCCGACCGGGCCTGCCGTCAGCGATTGCTGATGGGCAGCTGCCACTGCGGGGCATCGCTGGTGGCCCGCCGGTCGGTGATCGAAGACGCGAACCTGCGCTTCGACCCGGACTTCGCGCACGCCGAGGACTACGAGTTCATCACCCGGCTCGCCGGCCACGGGCGGCTCGGCAATCTGCCGATCGTCGGCTATCACTACCGCGTCCATGCGACGCAGGTCAGTGCCCGTCACGCCGAGGCCCAGCATCGGGCGCATCTGCGGATCGCCCGGCGTTTCGCCGACGCGGCGGGCGCGGCGCCGGTCGCCGACGACGACCTGCGCGCGCTGCTGTGGCCCGATCGCGGCGGCGATGTCCGCGCCCGCGCGGCGTCGGGTTGGCTGGCCGTAAGGGCCGCGGCCCGCGTGGTGCGGCGTCGGCCGGGCGTGCAGACCGCCCGCTTCACCGGGCGGAAGGTGATCGAGGCCGCGGCCCGCCGCTGAGCGGGCGCGCCACCGCCCCGGTCAGGAACCCCGGATCTCCACGACCGTCTCGCCGACGGGCGACGGCGGCGGCACCTCGTCGAAGATCGCCCGCACCCCATGCACCAGCGGCAGGGCGACGACGGCCAGCGCGAGGCACGAGGCGGTCAGGCTCGCCAGACCGGCGCCGACGAGACCGATGCGGGGAACCAGCAGGTATGCGCCACCGACCGTCACCGCGACGATGAGCACCTGCGACACGAGCATCAGCCGCAGCCGCCGATGCAGCTGGGCGATCGTGTAGTAGAAGGTGACGACGGTCTCGATCACGGTGTTCAGCGCCATCACCAGCATCAGCTTCCAGCCGGCCGCCAGATAGTCGCCGCCGGCGATCCACAGCACCAGCGGGCCGCCGGTCGCCAGTCCGACGGCGGTGACGGCGGTGACCCCGCCGAGGATCGGCGCGTAGCGGCGCAGCAGCGCCGGCCGGTCCGCCCCCGGCACCGACACCTCGACGATGAACGCCGATCCCGCGGCGCCGCTGAGCAGACCGGCGGCACTGCACATGGTCCACGCGAGATTGAAGTAGGCGTTGTCGCTCACCCCGGCCTGGTGGACGACGATCAACGGGAGGGCGAGCGGCGTCACCACCGAGACCAGCATCAGGGCGAAGAACGCGCTCTGGAAGGACAGCAGTTCCTTGACCGGAGGCAGCAGATTGGCGCCGTGGCTTCCGGCGATCGCCCCCCGGATGGCGACGGTGCCGAACACCGCGGCGGCGAGCAGCGCGAGCAACGTCCAGGAGAAGACGATGCCGACCGCGGCGCTGCCCGCGCCGAGGACGGCGAGCGGCAGCAGTTTGACGAGCGAGAAGGTGATGTTCTTGGTGGCGACGCTCGGCGCCTTCCGCAGTGCGGTGAGCACCGGGTCGGTCAGTGCGAAAGCGGTGAAGACCACGACCATCGCCGGGAACGCGAGCCGCTGCCCGGTGGAGTGCAGGAGCCGGTCCGACAGCGGCGTCCACGCGAAACCGGCACCCAGGACCACCGCGACCGCGCCGCTCAGCAGATAGCCGCCGGCCACCAGCGATCGGGTCGCGGTCCCGGCGAGCGGAAGGAAGCGCTGGTAGGCCCCGCCGAGCGACAGGCAGGAGAACGAGCCGAGCATGGTCGCGGTGCTGATCAGCGCCGAGGCGCGGCCGACCGACGCCGGATCGAACAGGCGGCCCGCGGCGATCCAGTAGACCAGGCCGAGGGCGCCGGTCGCCAGGGACGAGAGCATCAGGGCGCTCGCGTTGACCACGAGCCGATCGCGCACGCTCACACCGCCGCCCCCCGCCACACCCAGGACGGTCCGGCCTTGCGGGCGAACAGCGCCCCGCTGGCCAGTGCGCGCGGGAGATCCGCCTCGTCGAGCATGTTCGGGTGGATGCCGTCACGCGGCCAGTCGATGAAGTGCTGGCCGTGCACCGAAGAGGCGCCCGTCACCGAGCCTCCGATGCTGGTCAGGGCCTCGCCGAAGGGCGAGGCGGACAGCACCGAGTGAAAGACGTACTCGTCCGGACAGTGCGAGAAGCGGAAGAAGGCCAGCCAGCGGGGATGCTCCTCGAGGTGTCCGCGCAGATGACGCACCGCGTCGCCGGTGAGCGACCACCAGGTGCTGCCCTGCATCAGGGGGACCTGCCGCGGGACCCGGCGCGGTATCCGCCCGTCGAACCGCCGCCACCCCGGCTGATCCGGGAAATGGAAGCGGCCGATCTTGCCGTACTGCGGGCATCGCTCGTCGTCGATCCGCCGGTCGATACGGAGAAGCTCGGTGCGACCCGACCACACGTCCACGACCTCGTCGATGGGCCGCAACAGAACGTCGGCGCCGGACAGCAGGGAATGCCGGTGGTAGCCGTCACCGGCCGCGTCCAGGCTGGCGAGGGTGGCCCGCACCTGGCTGAAGCCGCCCCAGCGGACGGTCGTCCGGTCGGCGACGAAGCGCACCGCGCCGCCGGCGGCCTCGGCGAACGGCCGCTGGTCGGCCTTCGCGTCGATGTGCGCGTACACGTCGACGCGGTCGTGCCGCAGCGAGGCGACGAGATCACCGAACAGGCCGGGATCGGCGTGCGCCAGGATGTGGACCGCGTACCGCTGCGGCCGCCGCGGGAAGGTCACGACGACCCGTGGCCGGCGAGCGCCCGCTCGACGAGGGCCGCGGTCGCGGTCGCGTACGGCGGCCGCAGCATTCCGGCGTGGTCGCCGGGCACCCGGTCGATGGACACGGTGCCCGGCGCGAGCAGTGGCCACCAGTCGTCGGGGTCGTCGTTCTCCTCCGCCTTGATCAGGGTGACCGGGCCCGGCCACGGGCGCAATCGATGCAGGAGGGCGCTGCGGCGCCCGAGTTCGTGGAACAGCGCCCACTGGTCGTGCGCGGGCCGGGGCCACCAGCCGGCCGTCAGCAACCGCAGCCGGGTCCGCCATCGCGCCGCGCTCGAGGGGCTGGGCGCGGGCTCGGGCCGGTTCGCGGGCGCGGTCGGGACAGGCTCCGGGAAGTCGATCGGTGCGCGGCGGCGCAGCGCGTCGTCGAGCACGGTGTCCAGGCAGACGACGTGTTCGACGCGGCCGCCGGCGGCCTCGAGGCGTCGCGCGGTCTCCATCGCGATCACCCCGCCGATCGAGTGCCCGACGAATCGGTACGGTCCGTGCGGGGAGAGCGCGCGGACCTGGCGGACCGCCCGGCGAACGGCCCGCCCGATCGTGTAGTCGGGGATGCCGCGGCGCTCGAGCGCGTGGGCGCCGAGGCCGACGAGCGTGAAGTCCGGCAGGTGCCGGGCCAGCGGCATGAAGGCATGGACCGACTCGCCGGCGCCGGCGAAGACGACCACCAGTGGGCGGGCCGTGCTCTGGTCCGGGAGGGGGCCCTCGTCCGGGATGGGGCCGTCGTCGCGGGCCGGGGAGAGCAGCACGGTGTCGCGGGGCAGCGGCCGGCCGGTGCGGGCGTCGCCGGTCTGCCCGGCCGCGTCGATGCGGGCCGCGCAACTCGCCAGCGTCGGGGCCGCCGCGAGGTCGGCGGGGGACAGCCGGACGCCGAAGCAGTCGTCGATGCGGTCGATCAGGACGACCGCGGTGAGCGAGTCGCCGCCGAGGGCCGCGAAATCGTCGTCGGCGCCGACCGCGGTGACGGCCAGCAGGTCCTCCCACAGCGGTGCGAGCAGTCGCTGGGTCCGGGTGCGCGGCGGCACGTGGTCCGGGCGCGGGTCGGGCGCCGGCAGGGCCTGCCGGTCGAGCTTTCCCCGTTCGGTACGGGGCAGCTGCGGGAGAAGCACGTAGTGCGCCGGCCGCATCCATCCGGGCAGCGCCGCGGTGAGCGCGGTCCGCACGGCGGCGATCGACGGCGGCCGGGCGCCGGGCGCGGGCACCAGGTAGGCGACGAGTTCGGCGGGCGCGCCGCGGGCGATGACCGCGGCCTCGCCGATGCCCGGGCAGCGGCGCACGGCGGCGGTGACCTCGGAGACGTCGACCAGGTAGCCGCGGATCTTGACGGCGTCGTCGAGGCGGCCCGCCAGCCGCAGTTCCCCGCCGGTCAGCGTTCCGGCGTCGCCGAGCGGGTAGCGGCGGGCACCGGACTCGTCGGTCGCGAAATCGACGGGGACGCCGTCGACCAGGTAGCCGTCGGCGAGGAACTCCGACACCACCTCGATCCGGCCGACCTGCCCGTCGCCGAGGCGGCGTCCGGCGTCGTCGCGGATGACGAGGGTCTTGCCCGCGGCCGGGCGGCCGGGGATCACGGTGCCGTCCGGGATCGGCCGGCCGGGCGGGAAGACGTTGCTCGCGAGGTTTCCGGTCTCGCTGGATCCGGCGCGGTTGACGTACGTGAGGTGCGGTGCGACGGCGCGGAGCGCGGCGAGGTCCGCGCCGTCCGGGGCTTCGCCGCAGGTGCACGTCAGGCGCACGGCCGTCAGCGCATCGGCGGCCGCGGGGTGGGCGGTGACCTGCCGCAGCAGGTGGGGGGACAGGTGCAGGCCGTCGGGCGCGTGACCGTCGATCGTCGCGAGCAGGCCGTCGACGCCGGAGTCGCGCGGGTCCACCGGCACCAGCGTCGCCCCGGTGAACAGCGCGGTGAGCGCGATGTCGAGTCCGCCGCCGAAGCTGAGGGGCAGGGCGCTGACGACGGTGCGGCCGGGCCCGATGTCCAGATCGGCCGACAGTTCCGCGATCTGGTGCCGCCACATGCCCGGTCCCTGCCGCACCGCCTTCGGCTCGCCGGTGGACCCGGAGGTGAACACGAGGATCGCACAACCGGGCAGGGACACGTCGGCCCGCTCGGTGATGGTGCGCACGCGGGCGGCCGGGAGCGCGGCGTCGACCGGGACCACCGGGCGCCCGGACACCAGTGCCGCCACCAGGGCCACCACAGCCTCCTCGAAGGCGTCGCCGTCGGTGGCCGGCGGCACGGTGACCAGCAGCGGACGCGACGAGTCGTCGCCGAACGCCGCGGCGGCGGCCGTCACGCGGCCGGCGAGCTCGGCGTAGCCGAGGCGCCGGCGCCCGCACGCGAGGGCGGGCGCCGCGCCGTGCGCGGCCACCACCCCGGCGAAGAGTTCCGCGAGGGTCGCGGAGGTGACGTCAGCGCTCGTCACAGAACTCGGTGATCGGCAGCCCGACGTGCCGGGCCTCGGTCGGGACATAGCCGAGGAGCACGTCACCGGGCTTGAGTTCGGTGACGTTGTTGACGCTGCCGCCCGGGCCGAGGAGCCGCACGTGCCAGTCGTCCTGGGCGATGACGTTGACCGTCTTGCCCTCCGCCGACTCGGCGGTGATGGAGATCAGCGGGCGCCGCTCGATCTTGACCCGCCCGATGCGGACCTCGCGAACACTGCCGTCGGTGCGGATCGCCAGGATCGGCTGCCCGGCGCGCAGTTCACTGACGTAGCGGGTCCGGTTGCCCGGGGTGAGGACGTACGAGTGAACCGCGCCGGCGTTCCAGCGGAACGGCCGGGTCGGCATGTAGGGGAGCGGGTGGGTCTCGCTGCAGGAGAGGAACATGCCGCTGGCGAACGACCCGATCAGGCAGCCCTCGTCGAGTTCGAGCAGCGAACAGGTGTCGATGCACGCGCGCTCACCCATGCCGATGTGCTCCACCGAGGTGATGGTCAGCGACGACAGCGACATCTTCTCCTCGCCGGGTTCCAGGATCGCCGCCAGCGCGATCACGTCGTCGGCGTGGCGCGGCGCCAGCAGCAGGCCGTCGGAGCCGTGCTCCAGGACCAGCTTCACGATCTCGGCATCGGTGATGTCGTCGACGACGGTGACCGTCTTGCCGCCGGAGTTCTCCGCCGCGGCGATCACGATCTCGAGGGGGATCTTGGTGGGATCGGTGAAGGTCAGCAGCGTCCACGGCACCCGCCGGACCAGCTCGCAGGCGTTCTGCAGGGTGGCCGCATCGCTGACCACGACGTGGACGCCGTCGGGCCGGTCGTCGTCGGTGAGCGACGCGGCGTCGGCGAACACCAGGTCGGCGCCCTCCGCGGTCGGCGCCGCACCGGAGGACAGCAGGACGCGACGCACCGTCGGCGGCAGTGTCGCCAGGAGGTCCGCGTCGTCGCTCACGATGCCGTCGAGTCCGTAGTTCAGCGCCGCGGCGACCACGGCGTCGCGCGCCTGGCCGCGCAGGTGCCGCACGTCGACCCAGGCGAAGTGCTCACCGCTGCGCTCCTTGCCGTCGACCCGCAGCAGGGGATCGATATGGTCGGTGACATGCACCGGCGCGACTTCCGTGATGCGACCCGGCTTGGGGGCGCTCGCCCCGGACGTGTCTGCCCCGGAAGAATTCACTTCGGTGGCCATCGGCTGTCTCCTTGCTCGCGTGAACCGCGTCTCGCTGTCTTCTCCCGATCCACAGACCGGTGAACAGAACCAGATTAGGGTAGCCTCACCGATACTCCAACACCGAGGTCCCTAACGTGACGAGTTCCACTTAGGGTTACCTTGCTTTGCCGGGTCGGCACTTGTTCACTGGAACGGATGACTCCGACCGGGCGCACCTCCGACCTCGCCAGAGGTTCGCTCGCACTGACGGTGTCGGCGGCCGCGACGGCCTCGATCGGACTGGTGTACTGGATCGTGGTCGGCCGGCTGTACCCGGCGAGCGAGGTGGGGTCCGCCGCGGCGGTGATCACGGCCGCGACCATGCTCGCGGGCTTCGCCAACCTCGGATTCGGCTCGTACTTCGAGCGCTTCCTGCCGGTCGCCGGCGCCCGGCGGAGCCGGCAGGTGGCCGGGTGCCTGATGATCGCGGCCGTGTTCGGCCTGGTGCTCGGCACGGTGTTCGTGTTCGTCGGCCCGACCGACGAGATGTTCGCCAACACCACGCAGCGAGTGATCTTTCCGCTGTTCGTCGTCATCCTGTCGGCGTTCGCGCTGCTCGATCATGTGACGATCGGCATGCACCGGGCCCACTGGGGCGCGGGCAAGAACATCGCCCACTCGGTCCTCAAGCTGATCTGCGCGGTGATCGCGTCGTTCTTCATCGGGCGCACCGGGATCGCCGGGACCTGGGTGGGTGCGGCGCTGCTCACCGCGCTGGTCGTCGGGTACTTCGCGGTGCGGGCCATGCGGGCGCAGCCGGCTCCCGGCGACGACCTGCCGCCGCTCGGCGAGCGGGTGGCCTTCACCGCCGGGAACTACGGGATCTTCGTGGTCGGTGCGCTGACCCCGCTCATGCTGCCGATGCTGGTGATCGCGGCGGTCGGCGCCGACCACAGCGCGTACTTCTCGATCTCCTGGTCGCTGCTCACCGCGGTGCTCGTGCTGCTCACCATGCTCACCGGACCGTACGTGTCCGCCGCCAGCGTGCCCGGAGCCGATGTCCGCGCCCTCACCGTCCGGTTCGGGGCGATCCTGTTCGGTATCGCGGGCGTCGCGTGCGTGGGACTGCTGCTGGCCGGGCCGGTGGTGCTGCGGCTGGCCGGGCCCGACTACGCGCGGTACGGCGGCCCGGTGCTGCGCGTCGCGGCGTGCGCGCTGCCCCTCGCGGCGGTCGGCTACGCGTACACCGCCATGTGCCGGGTGCGCCGCCGCGTGCGGAGCGCGCTCGTCGTCCAGATCATCACGGCCACCCTGCTGATCTCGCTGACCGCCTGGCTGCTACCGCACCGCGGACTGGTCGCCGCCGGCTGGGCGATGCTGATCGCCGAGGGCACCGGCGCCGTGTTGTCGCTGACGCTGCTGGGTGTCGCGCTGCGGCGCGACCGGGCCGCTGCGCCGGCCGAGTCCGGCCCCTACCGGTCGTGGTCTCGATCTGGCGCGAGCTGAACCGCCCGGCGATTCGTCGCGGATTCTGTCGGCGCCGAAATGTGTCGCGCGTCCGACGGCGGATTCGGCAAGATCCGCGACAGACAAGATCCGCGACGTCTGCCGACGGCTCGTTCCCGCTCCACGGCCGGGGTCACTCTGCGCGGTGGCGAAGCTGACTGCGGCGGCGCCGGCGGCCGCCTGCTGTTCGGTGGTCGCTGAGCAACCACCGGACAGCAGTCCGGTGCTCGGTCAAAGCCGAGGCCGGGCCAGGCGCCGCGCGAGAATCGTCCGGACTACCGCTTGCCCGGCGCGTGCCGGAAGAAGACCGTGCCCGCGCCGTCGTCGTACACCGTGGTCCACTCGCCGGAGGCCGTCAGGATCGCCTTGAGCCGGTCGTCCGCCTCGGGCTGGAAGAAGCCGTAGTAGTCCATCCGCCGCTCGGACTGCGGACTGAACATGATGTAGGTCGGATGCGGATTCTGTGCGACGCTCCACTTGAGAAAGGCCAGGTCCTCCGGGGTGGGGAAGGTGTCCGGCCGGGAGCCGTAGACCAGCTCGATCGGGCTGTCCCAGTCGGGGTCTCGCAGCGTCATCGACGCGTAGTGGGCCGTCGAACGGGTCGGCAGTCCGCTCGCCGCCATCATCATGAACCGTGAGCCGGGCTCGGCCTCGTCGACGATCTTCGACACCGCCTCGACCTGACCGCGCGTCTCCACGATGATCGGCCAGAGCGCGTAGAAGGAGAACAGCCCGGCCAGTGCCGCGGCCAGCACACCCAGCCAGGTGAGACCGGCCGCCACGGCGCCCGCCACGCCGCGCCGCCAGCAGCCGAGCAGCGCGGTCACCGCGGGCGCGATCAGCAGGGCGCAGCCGAGGAGGCTGTAGAGGTACACGCGGAAGATCGCCTCGCCCCCGTAGCCCTGCGCCATCAGCAGGCCGAGCGCGCAGAAGGCGAGGACCGCGCGGCTCAGCACGTGTCGCTGCCGGGTCCGCCACGCCCACACCGCGGCGGCCGCCGCGGCGCCGAACACCGCCAGCGACAGGCCACGACACACCATCGAGGTGTAGATCTTGGCCGGGACGCCGGCCATCACCACGTTGCTCGACGCGTTCGCCACCGGATTGCCCCCGGAGAAGATGCCGTACGGGGCCACCGCCTCCAGATTGAGGGCCAGATAGGCCCCGACGATCAGCACCATCGCGCCGACCGCCCACCAGGGGCGGGCGCGCCGGAAGAGGACGAGCAGCACCGCGGCGCCGACCACCCAGAACGGGGTCAGTTGATGACTGGGCACCATCGCCGCGAACGGCACCACGGCCAGCAACGCGGTCCGCGGCGCGCCGCGGGAGGCGAGCAGCAGCATCAGGGTGCCGAAGGCCAGCACGATCGCCCACGCCTGCGGCGACAGGTAGTCCTGCCCGACCCAGTTCACCACCTCGGCGAGGAACGCGGCGGTCAGCGCGGTCATCCGCGGCTGGCCGAGCAGGCGGGCCGTCGAGTACACGACGAGTGCCAGGAGGACATGGATCAACGGCGCGAACAGGTGCGCGAGCGTCATCGGGTCGAGCGTCGTGACATCGCAGAACCAGGCCGAGGCGACGAAGAACGCCGGCCACTGCGTGTAGATGTCGGTGCCGTTCGGGGTGATCAGCCCGTGTTCCTGGATGTACCGGATCACCCCGATGTGCTTGTACGTCCAGTCGTACAGCGGAACCTGTGTGCCGGCCCAGGTGGTCACCCGCAGCACCACGACGGTTCCGGCGAGGGCGAACACGGCGGCGCCGAATCGCCGGGTGACGACGGCCCACAGGAAGGCGACGGTGGTCGCCGCCGTCGCCGGGATCAGCAGCATGCCCGCACCGGAGAACACGAGCCCGTAGTAGCTCGCGTCGGCGCCCGGCAGATTCGGGACCGCGGCGAGCCAGAGCACCAGGGCGGCGAGGGTCAGCACGGTGGGGGGATTGAGCCCGGGAGCGGAGATCGTCTTGACGACGCCGCCGAGCGCCGCCGACGGCCAGTCACGCCATGCCGGGGCGGGCCCTCTCCGCGCGTACCAGAGGAGACTGCTGCCGATCACCGCGCACGCGCCGAGTACCAGGATCCCGGTGGTGTTCCAGCGGTACGACCACATCGCGGTGATGGTGACCAGGGTGGTCAGCGCCGCACCGAGCGTGGGGACGGCCCCGAGCCGCGCGTAGCGGGGCACCGGAACCCAGGTCAGGACCGCGAAACCGGGCCCGGTGAAGACGAACAGGCCGATCAGGACGGTTTTGAGCACCGTGCCGAGCGGCAGGAGACCGAGCAGGCCCGCCGCGGCGGCGAGCAGCGCCAGGTCCGCGGGCCGGAACCGGACGGACGACGCCCCGGAGGTGCCCCGACGGCGGCCCGGGGTGGCGGGCCGTGGCGCCCGCTCCAGCACGGCCGTCACGATCGCACCCCCGCGCCGGCCGCGCGCCGTTTGCGGACCTTGCGGCCCTCGGCGAACAGCGCCCGCGGCCCGCGCAGCACGGACAGCACCTCGGTCCGGCCCACGGAGTCCGGCAGACTCGCCGTGAATTCCGGGGGTGGCGCGGCGATCGCCGCGTAGGCGCGGCCGGCCCGGCCGACCGCGCGGAACCGGCGGCGGAGCACGGCGACGGCGAGACGGCGGTGTTCGGCAGTCATCGCCACCTTGGTGAGCCAGGCACCGAGCCCGATGCCGTAGCCGCGGGCCTGGCTCATCAGCGCATCGCTGTCGTCGCGGTGCCGATGCCAGATGATCGCCGAGGGTTCGGACACCAGGGCGTGGCCTGCGGTGAGGATCCGGAAGAACATGTCGAGGTCTTCGCCGCCTTTCGTCGCGGTGCCCGCGCCGAGGCGCTCGTCGAAGTCGCCCAGGCCGGCGACGACATCGCGGCGGACGGCGAAGTTGGCGCCCGTCCCGTACGCGCCGACCTGGAACGGGAAGAGCGGCAGGTCCTCGGGGGGCTCGGCGAGCCGGTAGGTCTTCGGCTCGAGGCTGTCACCCCACGAGACACGCCAGTCGAAGTACGCCTGGGAGAGGGTGCGCAGTTCGCCGCTGGGGACAGTCCCGCAGACGCAGGCGACGTCGTCACCGCGCGCGAAGCCCAGCGCGATGCCATGCAGCCAGGCCGGATCCGCCACGACGTCGTCGTCGGTGAACGAGACGATCCGGTGGGCGGCGGCCCGCAGGCCGGCGTTGCGGGCGCTGGACAGACCGGGCACCGGTTCGACGACGCGGCGGACCCGCGGATCGCCGAGCTCGGCGACGACGCGCGCGGTGCCGTCGGTGACCGGTGCATTGTCGACGACGACGATCTCGAAGTCCGGATAGTCCAGCGCCGTCAGCGAGGCCAGTGCTCCGCGCAGATCGTCGGGCCGCTCGCGCGTGCACAGCACCACCGAGATCGGTGGGAGCGGCGGCGCGGGCGGGCCGGCCGGGGCACGGCCGGGGAGCGGGATGCGCACCGTGCCGTCGACGATCGGTGTCTCGACGAAGCCCAGGGGAGTGGCCCCGTCGCGGACCAGGATGCGGGCCCGGGAATAGCCGTCGGCCCCCTCGGCCGCACAGACGACCTCTCCGGCCGCCTCCTCGGCGGCCGCGAGCGGAGTGCGGGCGGGCCCGGCGAGGTCGAGGACCGCGATCCAGGTGGCACCCGGCCACTCCGGCGGACCCCCCGGTGTCATCGGCACGGTGAGCCCCGTCCGCGCGCCGGACACCGGCGGCTCGGTGGCGCGGTGATCGTTCGTGTGGTGCTCGTTCACAGCGCGGTCACCCGGACCCAGTCGATGAGCATGGTCGACGGATTCGGCGTCGACTCGTCGGGCGGTCCCGGCCAGTCGCCGCCGACCGCGAGGTTCAGCAGCAGGTGGAACGGCTGATCGAAGACCCATCGCGCGTCGGGGGCGAGGTCGCTTGGGGTGACGGTGAACAGCGTCTTGTCGTCGATGCCGGTCTCGATACGTCCCGGGCTCTTGCGCACCCAGTACGTCCGGAAGTGTCCCGCGAGCGGCACCGGCGCGGGCCCGCTCGCCGCGATGGTCTGGCCGCGGGGTACCGACTCCTGCGGCGCGTGGATGCCGGTGTGGAAATCGGCGGCGTCGTTCAAGGTCTCGATCACGTCGATCTCCCCCGCGGCGGGCCAGCCGGCCGCCAGGATGTCGTCGCCGAGCAGCCAGAACGCCGGGTGCAGACCGCGGCCGGCGGGCAGCGAGATGCGGGCCTGGATCAGGCCGGTGGTCACCGACAGGCGGCCCAGGGTCTGGACGCGTCCGCTGGTGAGGAGACCGTCCTGGTAGCGCGCGGTGATCGCCAGGTGGCCGTGGCCGTCGAGCCGGACGTTGTCGGTCCGGTCCGTGTAGGTCTGGAGCTCGTTGTTCCCCCACCCGCCGCCGCCGGTCTGCGGCTGCCACGGGGCACCGACCGGGCCGGGGCCGCCGGTGAATTCGTCGGCGAACAGGACCCGCGGCCGCGGCTGCGCGTCGGTGCTCGTCGTGCACCCGGCCGTCACGGCGGCGGCCGCCACGATCGGCACGATGAGGGTGCGCATTCCCCGGTGGGCGATCAACGACCCGCCTCCGCGAGGACCTCGAGTCCTTCCGTGGCCGCCTCGGGCGGATCGGTGGCGATCCGGGCGGCGCCGCGCACCCCGGCGACGAGCAGACCGATCAGCAGCGCGTAGATCGCCGCGCGTTCGGTGCCGCCCGGCCCGAGCCAGCTGGTGAGACCACCGGTCAGGGCGAAGAACGCCACGGCGGCGATGGCGCCGGCGACGACGAGGACGGTGCGCCCGGATCCGGGCAGACGGGTGGACGCCGAGACCCCGATGAGCAGACATCCCGCCGCCCCGAACGCCACGAAGACATTCATCAGGGTGATGTGCACCGGGTAGCTGATCCGCTCGGTGATCAGTCCGGCGCCGATCAGGCCGAGGCCGCTGACCGTCAGTGCCGCGGTCGCCGGGTTCGGCACCCAGGCCAGGGCGCGCCAGGAGGCCGCGAGCACGATGATCGCGAGCCCGGTGAGGATCATCCCGGCGTTCATCACCGGCCAGATCGCACTGCACGCGATGTCGCCGTGCGCGCCGCAGAACGGGATGCCCAGTTCCCCCGAGCGGGTCCACCGGTACTCGAACGCCCCGCGCCACGAGGCGGACACGATCCATTCGGCGAGGAAGTACAGCAGCAGGGCCAGGGCGGCGAGGCGGGACGTTCGCGGGACGCGCAGCAGGGCGGCGATCGACGACGACATGTTTCCCTTTCGGAGCGGGTGATGAAGCAGGGTGTGCGCGGTCCCGGAGACATAGCCCGCGGCCGTCCACAGGAAACCGGCGATCAGCGCCAGGGCGCGCGACGGATGACCGAGATGCTTGATGAAACCGCTGGTCAGAACGGTGGCCACGTACGAGGACTCGCTGGACAGCGCCTCTCCGGTGCTGGACAGACCGGCGAGGGCGGCCTTGGATCGGCCCTCTTGATAGCAGCGGCGGAGGAAGTAGCCGGGACGAGCGCGCTCGGCGGGCACCGCGTGACGCACGCGGAAGCGAGTGTCCCGGACGATCCGGGCACCGGGATTCGCGCGCCGCAGGGCGATCCCCATGAGGGTCTCCTCGCAGCCCGCCGGGAAGGTGCCCACCCGGCCGAGGTCCGGCGAGAACCCGCCGATCCCGATGAGCGCGTCGCGGCGCACCGCCATCGCGGCGCCGATCGGGTTGCGGATCTCGGCACCCCCGGGCGCGATGCCGCGGTAGTCGCAGCCCACGACCCAGCCGAACTCCGCGGGGAACCATCCCGGCGGACCGCCGGCGGCCCAGTCGGGGGTGACGGCGCCACCGATCGCGACCACCGCGGGGTCGGCCAGCGCCGACCGGACCGCGTCGAGCGACCCGGGTTCGGCGACGGCGTCGTCGTCGAGAAAGACGATCACCTCACCGCGCGCGTGGGCGAGTCCGGTGTTCCGCGCGTGCGACAGACCCTGAGCACCGGTCCCCGCCACCACCTCGACGGCGGCGTCGGTCCGGTACCGATCGGTCAGGTCGGCGTGCAACCGCTTGTGGTGATCGACGACGACCACCAGGCTGTCGGACCCGGCCAGTTGCCGGCGCGCCGCATCGATGCCGCCGGTGAGGAGTACCCACCGATCCGGCGTGTAGCAGCAGATCACCACGGACAGTGACGGCACGGTCGTGGTGGGGGTGGACACAGAAGACTCCCGGATTCGCTGAACTTAGGTAAACCTTCGCTAGCTTAGGGGATGCTTATCCGAAGTGAGAACCCGGATCGTCCGCGAAGCGGCGCAATGCGGTGGAGATCACGTCCGTGTTCAGCCGGTCCGGGTGGAACGACACGCTCAGGGTCACGGCGCCGTGCACCCCGACGGTGGCGAGAGTCAGATCGCCCGGTCCCATCGGATCGACGCGCCCGTAGAAGGCCGCACGCTGGGTGTCGAGCCAGCCGAAGCGCCGGAACTCGGCCATCTCGTTGATACCGGAGAACAGCAGCCGCGGCCGTCCCGGCCACGACCCGCCCGCCGGGGTGCGGCCGCTCAGCAGCATCGAGCCGGCGGTGACGCTGCTGCGGACCGCGCTCGCCACCGGCCGCCCCGAGGCGATCGTCTCGGTGATCGCGTGTTGCAGCGCGGCGGGGTCGTCGCCGGGCCGGTGGCGGAATTCCAGCCCGGCGACGAAGTTGCCCAGCGGATTGGTGCCGGATTTCAGATAGCGGCGCAGATCCACCGGGATCGCGATGTCGTCGTGCAGGGTGAGGCCGGCGTCGTCGAACGCGCGGACCATGCCGCACAGCAGCAGTGTCTTGAGCGACGCGCGGACACCGCGGAGGTCGCGCCAGCGCCGGATCTCCGCGACCGCCGTCGCGTCGAGACTCGCCGTCTCGACGCTCACCGGCAGCACCGGCCCCGCCGAGGCCGGTGCCGCCGCCGGCGGTTCGATCGGATCGGGTAGCCCCTCGAGGATCGTCAGCACCCGCCTGATCCGTCGCGGATCGCTGCCGAAGACACGGGCGGTCGCGGTCGCCAGCCCGGCGCGGCGGCCCCCGACGCCGCGATACAGCTCGGGCGACGGCGTCAGCAACCCGGTGACCGCCATCTTGACGTAGAGCGCCAGCTGGATCTCGCCGATGCCGTGGTCGTGCTCGGTGAGCAGGTAGTCCCCGGCAAGGGTGACCGACAGCGGGCGGGCCGACCGCGCACCGCGCAACAGCCGCAGCGGATCGGCCGGCGGCGCCGCGGTGGACACCGCGGCGGCGAGCCGCTGCGGATCGTGACGCCAGCGCCAGCGGCCGGCGGCCGGCCGCAGCCCGATCCGGGTGGCGGGGCCGAGGGCGGCGAAGGCCAGCAGTCGTTCCCGCGCGGTCTCCTCGTCGGGGAGCTCGAGCGGACCCGCCACCGCGGAGACACGGGTGCCGGCGTGCATCCGGTCCAGCACGGTCGCGCGCACGGACGACGGAGAACGATCCACCCCGTGATGGTAGCCGTAGGTGAGGGAAGCCTAACCAATCGGGGCGCGGACCGAGGCCTCCACCATGTCGAGCACGGCGTGCAGATCGTCGGTGGACTGGCCGGTGGCCAGCCGGGTGATCAACCCGTCGAGGACGACGTCGAGGTAGGTCACCAGCACCTCCGTCGGCACGTCCTTGCGGAGGCTGCCGTCCTCGCGCTTGCGCTCGAGCCGGGCCAGCGTCACCGCCTCCAGATCGGCGGAGTGCGCCGCCCACGCCTCGGCGAAGGCCGGATCACTGCGGATCTTCCGCACGATCTCCAGCCGGGTGCCCAGCCACTCGAAGTCCTTCGGCCGCGCGAGCATGTCGCGCATCACCTGCACCAGACCCTCCTGGGCCGCCACATCGGCCATCCGCTCGGCGTCCTCGCGGGCCAGGGCCAGGAACAGGGCTTCCTTGTCCTTGAAGTGGTGGAAGATCGCACCGCGCGAGAGCGCGGTGGCCTCTTCCAGCCGCTTCACCGTGGCGCCGTCGTATCCGTACTCGGCGAAACAATGCCGCGGGCCGTCGAGAATCTCCCGACGGCGCGCGCCAAGCCGGTCATCGCTGACCTTCGGCATGAACTGATCAGGCCTTGATCATGTTCCGCAGGACGTACTGCAGGATGCCGCCGTTGCGGTAGTAGTCGGCCTCACCGGGGGTGTCGATCCGGACCACCGCGTCGAACTCGACGACGTCGCCGTTCTCCTTGGTGGCGGTGACCTTCAGGGTCTCCGGGGTGACGCCCTCGTTGAGCTTCTCCAGACCGGTGATGTCGAAGACCTCGGTGCCGTCCAGACCCAGCGTCTTGGCGTTCTCGCCGGCCGGGAACTGCAGCGGGACCACGCCCATGCCGATGAGGTTGGAGCGGTGGATGCGCTCGAACGACTCGGTGATCACGGCCTTGACGCCCAGCAGCACGGTGCCCTTGGCGGCCCAGTCACGCGAGCTGCCCGAGCCGTACTCCTTGCCACCCAGCACGACCAGCGGGATGCCGGCCTTCTGGTAGTTCTGCGACGCGTCGTAGATGAAGCTCTGCGGGCCGCCCTCCTGGGTGAAGTCGCGGGTGTAACCGCCGGACACGCCGTCGAGCAGCTGGTTCTGCAGGCGGATGTTGGCGAAGGTGCCGCGGATCATCACCTCGTGGTTGCCACGACGGCTGCCCAGCGAGTTGTAGTCCTTGCGGGCCACCCCGTGGCTGTCCAGGTACTGCGCGGCCGGGGTGCCGGGCTTGATCGGGCCGGCCGGGCTGATGTGGTCGGTGGTGACCGAATCGCCGAGCAGCGCGAGCACGCGGGCGCCCTTGATATCGGCGACCGGAGCCGGCTCCATCGTCATGCCGTCGAAGTACGGGGCCTTGCGGACGTAGGTCGAGTTCTCGTCCCACGCGAAGGTGTCGCCGTCCGGGGTGTTCAGGCCCTTCCAGCGATCATCGCCGTCGAACACCGTCGCGTACGACTTGCTGAACATGTCGGCGTTGATGGCCGACTTGATGGTGTCGTCGATCTCCTGCGCCGACGGCCAGATGTCCTTCAGGAAGACGTCGTTGCCCTCGGTGTCCTGGCCGAGCGGCTCGGTCTCGAAGTCGAAGTCCATGGTGCCGGCGAGGGCGTACGCGATGACCAGCGGCGGGGAGGCCAGGTAGTTCATCTTGACGTCGGGGGAGATGCGGCCCTCGAAGTTGCGGTTACCGGAGAGGACGGCGGTGACGGTGAGGTCTTCCTCGTTCACCGCCTTGCTGATCTCCTCGGGCAGCGGACCGGTGTTGCCGATGCAGGTGGTGCAGCCGTAGCCGCCCAGGTAGAAGCCGAGCTTCTCCAGGTAGGGCCACAGGCCGGCGGCCTCGTAGTAGTCGGAGACCACCTGCGAGCCGGGCGCCATGTTGGTCTTGACCCACGGCTTGGAGGTGAGGCCCTTGTCCACGGCGTTGCGGGCCAGCAGACCGGCACCGATCATCACCGACGGGTTCGAGGTGTTGGTGCACGAGGTGATGCCGGCGACCGCGACGGCGCCGTGGTCGAGCACGAAGGTGTTGCCGTCGGAGGTCACCGTGACCGGCTTGCTCGGGCGGCCCTCGGCGCCGTTGGCGGCCGACGGGACCACCGAGTCCTCCTCGGCGAACGACAGCTTGGCCTCGGTGGGCGAGACGGCCGGCGGGTCGGACGCCGGGAAGCTCTCGTCCAGGCCCTCGTCCAGGCCGTTCTGCGGGGTCGGGTGGTTCTCCTCCACGTAGTTGTGGATGTCCTTGCGGAACGCGACCTTGGACTCCGACAGCAGGATGCGGTCCTGCGGGCGCTTCGGGCCGGCGATCGACGGCACGACGGTGCCCAGGTCGAGCTCCAGGTACTCCGAGTAGGCCGGCTCGTGGTCGGCGTCGTGCCACATGCCCTGTTCCTTGGCATAGGCCTCGACGAGCGCGAGCTGCTGGTCGCTGCGGCCGGTCAGACGCAGGTAGTTGATGGTCTCGGCGTCGATCGGGAAGATCGCGCAGGTGGAGCCGAACTCGGGGCTCATGTTGCCCAGCGTCGCGCGGTTGGCCAGCGGCACCTCGGCGACGCCCTTGCCGTAGAACTCGACGAACTTGCCGACCACACCGTGCTGGCGCAGCATGTCGGTCACGGTCAGCACGACGTCGGTGGCGGTGACGCCCGGCTTGATCTCACCGGTCAGCTTGAAGCCGACGACGCGCGGGATCAGCATCGACACCGGCTGGCCGAGCATGGCGGCCTCGGCCTCGATGCCGCCGACGCCCCAGCCCAGCACGCCCAGGCCGTTCTCCATGGTGGTGTGCGAGTCGGTGCCCACACAGGTGTCCGGGTAGGCCTGGCCGTTGCGGGTCATCACGACGCGCGCGAGGTGCTCGATGTTCACCTGGTGGACGATGCCCATGCCCGGCGGCACGACGCGGAAGTCGTCGAACGCGCCCTGGCCCCAGCGGAGGAACTGGTAACGCTCACCGTTGCGCTGGTACTCCAGCTCCACGTTGCGCTCGAAGGCGTCGGCGCGGCCGAAGACGTCGAGGATCACCGAGTGGTCGATCACCATCTCGGCGGGGGAGAGCGGGTTCACCTTGTTCGGGTCGCCGCCGAGCGCGGCGACGGCCTCGCGCATGGTGGCCAGGTCGACCACGCAGGGCACACCGGTGAAGTCCTGCATCAGGACGCGCGCCGGGGTGAACTGGATCTCGACGCTCGGCTGGGCATCCGGATCCCAGTTCGCGAGGGCGTTGATGTGGTCGGCGGTGATGTTCGCGCCGTCCTCGGTACGCAGCAGGTTCTCGGCGAGAACCTTCAGCGCGTACGGCAGCTTCTCGGTGCCGGGAACGGCCGAGAGGCGGAAGATCTCGTACGAGTCGTCGCCCACCTCCAGGTTGCCGCGGGCGCCAAACGAATCCTTGCTCAAGGTGTGCTCCACTCTCGTTGTGCGTGTTCGCCGGCGGGCTGCGCCGACGGGGGATCTCCGGAGCAGTCGCGAGCGGGCTGAACGCCCTCGACTGCTGCCCCCTCATCATAGCAGTACGCGCGTACTGGTTGGAGACTATGGGCAACACGACGCGCCGCGCCACGACCGCGCCGCGGGCCTGCCGTAAGGTGAGCGCGTCCCCATCCCGTCCGTCAGGAGCACCGCATGACCCCGGGCCCGGCCACCTTCACGCTCGCGAAGCCCGCCGACACCACGGCACAGTGGGCCGGCCTCGACCTGCCCGCGATCACCACGCAGCTGAAGAAGACCGGCGTCTACGCGCCGGCCGACCAAGCGCCGGCGCTGCAGAAGGTGGTCGATCGCGCGGATGCGGACGGTCACCACCTGCACGTGGTGGTCCTGGACCAGTCGTACAGCCCGTTCACCGTGTACCGGGACATCGCGACCAAGTTGCAGACCCAGGTCGGCGGCACGGTGATCGTGATGGGACCGAACGGCCGGGGCACCGCGTCGAACGAGTTCAGCCGGGTGCAGCTCGAGGACGGCACGAGCGAGGCGCAGACCATGGCGCCCGCCGCGGCGGCCGCGCACATCTACGACCGCGCCACCGCGCCGTACGTCAACTGGACGGTGGTGACGATCCTGCTGATCGTCGTCGTGGTGATCGGCGCGGTGATCGCCCGCTGGACGACGCTGCGGGCCCGGCGCGCCGCCGGCCCGGCGGCTCCGCCCGCCACCGGCTCCGGCGACACCGGTGCCGGCGATGCCGAGCCGTCCGCACCGGCCGGTGCCGGCGACGCATAGACCGCCACCGCTTCTCTGACAAGACCCCGATCCGGGGATCCGTCTGGGCGTTACCGAACTGTGATTCGAGTTCGGCGCTCCGCTTTGCCCTGTTCACTGCGTTTCCGCAGGTAATCACCACCGTGTAATTCAGTTGCCCGGGTTTTCGGTGTGGTTCATGTGACGTACGGTGCAGTAGACACATTTGAGTAACCAGGGGACAGGCGGACTGCTGAGGCAGATGCGCCCGGGGTTACGCGATGGGCCTAAGTTAGGGAGATCCTCGGTTGAAGCAAGCAGCCAGCACCGCGCGCCGGACGTTGCGCGGCAGTGCCGTGGGCGCGCTGATCGTCGTCGGCGCTCTCACCGCCGGCACCGCCGGAGCGGATCCGCAGACCTCGCCCGCCGCCGGCCTCGTCAATCAGATCGCCGACGTCGACCAGCACCTCGCCGATCTGTCGTCGCTCGTCGCCGCGAAGCAGGAGAACGTCAACAAGGCGCTCGTCGACTTCCAGAGCGCCCTCGCGGCGCAGCAGGTGGCCGCCGCGGCCGACGATGCGGCCCAGTCCGCGCTCGCCAAGACCCAGAAGCAGGTGGAGGCCGCCCAGCAGCAGTTCAACGACCTGATGCGCCTGGTCAACCGGCAGGGCAACAACCTCGGCACGATGACCGACTACGTGTCGTCGTCCGACCCGGACAAGGTCCTCGAGAAGATGACCAGCGTCGACCAGGTGGCCCGGCAGCAGCGCGCCACCATAACGCGGCTGCAAGTGGTGCGCAACCAGCAGGCCAACCGGGTCGCGGCGACCACCGCGACCAAGCGGCAGGCCCAGGCCGCGGCCAAGGGCGCCGCCGGCCGGCGCAACGCGGCGATCGAAGCGGTCAACGACGCCCGCAAGGCCGTCGACTCCGAGCAGACCAAGCGCGCCGGCCTGCTGACGCAGCGCGCCGCGCTGACCGCCAAGCTGAACAAGCTGCGCGGTGTCCCGGCCCCCGCGCCCACGCCGGGTGACGTCCTCGGCGACGCCGCCAAGAAGCTCCCGTCGATCCCCGCCGAGGGCGAAGCCGGGGACCCGCTGGCGCAGGCCGCCGACGCGGTGGCGAAGCTGGCCGTCGACACCGGTCAGCAGCTGCTCGCCAGCCTGCTCGGCAGCACGCAGATCCCGCAGTCGGATCTCCTCAACGAACTCGGTATCGGCGGCACCTCGCCCGGCGACGCGATCAGCAGACTCGGCACCGGCTCGCTCGGCTCGCTCTTCGGCGGGGGCGGCGGTCTGGCCCGCCCCGGACTGCGCGGACCGCAGGCCGTCGAACTGGTCGTGAACCGCGCCAAGTCACAGCTCGGCATGCCGTACGCGTGGGGCGGCGGCGACGCCAACGGCCCGACGCTGGGCATCCGCGACGGCGGCGTGGCCGACAGCTTCGGCGACTACAACAAGGTCGGCTTCGACTGCTCCGGCCTGATGGTCTACGCCTTCGCCGGCATCGGGATCGACCTGCCGCACTACACCGGCTACCAGTACACGGCGGGCCCGCACTACCCGCTGTCGCAGATGCAGCGCGGCGACATGATCTTCTACGGCCCCAACGCCAGCGAGCACGTGGCGATGTATCTGGGTGACGGCACCATGATCGAGGCGCCGCAGTCCGGCGACGTCGTCAAGATCTCGCCGGTCCGCACCGACGGCGCCATGCCCGACGTCGTGCGCCTCACCTGAGCCCCGCCCGCGGCCGGTAGGCTTTGCGGCAAAGCCCGATCGACGGAGCCGCGCGCTCCACCGCCACCGAGGAGTCCCGGTTTGAGTTCACCCGCCGCTGAGAACACGCTCACCCCCGAGGACGTGAAGCTCCTCGAACGAGCGATGTACGAGGTCAAGCGCGTCATCGTGGGTCAGGACCAGCTGGTCGAGCGGATCCTCATCGGTCTGCTCGCCCGCGGCCACATCCTTCTCGAAGGCGTGCCGGGCGTGGCCAAGACCCTCGCCGTGGAGACCTTCGCGACGGTGATCGGCGGCAGCTTCGCCCGCGTCCAGTTCACCCCCGACCTGGTGCCCACCGACCTGATCGGCACCCGCATCTACCGGCAGGGCCGCGAGGAGTTCGACACCGAACTCGGCCCGGTGGTGACCAACTTCCTGCTCGCCGACGAGATCAACCGCGCCCCCGCCAAGGTGCAGTCGGCCCTCCTCGAGGTGATGGCCGAGCGGCACGTCTCGATCGGCGGCGTCACCTACCCGATGCCCGATCCGTTCCTGGTGATGGCGACGCAGAACCCGATCGAGAACGAGGGCGTCTACCCGCTGCCCGAGGCGCAGCGCGACCGCTTCCTGTTCAAGGTGCTCGTCGACTACCCGTCGGTGGAGGAGGAGCGCGAGATCGTCTACCGGATGGGCATCACCCCGCCGACCGCGTCGCAGATCCTCGACCCGGCCGCCACCATCCGGCTGCAGCAGGTCGCCGCGAACGTGTTCGTCCACCACGCCCTCGTCGACTACGTGGTGCGGGTGATCAACGCGACGCGCCGCCCGGCCGACCTCGGCCTCACCGACGTCGCGACCTGGCTGAGCTACGGCGCCTCGCCGCGCGCGACGCTCGGCATCGTCGCCGCCGCGCGCGCCCTCGCCATCATCCGCGGCCGCGACTACGTGATCCCGCAGGACGTCGTCGAGATCATCCCGGACGTGCTGCGTCACCGCCTGGTGCTCAGCTACGACGCGCTCGCCGACGAGGTGACCCCGGATCAGATCATCACCCGGATCCTGCAGACCGTCGGCCTGCCGCAGGTCAGTGCCGCGCCGGTGGCATCGCAGCAGGCACCGGCCGCACCCGCCCAGCAGGCGGTACCGGCGCCGCAGGCCGCGCCCGCACCGCCGGCGGCACCCGCCCAGCCCGCGCCCGCGCAGCAGGCGCCGGCCGTGCAGCAGACTCCGGCCGTGCAGCAGGCACCGGCCGCGCCGCCGTCGATGGTGGTCGTCCAGCAGTCGCCGTCCGCGGCCTCGTCGCAGCCGGCGACCGAGCAGCCGACCCAGGTGCAGGCGCGTCCCGCCGCGCAGCCGGAGGGTCATGTCGGCCAATAGCGACCTGCCCACGCTGCACGGCGGCCGCCTCGACGACCCCCAGCTCACCGCGGCGCTGAACTCGCTGGAACTCACCGTGCGGCGCAAGCTCGACGGTGTGCTGCAGGGCGCGCACCTCGGCCTGATCCCGGGCCCCGGCTCGGAACCGGGCGAGGCGCGGCCCTATCAGCCCGGGGACGACATCCGGCGGATGGAGTGGTCGGTCACCGCCCGCACCACGCAGCCGCACGTGCGGCAGATGATCGCCGACCGCGAGCTGGAGACGTGGTTCGTCTTCGATGCCTCGGCGAGCCTCGACTTCGGGTCCGGCGCGCACACCAAACGCGATCTGGCCGTCGCCGCGGCCGCCGCGATCGTGCACCTCACCGCCGGCGGCGGCAACCGGCACGGCGCGATCATCGTGACCGGCGACTCGGTGGTGCGCATCCCGGCCCGGGCCGGTCGTGCGCACGCCCGGAATCTGCTCAAGGCCCTGGCGACCACGCACCGGAGCGCCGCCGGGGTGCGCGGCGACCTGAACGCCGGACTCGAGGCGCTTCGCCGCCCGCAGCGCCGCCGGGGCCTGGCAGTGGTGATCAGCGACTTCCTCGGCCCGCTCGACTGGACCCGGTCGCTGCGCGCGATCGGCGCCCACCACGAACTCCTCGGCGTCGAGGTGCTCGACCCGCTCGACGTCGCGCTGCCGGACGTGGGACCGGTGACCCTCGCCGACGCCGAGTCCGGCGAGATCGTCGAGATCGACGTGACCCCGCGCCTGCGCGACGACTTCGCCGCCGCCGCCGCGGCCCACCGCACGGAGGTCGACGGCGCGTTCCGCGGCTGCGGCGGTGCCGTCCTCACGCTGCGCACCGACCGGGACTGGATCGCCGACACCGTGCGCTTCGTCGGCCGTCGCCGCCGGGCGGCGGGGGTGCGCTGATGGGCGGGCTCTTCTCCCACCCGTGGTGGCTGCTGTCGCTGCTGCTGGTCGCGGCGCTGATCGCCGCGTACGTCATCGAGATGCGCCGCCGCCGGGTCCGGGCGCTGCGCTTCGCCAACCTCGACGTGCTGCGCTCGGTGGCGCCGACCAAGCGCAGCCGCCTCAAGCACGTCCCGTTCGCGATCCTCGCCGTGGGACTGGTGCTGCTCTGCGTCGCGCTCGCCGGCCCGCAGGCCGAGCGGAACGTCCCGCGCAACCGGGCCACCGTGATGCTCGTCGTCGACGTGTCGAACTCGATGAAGGCCACCGACGTCGCACCGTCGCGGCTGCAGGCCGCGCAGGCCGCGGGCAAGCGGTTCGCCGATGAGCTGACCTCCGGCATCAATCTGGGCCTGGTGTCGTTCGCCGGCACGGCGTCGACGCTGGTCTCGCCGACCCCCGACCACAACGCCACCAAGAACGCGCTGGGCAAGCTGAAGCTGGCCGACAAGACGGCGACCGGGGAGGGTATCTTCGCCGCCCTCGACCAGATCCAGACCCTGAACTCGGCGCTCGGCGGCAAGGCGGCGGCCCCGCCCGCGCACATCGTGCTGCTGTCCGACGGCAAGCAGACCGTCCCGGACAGCCCGGACGATCCGCGCGGCGGCTTCACCGCGGCCCGTAAGGCCAAGGAGGAGCACATCCCGGTCTCCACCATCTCGTTCGGCACCCTGAACGGCACCGTCGAGCTTCCGGGCCCGAACGGGCAGACCGAGCGCGTGCCGGTGCCGGTCGACGACGACACGCTCCGCAAGATCGCCAACCTGTCCGGTGGCGAGTTCTACACCGCGTCGTCGCTGGACGAGCTGAACAAGGTCTACTCCACGCTGCGCAAACAGATCGGCTACGAACGCCAGCGCGGCGACGACTCCCGGCCCTGGCTGATCGGCGGCACGCTGCTGGTGCTGGCCGGAACCGCCGGAGCCCTGTTCCTCAACCGGCGTCTCCCGTGAGATAGGTTGGACAACCATGACAGACAGTGATTTCACCCCGCGTTCGGTCCTCGTCACCGGCGGCAACCGGGGCATCGGCCTGGCCGTCGCCCAGCGTCTGGCCGCCGACGGGCACAAGGTCGCGGTGACCCACCGCGGCTCCGGCGCCCCCGAGGGGCTGTTCGGCGTGCAGTGCGATGTGACCGACACCGAGTCCGTCGACGCCGCCTTCAAGACCGTCGCCGAGCACCAGGGTCCGGTCGAGGTCGTCGTCGCCAACGCCGGCATCACCGAGGACACGCTCATCATGCGGATGAGCGTCGACAGCTTCGAGAACGTGATCGATGCGAACCTCACCGGCGCCTTCCGCGTCACCAAGGCCGCGACCCGCGACATGCTCAAGAAGCGCTGGGGCCGGTTCATCTACCTCGGCTCGGTGGTCGGCCTGATGGGCACGCCCGGCCAGGCCAACTACGCGGCATCCAAGGCCGGCGTGATCGGTCTGGCCCGCTCGGTGACCCGCGAGCTCGGCGGCCGCAACATCACCGCGAACGTGGTGGCGCCCGGTCTGATCGACACCGACATGACCCGCGCGCTGCCCGAGGACTACACCAAGACCGCGGTCGACCAGGCCATTCCGGCCAAGCGCATGGGCCAGCCGGAAGAGGTCGCGGCCGTCGTCAGCTTCCTCGCATCCGACGATTCGGCGTATGTCACGGGCAACGTGATCAACGTCGACGGCGGCCTCGGCATGGGCCACTGACCTCTCTACTTCAAGGAGCACATCTCTCGTGAGCGGAATCCTCGCAGGCAAGACCATCCTGGTGACCGGCATCATCACCGATGCCTCCATCGCCTTCGCCACCGCGGCGCAGGCGCAGGAGGCCGGCGCCACCGTGATCATCACCGGCATCCCGGAGCGGCTGCGGCTGATCAACCGGATCGCCAAGCGGCTGCCGCAGGAGGTGCCCGACGCGATTCCGCTGGACGTGACCGACGAGGAGAGCCTCGGCGCACTGGCCGACGCCGTCCGGGCGCTGGCCCCGCAGGGCGTCGACGGCGTCGTCCATTCGATCGCCTTCGCCCCGCGCACCCTGATGGGTCCGGACGCGCTGCCCTTCCTGGAAGGCCCCGGCCCGGACGTCGCCAAGAGCTTCGAGATCTCCGCGTGGAGCTACGCCTCGCTGGCCCGCGCCGTGCTGCCGGTGATGAACGAGGGCGGCTCCATCGTGGGCATGGACTTCGATCCGCGCACCGCCATGCCCGACTACAACTGGATGGGCGTGGCCAAGGCCGCGCTGGAGTCGGTCAACCGGTACGTCGCGCGCGAGGTGGGCTACGCCAAGCACGTCCGCTCCAACCTGGTCGCCGCCGGCCCGATCAAGACGCTGGCCGCCAAGGCGATCTCCGGCACCGCGACCGACGACGCCAAGAAGCTCAACATGCTCAACGAGTATTGGGACGGCGCGTCGCCGATCGGCTGGAACGTCGACGATCCGACCCCGGTCGGCAAGAGCGTCGTGGCCCTGCTGTCGGACTGGCTGCCGGCCACCACCGGTTCGATCGTCTACGTCGACGGCGGTGCCAGCCACAACACCTGGTTCCCGGAGAACCTCCTCAACCAGTGACCTTCACGGCACTGCTGTTCCTCTCGTTCGGCGGGCCCGACGGCCCGGACGACGTCCGCCCGTTCCTGGAGAACGTCACCCGGGGCCGCGGGATCCCGCCCGAGCGCCTCGACGCTGTCGCCGAGCACTACCTGCATTTCGGCGGGGTGTCGCCGATCAACCGGCTCAACCTCGACATGATCGCGGCGCTGCAGGCCGAACTCCGCACCCGCGGCGTCGACCTGCCGATCTACTTCGGCAACCGGAACTGGACGCCGTACGCCGCCGACGCCGTCACGCAGATGTGGGCCGACGGGCACCGTCGTGCGCTGGTCTTCCCGACCTCGGCGTGGGGCGGGTACTCGGGGTGCCGGCAGTATCACGAGGACATCGCGCGGGCCCTCGAAGAAGCCGGTCACGACAGCGGGGACATGGTGCTGCGCAAGCTGCCGCAGTACTGGTCCGAGCCCGGCTTCCTCGCCGCCGGAGTGAGCGCGGTACGCCGCGCCCAGGCCGAAGTGAGCGACGGCCCGCCCGCCCGGCTGGTGTTCACCGCCCACTCGATCCCGGTGTCGGCCGATGCCGCGGCCGGGGTGTCCGGGCCGGGCGGCGGTCACCTGTACTCGCGTCAGGTGGCGGAGGCCTCGGCGCGGGTCGCCGCCGAGCTGGGCATCGACGACTACGACGTCGTCTGGCAGTCCCGGTCCGGCCCGCCCCAGGTGCCGTGGCTGGAACCGGACATCTGCGACCATCTGGAAGCCCTCGCCGAGCAGGGCGTGGGCCGGGTGATCGTGTTCCCGATCGGCTTCGTCTCCGACCACCTCGAGGTGGTGTGGGACCTGGACCACGAGGCCCGCGAACTGGCCGCGGAGCTCGGCCTCGAATACGTGCGCGCCGACACCGTCGGCACCGATCCGGAGTTTCTCTCGATGGTCGCCGGCCTGATCGAACGCTATGCCGGCGGCGGGGGAGACCTCGAGGCCTTCGGCTGCGGCGACAACGGCACGGTGTGCCGGCCGGGCTGCTGCGAGCCGCCGCGCCGCCGCCCCGCGCACTGATCCGTCAGCGGCGATAGTCGCGCAGCAGGGTGTTGATCGCGCCGGCCCGCGCTCGGCGGGTCAGCGCCGACAGCCGGCGGAGTTCGGTGTCGGCGGTGTCGAGCTGCGCCGCCGACGCCCCGAGGTCACCGCCGGCCAGATCGACGATCGCGTCGATCTGCGCGGCCGTGGCGAGGATCCGGTCCACGCGCGGCCGGTCGTGCGGCGGCAGGTCCAGCAGACCGGCCCGAGTGCGGGCGGCGAGGGCATCGCGCAGATCGGCCGGGCCCGACGAGCGGGGACCGGTCAGTCCGGCGATCACCGCGGCCGCCTCGCCGACGGCCTCGCGCAGCTCGTATTCCAGTTCGCCGACGCCGCGGTCGCCGCCGAGCGCTTCGACGTCGAGCGGTTGCTCCACGACGCGCACGGTCCAGCGGCAGCGTTCGGCGGTGCCGCGGGCGGTGATCGACAGCGGGGTGCCGCCGGGACGGGCGATCAGCAGGACCTCGGCGGTGGCGAGCACCTCGGCGTCGAGCAGGCCGGGACCGAGTCCTTGCGCATCGCCGGGCGCGGGAAACACCACCGCGGCCGCGGGCGCCTCACCGACCAGGCGGATCAGCTCCAGGGCACTCGCTCCCGAAGCGATCGGGGCGCCCGGCGCCGCATCGACGTCGTGCACCTGGGCGTAGTCGTGCAGGGTGTGCAGGACGTCGTCGGGCGCGGCGCTTCCGGCACGCCAGGCGGCGGCCCACAGGGCGAGCGCCGACGCGGGCCAGGCGCGCAGCAGGGCGTGACCGGATTCCGGCAGTGATCTAGACATGACGTCACCACGATACGCGGAGCGTCGCACCGCCGATCGCGTCCGCGTCGCCTACCCTGAGCACCCGTGATGGACGATCGCTACGGACGTGACGTACTGGCGCAGCCGCGCAGGCAGAAGCCGAAAGCCCCCGAGGTCGCCGGGGAGATGGGCCTGGTGGTCGAGGACGCGGCGACCGGCTACTGCGGCGCGGTGGTCGGCTGGGAGAAGACGTACGCCGCCGACATGGTGCGCCTGGAGGACCGGCGCGGCGCGACCCGGGTGTTCCACGCGTATCCCGCGGCGTTCCTGATCGACGGCAAGCCGGTCACGCTCGTCCGGCCACGGGGCCGCGGACCGAATCAGCCGAGCCGGATCCAGACCGCGTCCGGTTCACGGGCCCTGCCCAAGCAGCGGGCGCGGACCGCCCGGGCCAGCCGGATCTTCGTCGAGGGCGTGCACGACGCGACGCTGCTCGAGCGGGTCTGGGGCGAGGATCTGCGCGCCGAGGGGGTCGTGGTGATGAGCCTCGACGGCCTGGACAACCTCGACGACGCGCTCGCCGACTTCCAGCCCGCCCCGCATCGGCGGGCGGGGGTGCTGGTCGATCACCTCGTCGCGGGCACCAAGGAGGCGAAGCTGACCGCCGAGGTGGGTCCGAACGTCCTGGTCTGCGGCCACCCCTACATCGACGTGTGGGAGGCGGTGAAGCCGTCCGCGGTCAAGATCGCGGCCTGGCCGACCATCCCGCGCGGCACCGACTGGAAGACCGGGATCTGCGAGGAGCTCGGCTGGGGCACCCCGCAGGACGGCTGGCGCCGGGTACTGGGCGCCGTCTCGAGCTTCCGCGACCTCGAGGTCCCGCTGATCCGCAGCGTCGAGGAACTGATCGACTTCGTCACCGAGCCGCCGGAGTAGCCCTGTCGTAGGTGTGTTCCATGCTTGGCACATGAGTGAAGGACTGCTGTACGTCGCATGTTCGTGCTTCCGGGAAGGCCGCACCTCCGAACCTCCGCTTCCGCCGGAGAGGCTCGATCTCGACCGGTTCGGCAACGTCAAGCGGGTGGTCGATGCTTCGCCGGAGGACTCACCGGAATACCTGCAACTGTGGCGGTCTGGGCGGGCGTGTGAGCATACGGACATGCAGGTGTGGGAAGAGCTTTACCACGGACGTCGCCGAGAGTGGTCGAGCGATCTGGTCGAGGATCTGCTGACACGTCCCGCGTACCGCCACATCGCGGACGTGCTTCACCGGCCCGCCAGTGCGATGGCGGAGGTCCTCGTCGAGGCCCACGAGGCGGAGGTCGCGCTGTCGGAACTGCGAGCGCTGTGCGCGTTGCCGACCAGCATGGAGACGCGCATCGTGATCGATGAGCAAGGTGAAGCGTCGCGTCCCGTCGATGGAGCAGGTTTTCGCGGCGAACGTGACTTCGCCCGGATCGGCGTCTCCCAGGACGCGTACCCGGAAAGCACAGCGGGCGAGATCGGCGAAATCGGAGTCTCGGGTGTCGAGGTCGTCGTCCGAGACCTCGGGAGCGGCGCCGAGCGTATCCGGTCGACCACCGTCGAGGTGCTCCAAGACAGCGCGGTCTCGGTCGAATTCGGCGGGTACCGGATGTATCGGACGGTGTTCATACCACCCGGTACACCGGGCGCCGTCTGGCGATGGGCACCGCGACTCTCGTTCACTCCGGCCCAGGCCAGAAGAAGGGGACCGGACATGCCGCTGGAGACATCGCTGCGGGTTGAGACGCGTGATCTCACGATGCCGGAACTGGACCACGACCTCGCCGTGTTCGAGCTGATCCTCGCTGCCTCGGTCGACACCGGAAACCCCGTGGTCAGCTACTACACCGGGTGCAGCGGTGGGTACGACATCTTCTGACGCGTCCGGTCCCTCAGAACATCGGCCGCCTCAGCGCCGCGGGCGGCGATATTCCCTCGGTGCGCCGTATTCGGCCGGTGTTCTGCGGCCGATCCGCGCGGGGCGCGATCAGCGCCCCAGGAGCACGCCGATCCCGGCGGCCGCACAGGCCCAGAGCACCGAGGCGAAGGTGCCGAGGATGAACTGCTCGCTGGCATGGTGTTCGCGCAGTTGCGGGAAGCGCGCCAGGCCCTTGATCCCGAGGATCACCGCGATCCCGGCCGGCCACCCGAGCAGCAGACTGACCGCGACCCCGGTCCGTTCCAGCAGGCCGATCACGCGGCCGCCGCGCAGCGGGGGATCCGGCGCCGGGTCGTCGTAGTTGTCGTTGCGGGTGGGGATGCCACCGATGGCCAGCACCGTCCGGACCACCGGTCCGCCGGTCACCGCGGCGGCGATCACCGCCACCACCCGGCCGGCGATCAAGTCGTATGCCGGCAGCGCGGAGCCCACGGCCGCGACGATCGCCGCGGCGGCCAGCAGCACGACCATCACCGCGGTCAGGACGCGATCGGCGCCGCGCACGACACGATCCGGGTACGTGTCGTCGGCGGCGAGTCGTGCCCGGCCGGGGGCCGCCACCACCGCGATCACGATCGCCACCACCAGCAGCACCACGGCGGTCATCGGTCCTCCTCGCACATCGTCATCAGCCGTACCGTCAGGTTCTCCGCGTCCGGCTGGAGATCCCAGCGAGCGGCCCGCAATCGCAGCGATACCGCCTGCGGCGAGATGCCCAGGCGCTCAGCGGCTTCGGCTTGTGTCAATCCGGCCGCGGCCAGGGCGACGGCCTCCCGGCCCGCCGGGCTCCGCGCGGTCAGCAGGTCGACCAGCAGGCATGCCGCCGTCTGCGCGCTCTGGCACCAGGCCGACGGACCGGCCACCTGCAACGGCACCCGCCGGCCCTTGGCCGCTTCCACCGCCCGGCGTGCGGCCTCGAAGGCCGGCCCGCGGCCGGCGCGCGTCTGCTCCGGGAGCGGCTGCTCGACGTCGTCGACGCCGATGCCGACGCTCCAATGGCCCGAGGAGACCAGGTCCACCGCCACCGTGGCGACGACCGCCGGGTCGTCGAAGATCGCTTCCACCTCGTCACCGGCCGTCCGATCGAAACCCCGGACCGCGACCGTGTCGCGGAAGCGGTCCAGCAGATGCGGCACTCGGTCCAAGTCGGTACGGCTGGATCGCTGGTCTGCGGTGATCACGAACATGACTGACCTCGATTCAAGTCCTGAAGCTTGAATGCCTCTAATCAAGTATTGAGGCTTGATCTCCGAATATCAAGCCTCATGACTTGACCGGCATCCGCGCGTCCACGATCAGCCCGATCACGCCGACCGCGAACAGCCCGCCCGAGACCAGGACCATCACCGGGCTCGCCTGACCGGCCAGGGCGTCGCCGAGGAAGACCACGGCGGCGGTCCCCGGGATGGTGCCGAGCACCGAGGCGACCGTGTAGGGGATCGGCCGCACCGACGACAGCCCGGAGGCATAGTTGAGGACCGAGAACGGGCAGAACGCGATCAGCCGGAGCGAGCCGACGGCCAGCCAGCCGCGGCGTTCCAGTCGTTCTTCGATGGCCGCGAACACCGCGCGATCGAGATAGCGCTGCGCCCGTGCGCGGCCCAGCCGGCGAGCCAGCGCGAAGGCGACCACCGCCGCGAACGTGGTGGCCAGCATCGAGCCGGTGAAACCGACCGCCGGGCCGAACAGGACGCCGGCGGTCACGGTGAACGCGGTCCGCGGCACCGGCGCGATGGTCACCACCGCGTACGCCAGGAAGAACAGCACCACGAACCACGGGCCCACCGCGTCCGACCACTCGCGGACCCGGCCGACCGAGGGCAGCGGCGCGAAGTAGGCCGCCGCCAGCACGGCGACCACCACGGCCAGTCCGCCCACCGCCCGCCAGACGGTCACCCGCCCGGCCCCCGCCGGGGCCGGCGCCACCGTGCCGGTGGCCAGGTCGACGGGTTCCTCGACGGCGCGGGGACGACGGGGGAGGATCACCTCGGTAAGTCTAGGCAGTGCCGGCGAGTGGCCCGCTTCACGATGGACCGCGCGTGGCCGCGAACACAGATCCGATATTGTGCATGGGGGCGCACAGTCCAGCGACCATGGAGGATCCCGCAAGCCATGACGGCCGACATCACGCACACCAGGCAGCAGCTCGACGACGACTACACCCGGTGGTCGACGGCCGCCGCGGCAGTCCTGGCGAAGGGGCGCCGATGCGATCCCGCCGATCTGCCCGCGACCCCGGAAGCGCTGCTCTCCACGCAGACCCGCGACGACGACGTGGTGGTCCGCCCGCTCTACACCCGCAAGGACGAGACCGGTGAGCGCGGCCTGCCCGGCGCCTTCCCGTTCGTCCGCGGCGCCGATCCGGCGCGCGACGTGAACCAGGGCTGGCGCGTCACCGAGCGCTTCGGCGACCTGCCCGGCCAGAGCGTCGAGGGTGTCAACGAGACGATCCTCGATGCCGCCGGGTCCGGCGCCAGCGGCATCTGGCTGGCCGTCGGCCCGGCCGTGAAGTACGGCGAGCTGGGTACCGTCCTGAACGGCGTGTACCTCGACCTGATGCCGGTCACCCTGGACGCCGGCACCGAGGGCATCGCCGTGGCCCACGAATTCCTGAAGGTCCTCGCCGATCGTCCGGCGCCGCCCCAGGAGGCGCCGCCGCTGCTTGGCACCACCCACAGCCTCGGCCTGTCGCCGTACACCGCGGCCTTCTCCGGCCGGCCCGCCGTGCCCGCCACGCAGGCCGCCGCACTGGCGATCGATGTCCCCGAACGGGTGCGCACCTTCCGGGTCGACGGCACCGACTTCGCGCAGGCCGGCGCCACCGCCGCCCAGGAACTCGGCCTGCTGGTCGCCGCTGCCGTCGCCCACGTCCGCGACATGACGACCGCGGGGCTCACCACCGAACAGGCCCTCGGCCAGATCGGCTTCGCCGTCTCGGTGAGCGATGACCAGTTCGCCGCCATCGCCAAGCTCCGGGCCCTGCGGCTGATGTGGGCACGCGTCGCCCAGGTCCTCGGAGTGCCCGACGCCGGCGCCGCGCTGACCCACGCGGTGACCGATCTGTCGATGCTCACCCAGCGCGACCCGTGGGTGAATATGCTGCGCACCACCGTCGCCGCGTTCGGCGCCGGGGTGGGCGGCGCCGACCAGGTGACGGTGCTCGGCTACGACGCGGCGCTGCCGACCGGCGCGCGCTCGTCGAGTCCGTCGTTCTCGGCCCGCATCGCCCGCAACACCCAGCTGCTGCTGCTGGAGGAGTCGAACATCGGCCGGGTCCTCGATCCGGCCGGCGGCTCATGGTTCGTGGAATCCCTCACCGACGATCTCGCGTCGGCCGGCTGGGCGGTCTTCACCGACACCGAGGCGCACGGCGGATACGCCGATGCGCTCGATCAGGGCGCGATCGCGCGGTGGATCGGCGACGCACTGGCGCTGCGCGACGAGGCCGTCGCGCACCGCAGCGCGCCGGTCACCGGCGTCTCGGAGTTCCCGAACCTCGGTGAAGCCGCGTTCGCGGCGGCCCTCGCCGACAGCACCGATCTGCCGACCGCCACGCCGGGGCTCGCCCGGGTGGCCCGGCGCTTCGAGGAACTGCGTGATCGCGCCGACGCCCAGGAGGTCCGCCCGAGCGTCCTGCTGCTGCCGCTGGGCAGCGTGGCCGAGCACAACGGCCGCACCACTTTCGTCAGCAATCTGCTCGGCGCGGGCGGCATCGAGGCGATCAACCCGGGAACGATAGAGGTCTCGACTCCGCTCGACCAGCATGGTCCGATCGCCGTCCTCTGCGGCACCAAGGCCCGCTACGCCTCGGACGGACCCGCTGTCCTGGCCGCCGCCCGCGCCGCCGGGATCGGCCGCGTTCTGCTCGCCGGGCCGCTGAGCGAATGGCCGGACGGCGACGACCGCCCGGACGGCTCGCTGCGTGCCGGGATCGACGCGGTCGGGACGCTGACCGAACTTCTCGACATCCTCACCACTGCGACCGCGGGGGCCTGAATCACCATGAGCGACAACAGCATCCCAAGTTTCGCCGACGTCGAACTCGGCCTCGGTGAGCTCACCGCCACACCGACCACGACGCAGACCGAGAGCCTCGTCGAGTCCCTCGCGGGTACGCACGGCTACACGCCCGAGCAGACCGTCTGGCACACGCCGGAGCAGATCGACGTCGCCCCGGTCTACACCCGCGCCGCCCGTGACGCGACGGCCGCCGACGAGAGCTACCCGCTGGACTCGATTCCCGGCGAGGCGCCGTTCATCCGCGGCCCGTACCCGACGATGTACGTCAACCAGCCGTGGACCATCCGCCAGTACGCCGGCTTCTCCACCGCCGCCGAGTCGAACGCCTTCTACCGCCGCAACCTCGCGTCCGGCCAGAAGGGCCTGTCGGTGGCCTTCGATCTGGCGACCCACCGCGGCTACGACTCCGATCACCCGCGCGTCGCCGGCGACGTCGGCATGGCCGGTGTCGCGATCGACTCGATCCTCGACATGCGCCAGCTGTTCGACGGCATCGACCTCGGCAACGTGTCGGTGTCGATGACGATGAACGGCGCGGTGCTGCCGATCCTCGCGCTCTACGTGGTGGCCGCCGAGGAACAGGGCGTGCCGCCGGAGAAGCTGGCCGGGACCATCCAGAACGACATCCTCAAGGAGTTCATGGTCCGCAACACCTACATCTATCCGCCGGCCCCGTCGATGCGGATCATCTCCGACATCTTCTCCTTCACCAGCCAGAAGATGCCGAAGTTCAACTCCATCTCGATCTCCGGCTACCACATCCAGGAGGCCGGGGCGACGGCCGATCTGGAGCTGGCGTACACGCTGGCCGACGGCGTCGAATACATCCGCGCCGGGCTCGACGCGGGCCTGGACATCGACAAGTTCGCGCCGCGCCTCTCGTTCTTCTGGGGCATCGGGATGAACTTCTTCATGGAGGTCGCCAAGCTCCGCGCGGCGCGGCTGCTGTGGAGCGAGCTGGTCGCGAAGTTCGAGCCGAAGAGTGCCAAGAGCCTGTCGCTGCGCACCCACTCGCAGACCTCGGGCTGGTCGCTGACCGCGCAGGACGTGTTCAACAACGTCGCCCGCACCTGCGTGGAGGCGATGGCCGCGACGCAGGGGCACACCCAGTCGCTGCACACCAACGCGCTCGACGAGGCGATCGCGCTGCCGACCGACTTCTCGGCGCGCATCGCCCGCAACACCCAGCTGCTGCTGCAGCAGGAGTCGGGCACCACCCGGCCGATCGACCCGTGGGCCGGGTCCAACTACGTCGAATGGCTCACCGCCGAGCTGGCGAACAAGGCCCGGGCGCACATCGCCGAGGTCGAGGCCGCCGGCGGCATGACCCAGGCCATCAACGAGGGCCTGCCGAAGCTTCGTATCGAGGAGGCCGCCGCGCGCACCCAGGCGCGCATCGACTCCGGCCAGCAGCCGCTGATCGGCGTCAACAAGTACCGGGTCGACGAGGACGAGGAGATCGAGGTCCTCAAGGTCGACAACTCGAAGGTGCGCGCCGAGCAGCTGGAGAAGCTGGCCCGGCTGCGCGCCGAGCGGGACTCGGCCGCGGTCGAGGCCGCCCTGGCGAACCTGACCCGTGCGGCCGGTGAGCCCGGCGGATCGGACCTGGACAACAATCTGATGGCGCTGGCCATCGACGCCGCCCGGGCGGGCGCCACCGGCGGCGAGATCTCCGATGCCATGGAGAAGGTCTTCGGCCGGCACCAGGCCGAGATCCGCACCATCAGCGGCGTCTACCGGCACGAGGTGGGAGAAGACGTGAGCAACGTGGACCGCGCCATCGCCGTCGTCGATGCGTTCGCCGAGGCGGAGGGCCGTCGTCCGCGTGTGCTGGTCGCCAAGATGGGGCAGGACGGGCACGACCGCGGGCAGAAGGTGATCGCGACCGCGTTCGCCGACCTCGGCTTCGACGTGGACGTGGGCCCGCTGTTCGCCACGCCCGAGGAGGTCGCCAGCCAGGCCTCCGACAACGACGTGCACGTGGTGGGCGTGTCGTCGCTGGCCGCCGGACACCTCACCCTGGTCCCGGCCCTGAAGAAGGCACTGGCCGACGTCGGCCGCGAGGACATCATGATCGTGGTCGGCGGGGTGATCCCGCCGGGCGATTTCGACGACCTCTACGAGGCCGGCGCGACCGCGATCTATCCGCCCGGCACGGTGATCGCCGACGCCGCGGTGGAGCTGATCGGCAAGCTCGCCGGTGAGCTGGAGCTGGACCTGGCCCTGCCGGACGCGGGCTGATCCGGGAGATGGCACGACGCACCATCGACGTCGGCGCGCTCGCCGACGGGGTCCGCGCCGGGGACCGGTCGACGCTGGCCCGCGCGATCACCCTGGTCGAGTCGACGCGCCCGGAGCATCGGGCCAAGGCGCAGGAGCTGCTGCTGGCGGTGACACCCGACTCGGGGAAGTCGTTCCGGGTGGGGATCACCGGCGTGCCCGGGGTGGGGAAGTCGACCACCATCGAGGCGCTCGGTATGCACCTGATCGACCTCGGTCACCGGGTCGCGGTGCTCGCCGTCGACCCGTCATCGACCCGCACCGGCGGCTCCATCCTGGGCGACAAGACCCGGATGGGACAGCTGTCGGCGGCGCCGGAGGCGTACGTGCGGCCGTCGCCCACCTCGGGCACGCTCGGCGGCGTCACCAAGGCGACCCGCGAGACGATCGTGCTGGTCGAGGCCGCCGGCTACGACGTGGTGCTGGTCGAGACCGTCGGCGTCGGGCAGTCCGAGGTGAGCGTCGCCGGCATGGTCGACACCTTCACCTTCCTCACCCTCGCCCGCACCGGCGACTCCCTCCAGGGCATCAAGAAGGGCGTCCTGGAACTGGCCGAGATCGTCGTGGTCAACAAGGCCGACGGCAAACACGTCAACGAGGCCCGCGCCGCCGCCCGGGAACTCCGCAACGCCCTCGGCCTGATCTATCCGCACGACGCCCTGTGGACGCCGCCGGTGCTCACCATGAGTGCGATGGAGAACCGCGGCGTCGACGAGTACTGGCAGGCCATCCTCGATCACCGGAAGGTGCTCACCGAGGCGGGGGAGTTCGACCGGCGGCGCGCCCGCCAGCAGGTGGCCTGGACGTGGCAGATGGTCCAGGAGGCCATTCTGTCCCGGCTCGACGCCGACCCGCACGTCCGCGAGGTCCGGGCCGCCGCCGAGCGCGGCATCCTGGACGGCACCCTCACCCCGGCGCTGGCCGCCGAACAGATCGTGGCCGCGGCAGAGCCACCTCACACCCTGAGGTGAGCCGCTCCTGAACCCGGACCGTCCCTGAGCTTGCCGGCAGGTGCCGTGTGCCTCAGGAGGCCGCGCCTGTCGAAGGGAGCGGTCGTCCGAACGGCTGAATTCGCATCCTCACCCGCCCCGGCCGGACGGAATCCATCGGCTTCACCGGTAGTCTCCGAAGTACTTTTCGTCCGAATTGTCTGGAGCCACGTTGTCTCACGCGACCCTCTGCACCTGCCGCTCTTCCCACCTGGCTGCCTCGAAGTACCGGCCGGGTGCTCTGGCAGCGGCACTCATCACTGGCGTTCTCCTCTCAGGTTGCGGTACTGATTCCTCCGCGAGTGGCAGTTCCGATGGACCAGACGGCGACGGTGCGACCGCACCGGCCGAATCGAGCGTGAAAGCGACCGTGCCGGGCGCTGTCGAATTCGGCTGGACTGGCACATCCCGGGCGGAACGGAAGATGGTCCTCTGCTACAAGGGCGATGACGGGCGTGTGGCATTGGGGGCGATGTACTCGTCGGGCGAGGTTCTTCACGCTGCCGATGTGAAGCTCACAATGAATGGCGACTCACTCAACAAATACGGACTCTCGATCCGATCACAAACTTCATACGAAACTGAACCGCACTGGGTTCTTTGGAGGCTCGTGACCTTGGAAACGAGGATGAGTACATGCCGAAGGAACAGGTTCCCGGGAAGCCGCAGACGCGGCGCTACAGCCCGGAGGAGAAGGTGGCGGCGGTCC
>NZ_JBPSDN010000050.1:0-22644 GCF_052036135.1 Gordonia marina
ACAACGCCGCACTCATCTGCCTCGCCCGCCGCCGCTGCGACGTCCTCTACGCCATGATCAAGAACCGCGAACCCTACCGAGCACCCGTACCCGCCGCGGCTTGACAAGTGTCATAGGGACACCCCCCAGCGATAGCGGCCACATCGAACCATCGGGCGAAGAGCGGCAACTCGACGCCGAGCGACCCCTGGCCGGCCGCCGCCACCGCCGGACATGAGGTGACCTCGACTCCACTCACCATGCTTCCTCGACCCGCATGAGCAGCCGAACACGCGTGACGGCCGGGCGAAGGCCGGACTCCGCCCCTGACCAGAGGTGCCCGGAACTCAATCTCGGTCTCATCCCCTCAGTAAGAGCGGCGACACCGAACGATGGGGAGAGCGGTAGCTCGATGCCGAGCGAGCTGGCCGGGGCCGCCTCGGACATGGGGGTCTCGACTCCGCTCGGCCACCACGAGCCTCCCCCCGGATGAGTGGTTCGGCTCCGAGGGAGCTGAGCGTGCTGGGGGCGAGGCCACGCGCCCGGACCGCCACCACTAGGAGGCGCCCGACCGGAACTGGAAACGTCGCCCTGTGCCAAGGGTGCCCGGCACCCATTCCTGGCTCTCGCCCCCTCAACAGTGGGGGCGAGACCGAGGAACCGGGCGAAGAGCGCGGGAACTCGGCGCGGTCCGACACTGCTCCGGTCCGCGTTGCTCCGGAAACGAGGGCTTGACTCCGCGGAGACCGGCAGGAGGTTGCGCCAGACTGGCATGAGACCGCGATTGACCGGCATGGGGCCTGCGCTCGGGCATCTGGGTTTCGTTCGTCCATCACGAGGCGCCGTTCAACCTGCACGAGGCAGGCTCGATCACCATCCGGGGGCCGAGCGGGCAGAAGCCGTGCACGCCCGGCAGTGGTCCCCGCACGACCGGCAGTGGTCCCCGCACGACCGCCAGCAGTCCCCACGCGACCGCCAGTGATCCCCACACGACCGCCAGTGATCCCCACACGACCGCCAGTGATCCCCACACGACCGCCAGTGATCCCCACACGACCGGCAGTAGGCCCCGCACGACCGGCCGGGTCACGACTTCGACCGCTCCTGAGCACGTGGAACAGAGCGAGGCGCGAGACGACGCGCTCGCAGAGCGAACGGTACGCGGGCGATTTCGGGTTCCGGAGCAGGTCAGAATAGATTGGTGGGCATGGGTAAGCGTGGTTCGCAGCAGGGTGGGGGCGGCGACGCCGCTCCGCCGATTCCGGACGAGATCTCGGCCGCGGAACTCGACCCGGAGGTGCGGCGGGACCTGCAGAGTCTCGACAAGGCGACGGCGGAACGGGTGGCGCGCCATCTGGTCGTCGTCGGTGAGGTGCTTGCGGAGGATCCCGAGCTCGCCCTCGAGCATGCGCGTGCGGCCCGGGCCCGGGCGGCGCGAGTCGGCGTGGTCCGCGAGACCGCCGGCATCGCGGCCTACTACGCCGGGGAATGGCAGGAAGCCATCTCCGAACTGCGGGCGGCGCGACGGATCTCCGGCGACGGCGGCGCGCTGCTGCCGCTGATCGCGGACTGTGAACGGGGTCTCGGCCGGCCGGAACGAGCGATCCAGGTGGCCGAGAGCGACGAGGGTCGCGCGCTGACCGGCGAGGACGCGGTGGAACTGGCGATCGTCGAGGCCGGTGCGCATCTCGACCTCGACGATCCGGAGGCTGCGGTGCGGGTGCTCTCGTCCCACGATCTGCGGGCCGGCCGGACCGGTACGGAGGCGGCGCGGCTCTTCAGCGCGTATGCGAGTGCGCTGTACGCGGCGGGCCGTCGCGCCGAGGCGCTGACCTGGTACCAGAACGCCGCGGCCGCGGACGTCGACGACGCGACCGACGCGGAGTACCAGCTGCAGGAACTCCTCGCCGAGGGTGTGGACGAGTCGGCCGTCGCCGGGACCGGGGAAGACGACGAGTCGCTTCTCGCCGGGTACGACACGCTGCTGTTCGATCTGGACGGCACCCTCTACGAGGGGCACTCGGTGCTGCCGGGGACGCGGGACGTCGTCGACGCGCACGTCGACCGCTGCTTCTACGTCACGAACAATGCGAGCCGATCCGCCGAACAGGTCAGCGATCACCTCGCGGATCTCGGTTTCCGGGCGACGCCCGAGCAGGTGATCACCAGCGCCCAGGTCGGCGCACGACTCGTCGCCGAGCGCGTCCCGGCGGCGTCGAACGTGCTGGTGGTCGGCGCTCCGTCGCTGCGGGCGGAGATCTCGGCAGTGGGGCTGAATCCGGTGTCGAGCGCCGACGACGCGCCGTCCGCGGTGATCCAGGGCCATTCGCCGGAGACCGGATGGGCACAGCTGTCCGAGGCGGCGCTGGCCATCCGCGCGGGCGCCCTCTGGGTGGCGACCAACACCGATACCACTCTCCCGACGGAGCGCGGTCTGCTCGTCGGGAACGGCTCCATGGTGGCGGCGGTGGCCACGGCCACCGAGGCCACGCCGACGGTCGCGGGCAAGCCGGCGGCGCCGATCATGCGGGAAGTGCTCGCCCGCAGCCGCGGCCGTCGTCCGCTGATGATCGGCGACCGGCTCGACACCGACATCGAAGGCGCCGTGACGGTCGGCATCGACAGCCTGCTGGTGCTCACCGGCGTCACGACGGCCCGGAAACTGCTGGCCGCCGCCCCGGCGCAGCGGCCCGTCTATGTGATCGACGACCTGTCGTGCACCGGCGAATCGGCGGACGCGGTCCGGATCGGCGCGCAGCCCGACTGGCAGGTCACGGTGATGGAGAACCGGGTGACGATCGAGCCGAAGGGCGCGCCCCGCGCCGCCGCGCTCCTGCCCGCACTCACGCACGCGGTATGGACGGCCGACGTCGGCGGCCTCGATCTGCGGATCTCGTCACCGGACCCGGCGACCACACAGCGGCTCGGGCTCCTCGGTCTGACCGAGAGCCACTGACCGGCCGTGCGATAGCCTGGGCAGGTTATGACCGGACCCGATCGCGCCCCGATGAAACCTGGACCCGGACCGTCGCCGGCCGCTCTGGCGGCACGTGCCGCCCAGCTGACGGCCGAGCCGGGCGATCCGGCGGATCATCCGGTGACCGGCGAAGTCCGTGAACTCTTGGACGAAGTCGCCGCCATCGCACAGGCGACCGACGGCGACTTCGACCTCGCCGCCCTCGCCCGGCAGGCCGAGATCCTCGCTCGCGCCCACGATGCCCTTTCGGCGGCCCTGGAAGACGTCGGCCGTGGCTGAGCCCGGTCTCGGCGGGAGACGCTGATGGCGCCCCGGGCACGACTCGACGCCGAACTGGTCCGTCGCGGTCTGGCGCGCTCGCGGGAACACGCGCGCGCGCTGATCGAGGCCGGCCAGGTCAAGGTGAACGGCACCGTCGCCTCGAAACCGGCCACCAACGTCGCTAAAGACACCCCGCTGCTGGTCACCGAGGCCGACACGGACGACTGGGCCTCGCGCGGCGCGCACAAGTTGCTCGGCGCGCTCGAGGCGTTCGAGCCACTCGGGCTGACGGTGGCGGGACGACGCTGCCTCGACGCCGGCGCGTCGACCGGCGGTTTCACCGACGTGCTGCTCCGGCGTGGCGCCACGGAAGTCGAGGCCGTCGACGTCGGCTACGGCCAGCTGATCTGGCGACTGCAGAACGACGACCGCGTCCACGTGCACGACCGCACCAACGTCCGCCACCTGCAACCCGATGCGATCGGCGGGCCGGTGGACCTGATCGTCGGCGATCTCTCGTTCATCTCGCTGAACCTCGTGCTACCGGCGCTGGCCGCGTGCCTGCGGCCCGGCGGGGACGCCCTGCCGATGGTGAAGCCGCAGTTCGAGGTCGGCAAGGAGCGCGTCGGCGCCGGAGGCGTGGTCCGTGACCCGGCGCTGCGGGCCGAGGTGGTCGCCGACGTCGCGGCCGCCGCCGCGCGGCTCGGGCTGCGGACGCGGGCCGTCGAGGCCAGCCCGCTGCCGGGACCGTCGGGCAACGTCGAATACTTCCTCTGGCTGCACAAACCCGAGGCCGACGGGCACCTGTCGGAGGCGGGCGATACGGTTGACCTGATCAACGCGGCGGTCGCACGGGGGCCTCAGTGACCCCGGCGGGCCCCGCACCGTCGAACCGGGAGGAGACCGCCGTGCACGACGATGCCGCGCGCTCCTTCCTGCTCGTCGCGCACACCGGTCGCGATGAGGTGACGAACACCCTGGACATCGTCGGCCGGCGCTGCGCGCAGGCCGGGATCACGGTGCGGATCCTCGACAACGACACGCGGCTGCCCTCGGCGGGACCGGATCAGCACTGGCACCCCGTCGACCCGGAGCGGCTGCGTGCCACCGGCGTCGAGGTCGAGATCGTCCGGGCCGGCGCTGATTCGGCCGCCGGCTGCGAACTCGTCCTGGTACTCGGCGGGGACGGAACCTTCCTGCGCGCCGCGGAACTGGCCTATCCGGCCGGCGTACCGATCCTCGGCATCAACCTGGGGCACATCGGGTTCCTCGCCGAGGCGGAAGCGCACGTCATCGACGACGTCATGGACCGCCTGGTCGGTCACGACTACCTGATCGAGGACCGGATGGTGCTCGACGTGGCGGTGCTCGACGCCCAGCAGGGCCGCTCGCTCGGCCACACCTGGGCGCTGAACGAGGTCGCCGTACAGAACCGGTCGCACAACGGGGTGCTGGAACTGGTCACCGAGGTCGACGGCCGTCCGGTGTCCGCGTTCGGCGCCGACGGCCTGCTGATCGCGACGCCGACCGGGTCCACCGCGTACGCCTTCTCCGCGGGCGGGCCGGTGATGTGGCCCGACCTGGAGGCCATCCTCGTGGTCCCGAGCAACGCGCACGCGCTCTTCGCCCGGCCGATGGTGACCAGTCCGCGTTCCCGGATCGCGGTCGAGGTCGACGCGAGCGGCCGGCCGGCGGTGGCCCTGTGCGACGGCCGGCGCATCCTCGAAGTCCCACCGGGCGGGCGGGTCGAGGTCTCCCGCGCCGCCACCTCCCTGAAATGGATCCGCATCGGCTCCGAACCGTTCGCGGACCGGCTGGTGACCAAATTCTCGCTTCCCGTCACAGGGTGGCGCGGAAGGAGCTGAACAGACCGTGCTCGAAGAGCTGTCGATCCGCGGACTCGGCGTACTGGAGTCGGCGTCGGCCGAGTTCGCGCCCGGTTTCACGGTGCTCACCGGCGAGACCGGCGCGGGCAAGACGATGATCGTGACCAGCCTGCGCCTGCTGTCCGGCGCGCGGGCGGATGCCGGGCGCGTGCGCACCGGTGACGAGAAGGCCGTCGTCGAAGGACGATTCCGGTTGCCCGCCGCGGGCGAGCGGTCCGCGCTGATCGACGACGTCCTGGAATCCACCGGTGCACAGATCGATGACGACGACACCCTGATCGCCGCGCGCACCGTCAACGCCGACGGCCGGTCGCGGGCCCATCTGGGCGGCCGGTCGGTACCGGCGGCGACCCTGGGCGACGTCACCGGCGAACTGCTCGCGATCCACGGCCAGAACGACCAGCTCCGCCTGGCCCGGCCCGATCAGCAGCGCGCCGCCCTCGACCGGTTCACCGGTACCAAGGCCGCCGACCTCCTCGCGAAGTACCGCAGGGCGCGGGCCGCGTGGCTGGAGACCCTGGACGAGCTGGACCGTCGGCGCGCCGACTCCCGGGAGATCGCCCAGGAGGCGGACCGGCTGCGGTTCGGATTGCAGGAGATCGAGGCGGTCGCGCCGGAACCGGGGGAGGACGCGGAACTGGTCGCCACCGTCAAGCGGCTCACGGACCTGGAGGATCTGCGGGCCGCTGCGGCCGGGGCCCACCGGATCATCGCCGGGGACGGCGGCATGGAACCGAACGTCGTCGAGGGCCTCGGCTCGGTCCGCTCGCTCCTCGAATCGTCCGACGACGCCGCGCTGGCAGACCTGCTGCCGCGCGTCGCCGAGGCGCTGGCCGTGGTCGGCGATGTCGGCGACGAGCTGTCGGTGTACCTGGCCGGGCTGCCCAGCGACGCGCAGGACCTCGACGCGCTGCTCAGCAGGCAGGCCGACCTGAAGCTGCTGACCCGGAAGTACGCGGCCGACATCGACGGCGTGATCGCCTGGGCCGACGAGGCACGCGCCCGGCTCGCGCGGATCGAGGACCCGGAGGGGTCGATCGAAGAACTCGAAGCGAAGGCCGGGCGGGAGCGGGAGAAGGTGGCCGAACTGGCCGGGAGACTCCACAAGCTCCGCGCCGGCGCCGCGGGGAAGCTCGGCGGCAAGGTCTCCGCCGAGCTGGCCGGCCTGGCGATGGGCGGCAGCGAACTCGCGGTCGCCGTCGACCTGCTGCCCGGCGAGGACGACCGGCTCGCCATCACCGTCGACGGCCACCGAACGCAAGCCGGGGCCGACGGCGCGGACCGCGTCGAATTCGGGCTCGTCGCGCATCAGGGCGCGCGGCCGCTGCCGATCGCCAAATCGGCGTCCGGCGGCGAACTCTCGCGCGTGATGCTCGCGCTCGAGGTGGTGCTCGCCGAGCCCGACTCGGGCGGCGTGATGGTGTTCGACGAGGTCGACGCCGGGGTCGGCGGTGCGGCCGCGGTGCAGATCGGTGCCCGCCTGGCCCGGCTCGCCGCGCGACACCAGGTGATCGTCGTGACCCACCTGCCGCAGGTGGCCGCCTTCGCCGACAACCATCTGGTGATCGGCAAGGTCGGCGGCGGTGCCGCGGGCCGGCAGACGTCGACGCTGACGGCCCTCGATCGCGCCGAACGCGTGGCCGAACTCGCGCGCATGCTGGCCGGTCTGGGCGACTCGGACACCGGCCGCGCCCACGCCGAGGAACTCCTGGAAACGGCCGAGGCGACCCGCGCCGAACGCTGATGACATAGCGTCTCGTGTTCTTAATGTGACAAAAGTTGCCGTTGTTGCGGCGCGCCTCCGTGTGATCCTCGCCGCGGCGGATCAGGATCGTGGGCATGAGGATGCCCGCCTTGCTCTCCCGCCGCACCGACGACCTGCCCGGTACCACCGGTATCGCCCGCATCGACAAGAAGACCAAGCGACTGGTCGACCGCGCCGGCCACGGTGACATCGTCATCCTGGACGAGGTCGACCTGGACCGGCTGACCGCCGACGCGCTGGTGGAGGCCGAGGTCGCCGCGGTGGTGAACGCGTCGCCGTCGATCACCGGCCGCTACCCGAACCTCGGGCCGGAGGTGCTGGCGGCATCGGGCATCCCACTGCTCGACGCGGTGGGTCCCGAGGTCTTCGCGCGGGTCAAGGAGGGCGCCAAGGTCCGGCTGTACGACGACCGGCTCTACCTGGGCGACCGCGTGGTCGCGCGCGGCACCGAACTCGACGAGCGGGCCGTCGCCGACGCCATGCTGGAGGCCAAGACCGGTCTCGTCGACCATCTGGAGGCGTTCTCGGGCAACACCATCGAGTTCATTCGCAGTGAGTCGCCGCTGCTGATCGACGGCGTGGGCGTGCCGGAACTGCACGTGAAGCTGGAGGGCCGCCACGTGGTGGTGGTGGGCGACGGCTCGGACCGGGCGGCCGACCTCAAGGCGCTCAAACCGTTCATCAAGGAGTATCAACCGATCATGATCGGCGTCGGTATCGGCGCCGACACCCTGATGAAGGCCGGCTACAAGCCCGCCGTGATCGTCGGCGACCCCGAGGAGATCAAGACCAACACGCTCAAGAGCGGTGCCGAACTGGTGCTGCCCGCCGATCCGGACGGCCACGCCGCCGGTCTCGAGCGGATCCAGGACCTCGGCATCGGCGCCACCACCTTCCCGGCGATCGGCTCGGCCGGCGACCTCGCGCTGCTGCTCGCCGATTTCCACGGCGCCGACCTGATCGTGACCGTCGGCCTCGGCGGCTCGCTCAACGATTTCTTCGACCGCAGCCGTCGCGACCAGATCCCGTCGACCTTCCTCACCCGGCTCAAGGTGGGGCAGAAGCTGGTCGACGCCAAGGCCGTCGCGACGCTGTACCGCAGCCGCGTCAGCGGCGCCGTGATCGCCGCGCTGCTGCTGGCGGCGCTGATCGTGCTCATCGTCGCGCTGGCCATGACCGGCACCGGCGCCGGTGACTGGATCACCGTCCAGTGGCATCACGTCACCGATTGGGTCAGCGGACTGGGGTCGTCCAGCTCATGATCTCGCTGCGCCAGCATGCGATCTCGCTGATCGCGGTGTTCCTCGCCCTCGCCGTCGGCCTGTTCCTCGGCTCCGGCTACATCGGCGACCGGGTCAACGCGCTGACCGGCACCGATCGCGACAAACTGGGCACGCTGCAGGACGAGAACGACGCTCTTTCGCGCCAGGCGAACGTCGACGGCGGTTTCATCAAGGACGTCGCGCCGCGCCTGGTCAACGGCCTGCTGGCCAAACGCTCGGTGCTGCTGGTGACCGCGCCGAACGCCTCGGACGCCGACACCGAAGCGGTGAAGGGCCTGATCAGCGACTCCGGCGCGAGCTTCTCGGGGCAGATCGCACTGTCCACGACGCTCGTGAAGGACGAGAACGCCGCCAAGCTCGGCTCGATCATCGACCAGTCGATCCCGGCCGGCACCGCCCTGCGCGTGGACTACACCGACTCCGGCTCCCGGCTGGGTGACCTGCTCGGGGCGCTGCTCCTGGTGCGCGACGGCGGCCGCCCGCTGCCCGACACCGATCGCACGACCGCGCTGCAATCACTCCGCGCCGGCGGTTTCCTCGACTACGCGGAAGGCACGGTGAAACCGGCACAGCTGGTCGTCGTGCTGACCGGCGGCGGCCTGCCGTCCGATTCCGGTGCGCAGGGCCAGCTGGTCGGACGGCTCGCCGCGACTCTGGCCAGCCGCGGTGCGGGCGGTGTTCTCGCCGGCCGGCAGGGTTCGGCGGACGGTGCCGCACCGGTGGCCGTCGTCCGTGCCGATCCGTCGCTGGGCAAGTCGCTGTCCACCGTCGACGACGTCAACGAGCAGACCGGCCAGATCACCGTGATCCTCGCGCTCGACGCCGAGGCCGCCGGCCGTTCCGGCGCGTACGGCTCCGGTCAGGGTGCGACGTCGATCACGGTTCCGGCGCCACGCGGGTAGCGGAGCAGAGTGTCGTTCCCCGGTGGGCGCGGATGCTGTTAGGCTGAAGTCCCGTAGGTATTCAGCCTTGACGGGAGCCCATAGTTGCGATCACTGCGCCACGTGCAGCCAGGAACCAAGCACATCTTCGTCACCGGAGGTGTCGCATCGTCCCTGGGTAAGGGGCTGACGGCCTCCAGTCTCGGTCAGTTGCTCACCGCGCGCGGACTGCGCGTGACGATGCAGAAGGTAGACCCCTACCTCAACGTCGACCCGGGCACCATGAACCCCTTCCAGCACGGCGAGGTCTTCGTCACCGAAGACGGCGCCGAGACCGACCTGGACATCGGCCACTACGAGCGCTTCCTGGATCGCGATCTCAGCGGTTCGGCGAATGTGACCACCGGCCAGGTGTACTCGACGGTGATCGCCAAGGAGCGGCGCGGCGAGTACCTGGGCGACACCGTCCAGGTGATTCCGCACATCACCGACGAGCTCAAGGCCCGCATGATGGCCATGCACGAGCCCGACGCGAACGGTGAGGCCCCCGACGTGGTGATCACCGAGATCGGCGGCACCGTCGGCGACATCGAGTCGCAGCCGTTCATCGAGGCCGCGCGCCAGATCCGGCATGACCTCGGCCGCGACAACGTCTTCTTCCTGCACGTCTCGCTGGTGCCGTACCTGGCGCCGTCCGGCGAACTCAAGACCAAGCCCACCCAGCATTCGGTGGCCGCGCTGCGCAGCATCGGCATCCAGCCCGATGCGCTGATCCTGCGCTGCGACCGGCCGGTGCCCGAGGCGCTGAAGAAGAAGATCGCGCTGATGTGCGACGTCGACATCGACGGCGTGATCTCCACGCCGGATGCGCCGTCGATCTACGACATTCCGAAGGTGCTGCACGCCGAGCGGCTCGATACCTACGTGGTGCGCCAGCTCGGGCTGCCCTTCCGCGACGTCGACTGGACCGTCTGGGGCGACCTGCTGAACCGCGTCCACGCACCGCGCGAGACGGTGACCGTCGCCATCGTCGGCAAGTACATCGACCTGCCCGACGCCTACCTGTCGGTGACCGAGGCCATCCGGGCCGGCGGCTTCGCGCACTACGCGCGCACCGAGATCGTCTGGGTGCCGTCCGACGACTGCGCCACCCCGGAGGGGGCGCACAACGCGCTGCGCGACGTCGACGCGATCATGATTCCCGGCGGGTTCGGCATCCGCGGGATCGAGGGCAAGCTCGGTGCGATCGCCTACGCGCGGCACAACCAGATCCCGCTCCTCGGGCTGTGCTTGGGCCTGCAGTGCGTGGTGATCGAGGCCGCGCGGTCGGTCGGGCTCACCGAGGCCAGCTCCACCGAGTTCGATCCGGACACCCCGGACCCGGTGATCGCGACGATGGCCGACCAGGAGGCCGCGGTCTCCGGCGACGCCGATCTGGGCGGCACCATGCGGCTGGGGTCGTACCCGGCGGTGCTCGCCCCGGGCAGTGTCGTCGCACGCGCCTACGGTGGCACCGAGGTGACCGAACGGCACCGTCATCGCTTCGAGGTGAACAACGCCTACCGCGACAAGATCGCCGAGTCCGGGCTGGTGTTCTCCGGGACCTCGCCGGACGGCCATCTGGTCGAGTTCGTCGAATACCCCCGGGACAAGCATCCCTTCCTGGTGGCCACGCAGGCGCACCCGGAGCTGAAGAGCCGCCCGACGCGGCCGCACCCGTTGTTCTCGGCGTTCATCGAGGCGGCGCTGAAATATAAAGCGGCAGAACGCCTTCCGGTTCAGCTCGACGGCTACGACCCGACCGGCCTGAACGACGCCGACGCCGAGGCCTGAGCGACATGGGCGAGCCGGGATCGCACGAGTTCTCCGTCCGCGATTCGGAGACACTCTACCGGGGCGCGATCCTGGAGTTGCGGCGCGACGAGGTCGTGATGCCCGGGGGCGGTACCGCCCACCGCGAGGTGGTGGCCAAACACGCCGCGGTGGCCGTGGTCGCGCGGGACGAGCAGGGGCGGATCGCGCTGGTCCGGCAGTATCGTCATCCGATCGGACGGCGCCTGCTCGAACTGCCGGCCGGGCTGCTCGACGGAGGCCCCGGCGAGTCGCCGTTGCAGGCGGCGCAGCGGGAACTGGCCGAGGAGGCCGACCTCGCCGCCGCGACGTGGCACACGCTGGTCGATCTCGACTCGTCGCCGGGCTTCACCGACGAGGCGATCCGGGTCTTCTACGCCGAAGGGCTCAGCGTCGTCGACGGGGGCCCGCGCGAACACGAGGAAGCCGACCTCGCCGTCGTCTGGACGGGACTGGACGACGCCGTCGCCGCGGTGCTGAACGGCGAGATCGTGAACGCGATCGCGGCGGCCGGGATCCTCGCCGCCGCGGCGGCTGCGCGCACCGGCGCGCCGCTGCGCGCTCCGGACGCTCCGTGGCCGGACCGGTCGCGGAGATTCGGGTCGTGACGGGATCTGTCGAGACCACCGCCGCGCTGTACCTCGACCACCTCACGGTGGAGAAGGGCTCGGCGGCCAACACGGTCGCGTCGTACCGGCGTGATCTGACGCGGTACGCGGCGTTTCTCGAGAGCCGGGGGATCGGTTCGCTGGCCGAGGTGACCGAGCCGGACGTGCGGGAGTTCCTGGTCGAGCTGCGCCGGGGGAGCCCCGACGACGGTGTGCCGCCGCTCGCCGACTCGTCGGTGGCGCGAACTCTGGTGGCGGCCAGGGGGTTTCACAAGTTCGCCGCCGCGGAGGGGATCGTTCGCAGCGACGTCGCCCACGCGGTGCGGCCTCCCAAGGCGGCACGCCGGCTGCCGAAGGCCCTGTCCGTCGACGAGGTGCTGGCGATTCTGGAGGCGGCCGGTGCGCCGGATCATCCACGGGCGCTTCGTGATCGGGCGATGCTCGAGTTGCTGTACAGCTGCGGCGCCCGGATCTCGGAGGTCACCGCGCTCGACGTCGACGATCTCGATACCGAGCACCGCGCCGTCGTGCTGCGCGGTAAGGGCGGCAAGGAGCGGATCGTCCCGGTCGGGCGTCCGGCGATCGCGGCGGTGGACGCGTACCTGGTCCGGGGCCGGCCCGCGCTGGTGAAGCAGGGGACGCCCGCACTCTTCCTCAACGTCCGCGGCGGCCGGCTCTCCCGGCAGAGTGCCTGGCAGGTCCTGGTCGACACCGCCGCCCGCGCCGGGATCGAGAAGGAGGTGTCGCCGCACACGCTGCGCCACAGCTTCGCCACGCACCTGCTCGACGGCGGCGCCGACGTCCGCGTCGTGCAAGAACTGCTCGGTCATTCGTCGGTGACGACCACGCAGATCTACACCCTGGTCACGGTGAACACCATGCGCGAGGTCTACGCGTCGGCGCATCCGCGGGCGCAATAGGAGGTGAAGCCGTCAAGAGAGAAGTGGTGCCTTCTCGCCGCTCGGCGCGTATAGCTTGGTCAGATTTGAGTTGTACTTGGTGCGCGCCCCGGCGAATATGCGGTCGAACTGATCGAGCGAGTCGCGCGCGTGGGGCCCCTCCGCGCTGCTGAGGGTTCGCGCGGCACGCTGAAACTCTTCGATCGCCCCCTGGATGCCATCGGCCGCACCGTTGATGCTCTTCGGGACATTCTCAAAGAGTTGCCAGTACAGAGTCATCGCTTTGTCGAAGTCGTTGATCGATGACATGTCAGATTGGGTAACCGTGCCACTTGCTTCGATTCCGTTGCGGAGGCTCTGAAGGAGGGTCACCTCGATGACGCTCCGGAACTGCCGAGTTCGTGGATCGATCGTCCGGATGTACTTAGTGACTGCCGCCTTCTCGCTCGCAGACTGGGCCTGCTGGCTGGCTGTGGCGGCGTCTTGACGATCACGCAGGCGAATTCCGATGGGCGATCCGGCCGGGATACGGTCGATGATGCCCTTGTCGTCGATCTTGGCGACCTCGAGCCGGATTTTCTTGCCAGTCTCGGCCTGCTTCCCACCCTCCGGGGACTGCTTCAGAACCACCCAGTTGGCGTCGATGAAGATGCTGCGATCCTTGATGACGTCGACGTCGTTGAACTTGTCGAAACCGGCCTCCTTCAGCTTGTCGTGCGCCTTGTCGAGTTGGTAGCCGATGACATCGGGCACCTCGACGGGGTCACTCGAACACGCGGTGAGGAGCGTGAGGGCGAGGAATGCCACGAGAATGATCGCGCGCACTTTCTTCATGGGGGCCTCCAAGCGCTGGGGATCGACGTTCGGCCAGGGCCGCTTTCGAAACGGCCAGTACACACCATAGTGTGCAATATGCAGGAAATCGGGCATCCCGCGGGTCTCGACGTGGTGGCAGTGCGACGCCGTGGTCGAAGCACCGCTGGCCGATACCGCCGTCGCGGCCCCGTCGAGAGTGTGCCGCCGCTCGCCGACTCGTCGGTGGCGCGAACTCTGGTGGCGGCCAGGGGGTTTCACAAGTTTGTCGCCGCGGAGGGGATCGTTCGCAGCGATGTCGCTCATGTGGTGCGGCCCCCTGATGCGGAAGGCCTTGGCCGTCGACGAGGTGCTGGAGATCTTGGAGGCTGCCGGTGCGCGGGACCATCCGCGGGCGCTTCGTGATCGGGCGACGCTCGAGTTGCTCTATAGCTGCGCAGCCCGGATTTCGGAAGCTTCGCGACTCATTTTCTCGACGGCGGCGCCGACGTTCGCGTCGTGCAAGAGCTGCTCGGTCATTCGTCGGTCACGACGACGCAGATCTACACCCTGGTCACGGTGAACACCATGCGCGAGGTCTACGCGTCGGCGCATCCGCGGGCGCGGTGATTCTCTGGGCTCGCGCAGATCCGGTGCGGCGTGATGCTCGTCGTCGACCTGCGGATCGTCATGGCTCAGCGGGCAGGCATAGGGTGGGCGCCATGAACGACGGGGAATCGAATACCAGCGTCATCGACGAGTTGGCGCGAGTTGCCGCCGCGGATCGGTCCGGTCTGGACGCCCTGTGGCGGGCCGTGTTCGAGTTGGACGAATGGTGGTTCATCGCGCGCGGGCTCGGTGCCGACGGCATGCCCGGCGACGACACTCACCCGTTCATCGGAGTGCTCGACGGCAAGCCGTTCCTGATGGCCTTCACCGATGGTGAACGGGCGCGGCGATTCGCTCTCGCCAACGGGCTCGGCGCCGCGGACGGGACCGCGCATGCCCTCGCCATTCCGCCGGCCGACATCGTGTCGACGGCGCCCTCGTATCGGCAGCAGGGAGTCTTCGCGATCGTTTTCGATCACGGCTCGACCGGGTTCTTCTCCCCGCTGGAAGACCTCGCGGCGATCCAGCAGTGGGTGCGGTAGCCCGCGCACCTCTGCCGGACCGGGACGCTCAGTGCGCGAGACCGGCGACGATGTTGATCACCATCGCCACGATCACTGTGCCGAAGAGGTACGAGAGGAGGGCATGGGGGAGAGCCGCCCGGCGCATGCGGGTGCCGGACAGGTCCGTGTCGGAGATCGCGAAGCTCATGCCGACGGTGAAGGCGACGTACGCGAAGTCGCTGTAACAGGGCGGCTCCTTCTGATGGAAGTCGATTCCGCCCGCCTCGCCGGAGAAGTACTCGCGGGCGTAGTGTGCGGCGAACACGGTGTGGATCGCGGCCCACGAGACGACGATCGCGGCGACGGTGCCGAGCAGGAATGACCGGCTGCTGTGTTCGAAGAGCACCGCGCCGATCGCGGTGAGGCTGGCGAGGGCGCAGGCGACGACGATGAGCAGCGTGGCCAGGTGCGTCGGGTCGTCGCGGCTCGCGTGCCACTCGGTGGCCGCGGCGTTCATCCGGCCCAGCACCAGCCACGTCCATGCGACGTAGAGCGCGGCGGTGATGGCCCATCCGTATAGACGCGGATCGATGTCGGTGGTCGCGGCCAGGATCGCGGTGATCGTCATTCCGAGGACGGCACTGATCAGGAGTCTGATCAGTGCGGACCCGGCGCGAAGGCGATGATCGGTGGTTCCCACCCGATCCACCGTAGGCCCCGCCGCTCGCTACAGGTGGGTGTCGACGAACCCGATCAGTTCCGCCTCGACCGCCGTTCGCGTGGCCGGCTCGTTGTGGATCTCGTGCCGCACACCGGGATACACGACGGTGCGTACGTCGCGGTTGCCGCTCTTCCACAGCGCGTTCGCGACGTGGTAGGCGCCTTCGCCGTAGTTGGCGACGGGGTCCTGATCACCGGCGACGAGGAGCATGGGCAGATCGTCGCGCACCTTTCCGGCCCAGCCGTCGTTGACCGCGTCGTACAGGGTGACGAAGTCGTGGACGAAGCGCAGCGTCATCGGATCGGCGAGCGCGTTGAGCGGGTCGGAGGCGTGGTCGGCGAGGACACCGGAGTCGAGGGCCACCCACTCCATACCGGTGGTCGCCTCGGGGAAGCGCTCCACCATGCCGGCGAACATCGCCCCCATGAATTCGGGGCTCGGATCGGTGCCCCGGCCGTCGGCGATCGCGGCGGCGAGGGCCGTCCGGTCGACGTGCACCTCGATGCCCTCGATCTGCGCGGCGACTCCGCAGAGCGCCAGGCCGGTCAGGTCGTCGCCGTACTGGGCGGCGTAGTCGCGCGCGATCATCGATCCCCAGCTGTGGCCGAAGACGAAGTAGGGGAGGCCCGGGTAGGCGTCGACGGCGAGGTCGTGCAGGGTGCGCTCGTCGTCGACGACGGCCCGCGCCCCGTTCTTCCCGGTGTCCATCCAGACGCCGGAGTCGACGGCGGTGGCGCCATGCCCGGCGTGGTCGTCCGCGGCGACGACGAAGCCGGCGTCGAGCAGTGCCGAGATCATGTGCAGGTAGCGGCGTGAGTGCTCGCCGAGACCGTGCACGATCTGCACGATCGCGGTCGGCTCGGTGGCCGGTGCGTAGATCCAGCCGTGGATCCGGTCCCGGCCGTTGGCCGAGTCGAAGGTGATCTCGCGCAGCGCCATGGCGTGTCCTCTCGGGTGGGTGTCAACCCCGATCGTAGGTGGCTCGCCGGACCCGGGATGCCCATCGCTCGTCGTCGCATTCCAGCCGGCTGAGCCGATCGAGCCGCTAGGCGAGATCGTGTCGAAGCCAAGACTCCAAGCCGGCTGAGCCTGCCAGCTGGTTGAGCGGGACGAGCCTGCCAACTGGTTGAGCCGGTCGTGACTGCTAGCTGGTTGAGCCGGTCGTGGCTGCCAGCTGCTTGAGTCGGTCGAGCCCGATAGGGCGAGTCCGCGTCGAAGCCGGCCGACCAGACCCGATCGCTATTTCGACGACTCTGCGAGCAGTTCGGTAAGCGGCACGTCGAGTGCGTCGCTCAGCGCAACCAACGTGCTGAGCCGCGGATTGGCCGGCGACCGTTTCGTGCGATCGCTGAGCCCGCTTTCGAGGAGTTGCAGGTGGTTGGTGCTGATCCCGACCTGTTGCGCGAGTGCCTCCTGACTCAGGCTCTTCTGCACGCGTAGGTGGGCGATACGAGTCCCCAGCCGCCGCGCAAGCAGTTGCTCGACAGGGGATTTCGACACGGATCAAGCGTGTGGCCGCAGCCCTGTCGGAGCCACCATGTATACATGGGTAAACCTGGTTTACATGGGGAGGGATGTCGGTGTCGGACGCGCAGATCGCGAACCCGGTGATCAATTCGCCGTACGAGCAGCCGTCGAGCCACTTCGTCCTCGATGAGCACGGTCGGCCCACCGGCGCGACTACCGGTGGCCGTCGGCCGAGCCAGTCGTTCGTCGCGATCGCGCCCGAACGCAAGGGGCGGCGGCGTTCGGCCCGGCAGGAGACGCTCGATCTGGGTCTGACCGAGCGGATCGCTGAGAACTACCTCATCAATGAGATCCGCAAGGACGTCGGCTACTGGCGTAGCACCGGAAAGTACGAGGGCGTCACGCCGATCACCCGGAAACTGCTGGAGCACTGGGCCGACGCCAAGCGGGACAATCGGGTGCTGTTCGCACAGCGAGAAGCCGCGGAGACGGCGATCTTCCTGACTGAGGTGTCCGGCCGACGCCGCTACCGGAACGACTGGCGCGCACGACTCGCCGAGACCAACGACGAGTTCAACCGGGGGCTGCCGCGCATCGCGATGAAGATGGCGACCGGCACCGGCAAGACCGTCGTGATGGCGATGTTGATCGCCTGGCAGACGCTCAACAAGGTGCATACTCCGCGCGACGCGCGGTTCACCAATCGGTTCCTGATCGTCGCGCCCGGCGTGACGATCCGCGATCGGCTCCGGGTGCTGCAGCCGGGCGACGCCGACAACTATTACAAGCTGCGTGACCTGATTCCCCCGGGACAGGAGTCCGCCCTCGACCGTGCGCAGATCGTGATCACCAATTGGCATGCGTTCGCGCCGAAGTTCAAGGGAGAGTTCGCCGGCATCGCCAAGAACACCCGCAAGCTCCTGCGTCCGGGCGAGCCGGACGCGGCGTTCAAGGAGACGTCGTCGGAGGTCGTCGCACGCGTGCTCCGCGACTTCGGCTCCGGCCGAGGCGAAGTGATCGTCATCAATGACGAGGCGCACCACTGTTACCAGGACAAGCCGATGATGACCGGCGACATCACCTCCGAGGAAGCCGACGAGGACGCCGACGCGCGCGTCTGGTTCCAGGGGGTCGCCGATGTCGCGAAGAAGATCGGCGTCAAGCAGATCTTCGATCTGTCGGCGACGCCGTACTTTCTCGGCGGTTCCGGGTACCAGCAGGGCACCCTGTTCGCCTGGACCGTCAGCGACTTCTCGCTGATGGATGCGATCGAATCCGGCATCGTCAAAGTGCCGCGCACCCCGGTCGACGACGACGCGGCCGGCGAACAGGTCAGCTACCTGCACCTGTGGGAGCAAGTCAAGAACGATCTGCCCAAGCGTGCCGGACTCAAGATCACGCTCGACGACAGACCGCTACCCGCTGTTCTGGAAGGCGCTCTGCACAGTCTCTACCGCAGCTACACGCGCGCCTATGACCATTGGCGGCGTGAACTGGAACCGCTCGGTGAGACGCCGCCGGTCTTCATCGTGGTCTGTCCGACCACCGCGGTGAGCAAGCTGGTCTACGACTGGATCGGCGGCTGGGAGGCACTGCGCGGCGATGCGCTCGTGGAGCAGCCCGGGCATCTGGAACTGTTCCGCAACTACGACGACGGAGTGCCGCTGGCGCGGCCGCGCACGATCCTGGTCGATTCCAAGCAGCTCGAGTCGGGCGAAGCGCTGTCAGCCGATTTCGCGAAAGCGGCGGGCACCGAGATCGCCGCATTCAAGGCGCAGTACCGCCTCGACAACCCGGGCGCTGACGCCGAGAAGATCACCGACGCGGAGATCCTGCGCGAGGTGATGAACACCGTCGGAAAGCCCGGGAAGCTGGGCGCGCAAGTCCGCTGCGTGGTGAGCGTCGCGATGCTCACCGAAGGCTGGGACGCGAACACCGTCACGCATATCCTCGGCGTGCGGGCATTCGGTTCGCAGCTGCTCTGTGAGCAGGTGATCGGACGGGGTCTGCGCCGCCGCTCGTACGTCGCGGACCACGATGGCCGCTTCGAGCCCGAGTACGCGAACATCTACGGCATCCCGTTCTCGTTCATCCCCTCCGACCGTCCGGTCACGGACCCGAAGCCGAGCCGGCCTGCGCTTCTCGTGCAGGCGGTTCCGGGACGCGAGGAGCGGGAGATTCGCTTCCCCCGGGTCGAGGGATACCGGATGGAACTTCCCGACGCCGAGTTGCAGTTCGATCCGGCGGACGTGCCGAAGTTCGTGATCGATGCTGGCGCAGTGCCGACATGGACCGAGTCGCAGGGCATCGTCGGTGTGATCGAACGCGATGAGACGCGGGATCTCAGCGATGTCCGGCGCCAGCAAGTCGAGTACAAGATCGCCGAGTACCTGCTCGTTCACAAGTATCAGGTAGGCGGAGAGCTGCGGCCGTGGCTGTTCCCACGGTTGCGGGACATCGCCGCGCGGTGGCTGGACGACTGCGTGGTCGAACGGGACGGCCGCACCATCGCGGTGTTCGCCGAACTCACCGAGCTGCTGGCGCTGGCGTGTGAACAGATATTCACGGCGATCTACACCTACGACGGCCAGCAGCGTGCGCGGCCCCGGGCCCTGCTCAGCGGAGGCGAGCCGGTCGGCACCACTGCCGAGGTCTCGTTCTTGACGCGCAAGCCGGCGATCGAAGTCGGTAAATCGCAGGTGAGTCACTGTGTGCTCGACGGCGCGTCGGGCGGCAACACCTGGGAGCAGATCCTGGCGCAGCTGTGTGAGCTGAACCCGCGCGTCGCGTCGTTCGTGAAGAACGATCATCTCGGCTTCGAGATCCCGTACGTGCACGGCGGACGGTCGCACTACTATCTGCCCGACTTCCTGCTGCGATTGCGTCGCGGCGACGGAGAGCCGTTCGACAGATTCCTCATCGTCGAGGTCTCCGGTGGGCAGAAGAGCCCTGGTCCGACCCAGGCGAAGGCCGAGACCGCCCGGAAGCTCTGGTGTCCCGCGGTGAACAACCACGGTGGATTCGGTGTGTGGGGATACATCGAGATCACTGACATGCTGACCGCCTCGGACAAGCTCAATCAGGCGATCACCGATCTGTACCGCGCCGACCGTCCCGGCGAAGTGCCACGGCCGATCGTCGGCGACCCCGATTCGCTCGACTACCCGGAGGAACGCCGTGGTGCGTAAGAAGCAGCCCGCGGGACCGATGCCGATCGTCGCCTACGAGCACCGGGACGAGCGGATCAACAATCCGACGGCCGACGCGGCGGACACCTTCTACGACGCCGACGGCGACACGCTGCCGCCGGTGAGGTATGCGCGCGATTCCGACCTGGATCCGCAGCTCGTCTGGCGCGGTAAGGAAGCGCTCGACGCCGAAGACCTGGTGGTCGACGCGCCACCGATCTACATCCAGGAAAAGATCGATCCGCGCGTCCTGATCGAGAACCTGCGGAACACGGCCGAGCGGCCGGAGAACGAGCCGGAACTGACGTTGTTCGATCAGTTCGACGGCGGCCTCGACGAGCTCTCCCAGGTCGAGTTCTACAAGCATGCACAGCAGTGGTCCAACCGGATGATCCTCGGCGATTCGCTGCAGGTGATGACCTCGCTCGCCGAGCGCGAGAACCTTCGCGGCAAGGTGCAGATCGTCTACATCGACCCGCCTTATGGGATCAAGTTCAACTCCAACTGGCAGGTCTCGACGCGCAAGCGCGACGTCAAGGACGGCAAACTGGACCACGCTGCCCGCGAGGCCGAGCAAATCAAGGCGTTCCGGGATACCTGGTCGGACGGAATCCACTCCTATCTGTCGTACCTGCGCGACCGGCTCGTCGCCGCACGGGACCTGCTCACCGAGTCGGGGTCGTGCTTCGTGCAGATCGGCGACGAAAACGTACATGTCGTGCGGAGTCTCATGGACGAGGTGTTCGGGCCGGAGAATTTCGTAAGCCAGATCAATTTCGCGACAACAAGCGGGTTCGCTCAGACAACCGCGCTCGGACGATCGGGGGACTACCTACTCTGGTATGCGCGCTCCGTTGAGAGTCTCAAAGCGAGACGGCTCTTCAGGCTTGCGTCGAGCCGCGAGGGCTATACGCGTCTTGAGTTCCCGGATGGTTCACGTCGGTCGCTTGCGGCATCGAAAGATGACCCTGCAGTGACCGACCCGAGAACTCGCGCTTACACAACAGGAGACCTGCAATCGCAAGGGTCTGCCAGCGAACCGCAGCCGTTCCAATTCAAAGGCAGGAAGTACGAACCTGGTGCTTCGAGCCATTGGAAGCCCAACTACCCTGACGGACTCCAACGGCTGGCTGCAGCAAATCGAATCGAGGTTGTAGGGAGGACCCTCCGATATGTTCGCTACGAGGATGACTTTCCTGTTCAGAATTTTACCAACGCATGGATGGACACCGGAACGGCAGGTTTCGCCGCTGACAAATACTATGTGGTGCAGACAAACGTCAAAGTGATCGAGCGATGCATACTGATGTGCACCGACCCGGGGGATCTCGTCCTCGATCCGACCTGCGGTTCCGGCACGACGGCGTATGTCGCGGAGCAGTGGGGACGTCGCTGGATCACGATCGACACCTCGCGCGTCGCGCTCGTGCTGGCGCGTCAGCGATTGATGAGCGCGCGTTTCCCGTACTACTACCTCGCCGATACCCCCGAGGGGCGCGCGAAGGAGTCTGAGGTCACCGGGGTACCGGTCGATCCGCACGCGACGACGACCGGCGACATCCGGCACGGTTTCGTCTACGAGCGTGTCCAGCACATCACGCTCAAGTCGATCGCGAACAACCCGGACATCCGCGAAGGGATGACTCGTGAGGAGATCGACGCCGCGATCAAGCGGCACGCCGACTTCGAGTACCTGTACGACAAGCCCTACGAGGACAAGAAGACGGCGCGGGTCACCGGCCGGTTCACCGTGGAGAGCCTGGAGCCGCATCGCTCGATCAGCTTCGACCGGGATACGGATCGCGCCGATCGGGAGTCGGTTAGTGAGATGCGCGCCGGCGAGTCGGCGGAGGGCGGCGACTTCGAGCGGATGATCTTCGACAACCTCGCCCAGGCCGGCATACAGAACGGTCGTCGCGATGAACGGCTCGAGTTCGCGGTGCTCAACGAGCACGCGGGGACCTATGTGCAGGCGATTGCCGAGTCGGTCGAGGACGGCAACGGATCGTCGATGAGTGTCGCGCTGGCGCTTGGCCCGCAATACGGCACAGTCGACGGTGGCTTCATCAAGGCTGCTGCGCGGGAAGCACTCGCGAACCGGGACGTCGACATGCTCTGTGTCCTCGCGTTCGCGTTCGACGCCAAGGCCACCGATGCCGCCACCGTCGATGACGTCTCTGTCGACGCATCGGACGAAGGTTTCGCCGAGGTGGCGGGGGAGCGCAAGCTCGGCCGTCTCCCGGTGCTGCTCGTCCGGATGAACGCCGATCTGCTGATGGGCGAGGATCTGAAGAAGACCGGCGCGGGCAATCTCTTCACCGTGTTCGGTGAGCCGGACATCGAGATCATCGATGAGGAGGGCCAGCTGGTTGTGGACCTGCGGGGTGTCGACGTCTACGACCCGACCAAGGGTGAGGTGCGCAGTCGGGACACCGGTCAGATCGCGCTCTGGATGATCGACACCGACTACGACGGCGAGTCGTTCTTCGTTCGGCACTGCTACTTCACCGGCGGCGGAGACCCGCTCAAGAAGCTCAAGACCGCACTCAAAGCGGAGATCGACGCCGACGCGTGGAGCAGCCTGTATCGAACGACCTCCCGTCCGTTCGCGGCGCCGTCGACCGGGCAGATCGCGGTCAAGGTGATCAACGACTACGGCGATGAGGTGACAAAGGTCTTCGACGTGACGTAGTCGTGGGATGTCCTGCGGCTTGTACGCTTGCGAGACACGCCGATGGTCCTGGACCGTAGGCTCGACGAGGTTCGGCGGCAGGGAGAGCTGATTTGACTGGCTTTGTGGCCGGTGTCGCAAGTGGAGTCTTGGCAAGTGTACTGGCGGCTGTACTAGGCGGTGTCAACTCGTGGAAGCAACGTTGTCCTTCAGTAGGCGTTCGAAGACTTCCCGTGGAGTGTAGAAGCCCAGGCACTGCCGTGGCCGCTCGTTGAGCTCGCGGGCGATCGCTTCGAGGTACAG
>NZ_JBPSDN010000051.1:0-21372 GCF_052036135.1 Gordonia marina
TCGGCGCCGTGCTCGCGCCACAGGCGCTCAGCACGGGCCTGGACGGCGGGATCGATCTTCTTGGGCATGATTGTCATCCTTCCTGATGGGACTCAGAAAGGAGCGGCATCAAACCTGGGGTGATTCAACAACAGTACAACCGAGACCACTACCCGGACCTGACCCCGAAGTACCTGTTTCTCGGGGTCCGGCACCAATTTCAGGGGCAACGCCCCCGCCCGTATGCCTCCTACCGATCCGCACTGGCCAAACTCGACCGAGTCCACGGACTCACCGACAGCGCCGGAAACCCTCTGAGGTTCACCCAAACCCACCGGCTCCGGCACACCCGGGCGACCGAGCTCCTCAATGACGGCGTCCCCATCCACGTCGTGCAGCGCTACCTCGGACACGCCTCACCCGAGATGACCCTGCGATACGCGGCCACCCTCGCAGCCACTGCGGAAGCGGAGTTCCTCAAGCACAAGAAGATCGGCGCCCACGGCGCCGACCTGGGCATCAGCCCCACCGACGTCTACGACATGACCCAACTGTCCCAACGCACCGACCGCGTCCTCCCGAACGGCGTCTGTCTGCTGCCGCCCTTGCAGACCTGCGACAAAGGCAACGCCTGCCTGACCTGCGGTCACTTCGCCACCGACCGCACACACCTCGACGAACTCGCCGACCAGCGCACCCGTACCGAGTCGCTTCTCCAGGTGCGGCGCCGCCAATACCACGAGCGCACGGGTCGGCAACTTTCCGACGAGAATGTCTGGGTCCACGAACGTCTCCGCGAGATCGCCTCGCTCGATGCCATCATCGCCCGACTCGCTGCCGAAGAGGACCAGGCATCGGCCGATCGCGATTCTGCGGTGGCCGGGGCCGGCACCTCCGATCGGCGACCGCTGCTGCAGATCCAGACTCGAGGGCTGCACGAGATCGCACTAGGGAAAGCTGAGAACCGAGGTGATGGGGTATGACGCCACCGACTGATCAGGCGATCGCCGCGCTCAACGCCCACGCACAGCAGCGCTCCGCCGACGTCCGGACTCGGATTGAGAAGGCCCTCACCGCCATGCGGAGATCGGGGGCCACAATCAACATCAACGCCGTCGCTGTACGTGCCGGCGTCACCCGCAAGACGATTTACAACCATCCGGACCTGCGGGAGAAGATCCGCGCCCACACCACCATCGCCCCGCCACCCGAGGCTGCAGCCACCGACAGCTCCATCGTGTCGGCGCTTCGCGCTCAGTTAACGGCCAACGATGCCGAACTCCGTCGCCTCCGCGCAGAACTTCGCGCCAAGGACGTGCTGATCGCCAAACTCTACGGCCGGCTAGACACGGCGGACGAGTGACGACAGACCGCCGACGATTCTCGGGTAACCGGCGCACGTCCCGTCCCACGGTTCGAGAACGTCATTGCGCACATCGCGCCCAACCGTAGGGCCATCGGCTGATTCGTCTGTTCGCCAGCCTAGTCAGCAGGATCGAGGAGGTCGTCAATGACGGCATCCAGTCGTCGCCGAATGTGCTGTGGCGGTCCCACCACGGAGTCGACGAGGATCTCGGCCTGAGCAACGGCATTGATTCGACTGCCGATCCGCCAGGAGGCCGCAAACGCGGCGTCAGTGTCCACCTAGCCACCCACCAGAGTTACGGCGGCCGCGATGAGCGTGCCTCGGAAGCGGCCGGGATCGTCGGCGATGACCTGTGCCGGTGCTCGATCATCCAGGCGCGGATTGCGTCCTTGGAACCAGGCTTGGATCAACGATGGGGTAGCGCCGAGCTGGTGTTGCAGGGCCGCCACGCTGTAGGCCACCTTCAAACGGGCTCGGACGTGGTCCGGGACTGCGGCCGCGTGTGTGATGTAGTCGCTGACCGCAGCGGTGCTGGGCGCGCCGGCCAGATACGCAACCAAACGCGCACCGAGCAGCGTGCGCAGTTGGTCGACCAGTGTCGCGTCGTCGAGGGCGTCCAGATGCACTGTCACACGATCGTGGACGGCGGCAACCGAGGGCCGGACCGATTCCATGGATGTCATCGTCGCACACACAAGCCGCCTGATTCGCCGCCGTTTTTCGGAGGCTCCGCTGATCAGTGCCCAATCATTCGTGGCCACGCAGAACGCCGGAGCAGTCGCAGACCATTGAGCCCGACGATGATGGTGGACCCTTCGTGGCCGGCGACACCGAGTGGCAGAGGCAGCGTGCCGAGCAGGTCCCAGAGCACCAGTACCGCAATGAACGTCGCCGCGATGATGAGGTTGGCGACGACGACACGGTGCGCCCGCCGAGCAAAAGCGAGGACCGAGGGCACTGCGGTCAGATCATCACGGACGACGACGACATCGGCAGCCTGCAACGCCAGATCAGAACCGGCGCCGCCCATCGCGATCCCAACCTCGGCCGCAGCGAGCGCGGGCGCGTCGTTGACCCCGTCGCCGACCATAGCGACAGTGCGACCGCCAGCGTGCAGGGCGGCAATGGCGTCCGTTTTGCCCTCCGGGAGCAATTCAGCATGGATGTCAACGATGCCCACGTCGGCCGCGACGCGTTCCGCGGCTTTTGCGTTGTCACCGGTCAACAGGACGGTACTCACTCCATCGCCAGTCAGAGCGACCACGCTGGCGGCCGCGTCGACGCGTTGCGAGTCGCCCAGAGCCAACACTGCGATAGCCGCCCCGTTGTCGACGACGATGACCGCGGTGTCGCCTCGCGTTTCGGCGGCAGCAACGAGTTCGGCGACCTCGACCGCCGCGGGGGTGTCCGAGGTGTGTGGAGACACGACCGCGATCTGGTGCCCGCCAACAACGCCGGTCACACCGCTCCCCGGCTGCGCGGCAAAGCCTTCCACCGGCGGGACCGATAGCCCTCGCTCATGGGCAGCTGAGACGATGGCCGCCGCCAGTGGGTGTTCACTGAGTGACTCGACGGCTGCGGCGACGCTGAGGACCGTGTCGATGCCGTGGCCGAGGTCGAGGCCCTGCCCGGTGAGGTCGACGGTGGCCAGGACAGGACGGCCGGAGGTGATTGTGCCCGTCTTGTCGAATGCGACAGTGTCGATCGTCGACAGATTTTCCATGACCACCGCTGATTTGATAAGGACGCCGCGGCGACCTGCGTTGGCGATGGCGGCCAGCAACGGCGGCATGGTCGCCAAGACCACCGCGCACGGCGACGCAACGATCATGAACGTCATCGCTCGCAGCAAAGACGGCTGCAGTTCGGCACCGAACGCGAGCGGAATCGCGAACACCAGGAGCGTGCAGGCCACCATGCCGATCGAATACCGCTGTTCGACCTTGTCGATGAACAGCTGTGCTCGCGCCTTCGTCTGCGACGCTTCGGCGACCATCGCCGCAATACGCGCGACGACCGAGTCGGCGGCAGGCCGGTCAGCGCGGATTGTCAGTGCGCCGGTGCCGTTGACCGTACCGGCGAAGACCTCGTCGTCGACCCGCTTGATCACCGGTAGCGGCTCCCCAGTAATGGTGGCCTGATCGACTTCACTGGCACCGTCGATGACGGTGCCGTCGGCGGCGATACGCTCACCGGGGCGGACCCGGATCACGTCGCCAACGACCAACCCCGCGGCGTCAACGATCTGCTCGTGCCCGCCGGCGCCAAGGACCGTGGCCCGACTCGGCGCAAGGTCGAGCAGTCCGCGCACCGAATCCTCGGTGCGAGCCGTCGCCCAGGCCTCCAAGGCGCCGGAAGTCGCGAAGATGACGATCAACAGGGCACCGTCGGTGACCTGCCCGATCGCGGCAGCACCGATCGCGGCCACAACCATCAGCAGGTCGACGTCGAGAGTCTTCTCGCGCAACGCCTGCAGACCGGACAGCGCCGACTCCCACCCACCGACGACATAGCAGGCCAGATATAGCGTCCACCACACTGCCGGCGCCGTGCCGCCGAGCTGCGCGGCCAGCCCGGCCACGAACAACACCAATGCGGCCACTGCCCATCGGACCTCGGCAAGGTCCCATGGACGGGTCCGCGCCCCGGCATAGCCACGCCTCGCGGCACCCCTGCTTTGGTCGACCTGTGTCGTCGCCATGTCCATCCCGGGTCACTCTCTCTGGTTCGAATCAATCACCAAATCAGAATATATGAACACCTCTTCATGTGAGTAGTGCGAAGTATGATGTTGATCATGGGACACCGGATCGGCAGTGGCGGCGAGACAACGACCTCACTCGACGCGGCGACCGCCGACCGCGTCGCCACCACCCTGCAGGCTTTGGCGACTCCGAGCAGGCTGCGGATCTTATCCGAGCTTCAAGGCGGAGCCATGGCTGTGGGAGAACTTGCGGCGGCCGTGCAGATGGAGCCGTCCGCGGTCTCGCACCAACTACGACTGTTACGGAACCTGGGCCTGGTCACGGGGGTACGCAACGGCCGCAGCATTGTGTACAGCCTCTATGACACCCACGTCGCTCAACTGCTTGACGAGGCCGTTTATCATAGCGAACACCTCCGTCTCGGTCTCACTGATCAGTACACCGCCGAGACGCCCGAACGGTCACATGCAGACGTAGTCAACCGCAACTGACCGAGTCGCCCCACACCTGGCAGCTCTCGCCAGGTCGCCTGACCTGCGATGCGCGGCGGCACTCTTGCATCACGGCCGGCGGCAGGTATATCGTCATCGGAACATCATACCCCCATGGGGTATCAACTGGAGAGGTGGGAAGACATGTCGTCGAGCGAGTATCAGGTAACAGGCATGACGTGCGGGCATTGCGAGGCCTCGGTGCGCGAGGAAGTCGCAGCCGTAGAGGGTGTTCAGGACGCTCAGGTGAGCGCGCAGACCGGCAGGCTCGTGGTCACCGCCGTCGGCCTCGTCGACGAGGCCGCGGTGGTCGACGCAGTCACAGCGGCCGGCTATTCGGCAGTGCGGATTTGATGGACGCCAGCTCGCGTCCTGCTGTCGGCGTGACGTTCGCGGGTTAACGCACTTTTACACCTTCAGCCCTGTGCGGCCGCCGAGCAAAGCGCAATCGGCCGACAACGGAGAAAACGGCGATGCACCACACCGGTGCGTCGTTCGGTGAGATCAGAGTGGATAGGAGACCACATGCGCAAGCCTCTCATGACGGCCGTCTCGGCCGGAATACTCGTCGGAGTACTGGTTCTGGCCGGTTGCAGTGCCGGCGAAAGCCAGGACCACCAAGGCCATGACAGTGGCAGCATGGCCAGCAGTGCCGGAGCAATGAGCGATTCGCCGATGGACCACCCGATGGACGGCGGACCGGCACCTGCCGGCATCAAGGCGGTCTCAGCACCCAAGTTTCCGATCGGCAGCCAGGTCATGCTGACCGCAGACCACATGGCGGGCATGGACGGTGCGCGGGCCACAATCGTCGGCGCCTTCGACACCTACACCTACTCGGTGAACTTCACCCCGACCACCGGCGGCCAGCCGGTCAAGGATCACAAGTGGGTAGTCCAACAGGAGATCAAAAACGCAGGAGATCGACGTCTGGCCGATGGCACCGAAGTCACCCTCGAGGCCGATCACATGACGGGCATGAAGGGGGCGAAGGCAACAATCGCCAGCTCCACCGACCAGACCGTCTACATGGTCGATTACGAGGCGGACGGCATGAAGATGACCAACCATAAGTGGGTCGTCGAGAGCGAAATTCAACCGACGTCTTGAGCCGGGGGTGGTGACGACTTCAACAGTCACCAACCCAGCTGGGGAATGACGATGAGGAAGGCAGCAGGATGACTGACCCCCACGCGCACCACCACCACCGAGACGTCGGCGGCGCCCCCATACACGGCGTCGACCGCCATGACGCGGCAGTGCCTGAGAGCCACAATGCTGTCGCAGACCCACCGCACAGCGGGCACAACGAACACGGCGAGCACGGTCGAGATCACAACGACCACGCCGACCATCACGGAGAGCATGGCACCCCCAGCGGGCGTAGCGGGCACCTGGACCACGACAGTGGACACGGAGACCACAGTGGGCACCGGGACCACCACGGTGCGCACGGGGGGCATGGTGGGCACGGTGACCACGTCGGGGAGTTTCGCCGACTGTTCTGGATCAACCTCATCATCGCGGTTCCGGTAATCGCCTTCTCGCCGATGTTCGCGATGTTGGTCGGCTACTCGGTCCCCGGCTGGGCCGAATGGATCGCGCCCGCGCTCGGCACCGTGATGTACCTCTGGGGCGGCTGGCCGTTCCTGGCCGGCGCTCTGAGCGAGCTGCGGACGCGGAAACCCGGGATGATGCTTCTGATCGCACTGGCGATCACGGTGGCGTTCTTCGCGTCCTGGGCGGCGACGCTGGGACTTGTCAGTCATCAACTGGAGTTCTGGTGGGAATTGGCGCTGCTGATCGTCATCATGCTGCTGGGCCACTGGATCGAGATGCGGTCGCTGGCCCAGACCACCTCGGCCCTGGACTCCCTGGCCGCGCTTCTGCCCGACCAAGCAGAACGTGTCCGAGACGGGCAAATCGAGGCCGTGGCCCCCGCCGATCTGGAGGTCGGCGACACCGTCGTCATTCGCCCCGGCGGGGGCATCCCAGCCGACGGCCGGATCGTCGAGGGGCGTGCGGCGATGGACGAATCGATGGTCACCGGTGAGTCCCAGACGGTCACCCGCAGTGTTGGCGACACCGTGACCGCGGGGACGGTCGCTTCCGATTCAGGACTACGAATCGTGATCACGGCCACCGGCGACGAGACGACTCTCGCCGGGATCCAACGGCTTGTCACCGATGCTCAGAACTCGTCGTCTCGTGCTCAACGACTCGCCGACACCGCGGCCGGATGGCTGTTCTGGTTTGCCCTCGGAGCCGCGGCGATCACCGCGATTGTGTGGACGGCGATCGGCTTGCCCGATGATGCGGTGGTTCGCACGATCACCGTCTTGGTGATCGCGTGCCCGCACGCTCTGGGCCTAGCGATTCCGCTCGTCGTCTCGATTGCGACCGAGCGTGCGGCCCGGGGCGGCGTACTCGTCAAAGACCGACTTGCGTTGGAGAGCATGCGGACGGTCGACAGCGTCCTATTCGACAAGACCGGCACGCTCACCCGGGGCGAACCCACTGTCACGGATGTCTTTGCCGTCGACGACGTCGACGAGGATCAGTTGCTGGCGTTGGCGGCGGCCGCTGAGTCCGACAGCGAGCATCCCCTCGCACGCGCGATCGTCGGCGCCGCCGATCGCCACAGCCTCAGAGTCCCGACCAGCAGCGATTTCTCCTCATCGCCCGCAGTGGGGGTCACCGCGACGATCGAGGGAACGACAGTGCGGGTCGGGGGCCCGCACCTGCTCGCCGAAGAACACCTCAACGAACTGCCTGTCGCTGATCGCTGGCGTGCGGACGGGGCGATCATCTTGCATGTCATTCAAGACCGGCGGCTGATCGGCGCATTGAAACTCGCCGACGAGATCCGCCGCGAGTCACGCGAGGCTGTCGATGCGCTCCATGCGCAGGGCGTCGAGGTCGTGATGATCACCGGTGACGCTGAAGCTGTCGCGAATGCCGTTGCTCATGAACTCGGCATCGACCGTGTCTTCGCCGGTGTCCGTCCCGAAGACAAGGCCGCCAAGGTGCAGGAACTGCAGACCGAAGGTCGCAGGGTGGCGATGGTCGGAGACGGGGTGAACGATGCTCCCGCGCTCGCCCAGGCCGACATCGGTCTGGCGATCGGCGCAGGTACTGATGTCGCTATCGCCTCGGCCGGTGTCATCCTGGCCAGCGACGATCCCCGCTCCGTGCTCTCGGTGATCGAACTGTCGCGAGCGGCGTACCGCAAGATGAAACAGAACCTGTGGTGGGCGGCCGGTTACAATCTGATCTCCGTCCCGCTCGCGGCCGGAGTGCTTGCACCCATCGGATTTGTCATGCCGATGTCGGTGGGCGCGATCCTCATGTCGTTGTCGACCATCGTCGTGGCCCTGAACGCACAACTGCTGCGCAGACTCGACCTGCATCCAGGATCAACGACGCGCGCAGTCTTGGACCGCTAGCCGGGTTAGTCCGCCGCCGGCCACCGTCAGCACCCGGGCATCGATCACTCTCACCATTTACTAAGCAAGTTAGTACTACTCTCCTTAGTAGATGGAGGTGGTTGTGTGGCACCCGGACACATTTCCGAGGACAGGTACCGGATCGACGAGAGGATGCCGGACTGCGCGCGTGGCCGTCGGCGACGCGCGCAGGCGCTCGTCGGCGCGATGCTCATCGGTGCCACGGTGCTGACCGCGTGCGGTACCGGCACTGATGCCGTGTCTGCGGTGCGCGCCAATCAGTTCGTCTCCCCTGACGGTCAGACGGTCATCGACTACGCGCCCGCCATGCGGCGTGCGATCGGCGCGGTCGAGGGTGAGGACTTGTTCGACCGGGGAACTGTCCGGCTCGCCGATTACCGCGGTGACGTTGTTGTGGTGAACGTGTGGGCTTCGTGGTGCCCACCGTGCCGTACCGAGTTTCAGGCACTGGAGAACGTCTACCGCGACACCCGCGCCCGTGGGGTGCAGTTCGTGGGGATCAACTTTCGTGATTCGCGCTCGACCGCACAGGATTTCACCACCGACCGCAAGGTGCCCTATCGGTCGATCTTCGACTACGGCGGCGCCACCCTTGCCGCACTCGGAGTCCCCGTGGGTGTTGTCCCGACCACTCTGATCCTCGACCGCCAGCACCGCCCAGCGAAGCTGTTCCTTCGAGCGATCACCGAGGCCGAATTGCGTGCTGCCGTTGTGACGGTGGCCGAGGAGAAGGCGGCGCCGCAGTGAATCAGTGGTTTCTGGCGGATCTGGGAACGACGTTCGCGGCCACGGTCACCAGTGGTCCGCTGCTGCTGGGCCTGGGTGTCGCGGCGCTGGTCGGGATCATCTCTTTCGCCTCGCCGTGCGTGGTGCCTCTGGTGCCGGGCTACCTGTCGTATCTGGCGGGGCTGGTCGGTGCCGAAGCTCCCGCCGTCCAGGTCGGTGAGGGCCCCAAGTCCGGCCGGTGGCGGGTGGTTGCCGCGGCAGGGCTGTTCGTCCTGGGCTTCACGCTCGTCTACGTCCTGGCCACGGTGGCGCTGTTCGGTGTGACCTCGGTCTTCCTCGATCAGGCCCGCCTGGCAGTGATGCAACGCGTCGGCGGGGTCGTGACCATCGTGATGGGCTTGGTATTCGTCGGCGTGGTTCCGTTCTTCCGGCGAGAACGCCGCATGACGCCTCACCGCCGCACCGGTATGGTCGGCGCGCCGCTGCTGGGGGCCGTGTTCGCCATCGGGTGGATACCGTGCAGCAGTGCCACCCTCGGTGCCGTCATCGGGCTAGCGATCAGCACGAACGGCGACGCGCCGTTCCGCGGCGCGCTGATGGTCGTCGCGTACTGCTTCGGCCTCGGTGTCCCGTTCGTGGTCCTGGCGTTCTCATCGGCATGGGCCGTCCGCAGCCTTGGCTTCCTCCGCCGCCACGCCCGCACCATTCAGATCGTCGGGGGCGTCCTGCTGGTCGGTGTCGGCGTGATGTTGGTGACGGGCTTGTGGAATGTGTTCGTGGACTGGGTCCGAATGGCGCTGATCAACGACGTCGTCCTGCCCGTGTGACCGGGCGCCCAACGAGCCTGGCCCCGGCCTGACGGTGCGCGTCGGCGTGCGGACTCTCGATCACGATCGATGCGACGGGCCGGGCGAGCACCGGCCGGTTCCCAGGAGGGTCAGGCGGGGCAGGCAGCCAGGAAGACGGTGGCCAGACCGGCGAGGAATAGCAGAATGGGGAACATCGCGGCCGCTGTCGGGGCAGCGTAGGACGAACTACGCGACGGTCGCGTGCCGGGAGCGGCGGAACGGCCCAATCGATGCAACCGCAGATCGACGCAGTCACGAGCGATCCCCAGAGCGCCCGCCGGCGCGGTCGGGTGAACGTGCGTGATCGCGCGGACGACGGCAGCGTCGCCGTGCTCATGCGCGGCGTGTGCGTCGGCGTCGAACTCGACCAGGGCGCGCACGATGGGACTCGCCTGCCGAGTCAGTGGTAGCCAGGGCACCGCGTGCGAGAGACAGTCGGCGACGCGGACGAACAGATGATGGTGACCATGGACGTGCGCCTGTTCGTGAGCCATCACCGCCGACAACGCCGCCGGGTCCAGTCGCTGCCGCAGCCCTTCGCTGGCCACGATCAGGCCCTCGGTCCGTCCGGGCGTGCTGTAGGCCATGGGTGTGCTCGTCGGCAGCCACAGTGGCGACCGGGCGCCCGTCGGGTTCAGCAACCGCGCGAGCAGTGCGTGGTGCGCCCCGATCTCGAGGTCACGGCGACGGGCGGTCCGCCAGAACGCCGCAGCCCGCCACCCGGACACGGCCAGGACGAGGGCGAACACGCCTGGCCCGGCGACCAACTCGAGGGTGCGGCTGACCGCACTGTCGAGTCCGTTCAGGCAGGTCTGCAACACCCCACCCACGACGCTCGCGTGGCCGGGAATGGCGACGATGGCCACCGAGCTCGCAGCGGCGACGAACACGCCAGCGGTCAGCGCCGCCCACACCCGCAGCAGGGTCCTGGCCGTGAGTCGATCACGCGCGATCAGGACGTCGAGGACCCGGTCACCGATCAGAGCCGCAGCCAGCGCACTCACGCCCAACAGTGCTGCCGTGACCACCGCGTCAGTCCCGTTCCCGCAGGCCCTGAGCGATTGCTGCGCTTTCCTGGTCGGAGGCGTGCCGCACGAAATGCAGCAGCGCCACAGACGGGTCGCCGGCGTCGGCCAGCACCGCACGCAAGGCATCGCTGACGGTCTGCTCACGCGACTTGAGCGAGTGATACCAGTACGCCCGGCCGCGCCGGTCGCGTCCCAGCCACCCCTTCTGGTACAGGTTGTCCATCACCGTCATCACCGTCGTGTACGCGGGTTCGCGCTCCGCGTCCAGCCCTTCGAGCACGTCGCGGACACGTTTGTCCGCGTCATCGCGCCAGAAGACCTCCATGATGCGTGCCTCCAGCTCGCCCAGACCGTGCATCGCACACCTTTCCCTCACGCCACTGCACTGACTGCGGCAAACCGCGCAGTCAGGCCGCGACCGCGCATCGCCGTTCGCCCTGCAGCCGTCGCTGCAGGGCCCAACCCAACAATGCCACGGACACCACAGCCAGGATCGGCTGCAACGGCGCCCAGACGGTCAATGCTCCACTGACACCGACGACCGCGACCACCACCTTGTTGCACACCGGGCATCCGACAGCCAACGCCGAACCGACCGTCGCCCAGAGTTTCTTCTCCATCCGCGGCGCCGTCCGGGCTTGAATGTAGGTGGCCGCGATCAGGCCGCCCAACACCGCGGTCGCCAGCCAAATCGGGTAGTTCCACCACAGGGTCGGCGTCATGCGTGAATACCACGGCGTGTCGATCAGTCCGGACGGAATACCGACGGCCAATCCGATCGCGATGGCCGTGACTGCTGCCACCACCCAGCGCACCAGGGACCACTCACGCAGCATGGCCACTCCTTCTTGTCTTGGTCAGCATCTGTGTCTCGGCCCGTCGAGTCGAGTCGGTCTCGTCCGCCGGGTCGGCAGTCGTCGAATCACGGCGAACGTGCGCGGTGAATACCAGTCGCCGCAGCAGCGCTCGCGCGGCGAGCGCCACGATCGCCGCTACTATTGCCGCCCACACCCAATGCCAGGTCGGCGGCCAGCCGAGGCGGTGCGCATGCGGGCGCCCTCGCAAGTCAACGGTCTCGGCATAGACCAAGATCATTGCACCGCTGAGGACTGCTGCGAGAACGCCGACCGCCACGGCGAGTCGATGACTGACCCTTGTTCGCGTCACTGCCAACCCCTCCATCTACTAAGCAACATAGTAGGTCAGTGTCGGCGGTCGCGCACCTGCCCCCGAGCCAGCACCGACACGTCCGGAGGCGTCGCAGTCGGCGGCGGCGATGCCTCGGTGGCGATGGTGACGCCGCGGGCCTGCAGCCACGGCAGCGGATCGATCGCCGTCCCGGCGGGGTCGGCGACCTCGAAGTGCACGTGCGGCCCGCTCGACACCCCGCGGCTGCCGACAGTGCCGATCTGCTGACTCATACGCACACGGTCGCCGACGTTGACCGAATTCTGATCGTTGTGACCGTAGGTCGTGACAGCACCGTCCGCGTGACGGATACGGATCCACAGGCCGAACCCCTCCGCAGGCCCTGAGTTGATGACCTCGCCGTCCTCGACCGCCAGGATGGGCGCTCCCAGGCGGTTGCCGATGTCGATGCCCTGATGACCGCGACCGTCACCGAACGTGGAGGTCAGGACACCGCCGGGGGTGGGGGTGGCCGCAGTCTGCCCGGGAGCGGGGCGGGCGCCGTCCGGGGCGAGGTGATCGGAGGATCCCCCGTGCGAAATCGACGGGTCGTGCGGCGCGACCGCGGCAGCGAGTGTCGCCAGTAGGCGCCCCACAGGGACCGCGTCGAGGATCAATGGCGCCTGCCCACCGAAGGCAGTCCCGGCGGCCGCGAAGCACCCCAGAGCTCCGACCCGATCGCCTGCGGCGGGGTCGGTCTCGGCAGAGACGGTCAGACATGAGGTCACGGTGGCCATCGGGGCCAGCAGCTTCACCAGTCCGTCAGGTCCGGCCACGGCCCGCACGCTGTCTTTAACGATGGCCGCCAGCTCGACCACGACGTGACCGTCAACACCGTTGGCGGTCTCAGCCACGGCGGGCGCTGGACTCAGCGTCCCCGCCGCAACCGCCGCGGCCAGACCAAGAGCGACAGGGGCGGTGCCCACCCAGTGCCGCACCCGAGGTGCGAGCGTTGCCGATGATGGCGAGGAGGTGAGTCCGACGAGGGGATCTCTAGTCATGGACGCCACTATGACACTTGCGCACCACTGGCACCACCAGCACCAAACCGGACATTCGACGGAATGGGCAATGCGTGTGCGGGCCGCCTTCAATCGCAGAACATGGAGGTCAGCGCGGTCGACAGGTCGATGTCAGCGCGGGCTGCAACGCCGTCGATGTCGACCCAATGATCTACTAAGCGCCTTAGTAGATCGTTGCGGGAGTGAGATCTATTCGTGATCGTCTCGCAGGAGTTCTGATCAGGCCAGCGCACTGCCTGCTCGCCATTGCTCCCAGGGCACGCCCCAGTCGCCGTTCTGCCAGAGCTCCAGCGGCGCCCCGCCGGTGTTGCGGACCTCGACGACGTCGCCCGGGATCGAGAACTGGTAGAACCAACGGGCGTTGGCGCCGTTGAGGTTGAGGCAGCCATGCGAGAGATTCGTGTTTCCTTGCGCCCAGACGGTCTCGTCCAGTTGATGCAGATAGACACCGTCGGTGCTGATCCTCGTGGCGTAGGCGATGGTTTGCTTGTAGCCGAGCCTGGAGTTGATCGGCAGACCGTAGGTGGACGAGTCCATGACGACCGGATTCGCCTTATCCAGCACCGTATAGATGCCACGCTGAGTCCAGAAGCTGATCTCGGTGCCCCCGATGACCTCAGTGCCACCCATCCCCATCGAGGTCGGCATCGTGCGGACGAGGTTGCCGTTCTCGTACACCTTGACCTGCTTGGTGCGATCGTCGGCGATCGCTACGTGCGAGTCACCGATCGTGAAAGTCGCCTCGGCATCTTCTTGACCGTAGAGGCCGCCGCCGAGGTCGGCGCCGTAGATCCGCGCCTCAACGGTGACCTCGGTGCCAGGACGGTAGTACTCGCGCGGCCGCCAGTGAGCGTTCTGGTCGTCGAGCCAGTACCAGGAGCCCTCGACTCCGGGCGTGGTGCGGACCGACAGTCGCCGCTCGGCTGCGGCGCGGTCACCAATCGGCTCGTCGAAGTGAGCAACGATGACGATTCCGACGCCGTAGGTCCCTCCGGTCGACAGTGGCGTGCCGCCGGTCGTCTGCAGGGTGACGCCGGCCTGATTGTCGGGGGTGAGCGTGGTGAACGACCCGGTGCGCGAGGCGCGCTGTCCGCCGCCGCGAGCCGTGGCGGTCACGGTGTACGTCCGGCCATAACCGAGCGGTTCACCGACCTTCCAGGAGGAGCGGTCCGGTGTCATGATGCCGACGACAGGCCGCCCCCCATCGTTGACGAGCGTCACGTTCTCCAGGGTGCCGCCGCGCACAGTGGCCACGACCGGGGCAAGGGGATCGACTCCGCTCGCCCCGTCGTCGGGGGTGAGCTCGATCGACGGCGCGGCCGACGCAACCGACGGATCGGCCACCAGATCCCGGGATGGCTGCGAACACCCTGCGATGATCAGGACGGCAGCAAGAAGGAAGGCGGCAGTACCGCCTCTAGGGAATTTGACCATGGGATACGACCTCTCGTGTGCACAGAACGCGACCGCGAGGGGCGAAACCACCCCATCTACTAAGCAGCTTAGTAGATGGGGTGATCGAGGTGTCTCAGTCGGCCCGCGATGTACCGGTCTAGGTGCCGCAGGGCTGGTGCGTCTACGCGTATCGGAGAGTGGTCATCATGCCCGTCTCCATGTGATAGATGTTGTGGCAGTGCAGAGCCCAGGCGCCGGGGTTGTCGGCGTCGAGGTCGACGTTGACGCGGCCCATCGGACGGATCAGCACCGTATCCTTGCGCAAACCCGATCGGTCGGGCAGCGACCAGGTGTGGCCGTGGATGTGCATCGGATGCACCATCATCGTCGAGTTCGTGATCTGCATTCGCAGCCGCTGGCCGGGCCGGACAGTCAGCGGTGTGTCCTGGCCGTACTTCTTGCCGTTGATCCCCCAGGCAAACGGCGACATCTGCCCGTTCAAAGTGACTTTGAGTGTGGTGTCGGGATCGCGGTCGGGCAATCGTGCCGATTCCGCCGCGGCCAGGTCATCGGCGCCAAGAAGTACTGGACCCTCGAGTTCGCGCGGGCGGATGGTGCTCGGCGGGGCCTGTCCCGAAGCTGTCCGCAGGAGCGCCAAGGCTTGGCCACTCTTGCCTTCGGCCGCCGCGACAAGCGGGAACACGCCATCTCCGGCGGTGATGGTCACGTCGTAGCGCTCACCCATCGCGACGTACAGGGCTCCGGTCTGCTTGTCGTTGACCCGATGTCCGTCACTGTGCGTCACCGTCATCGTGTGGTCGGCGAGTGCGACCTTGAAGACCGTGTCCGATGCCGCGTTGATCAGTCGCACCCGGACTCGTTGACCCGGTCGGCAGCGGAACTCGGTCGGCGCCTCCGGAACCCTGCCGTTGATGAGATAGTGCGGGTAGGCGACGTCTCCGGCGTCACCCAGCGACGAATTGCCGTGGTTCATTCCCGGCATCGACGAGTGATCCATCCCGCCCATGCCCGACTTCAACGGTCCGGAATCGGCCTGAAAGTCGGCCAGAATCTGATCGGGGCTCTTCCCGACCCCGTCCGTCCAGTCGTCGAGGACGACGATCCATTCCGCGTCGTAGTCGCCCGCATCGGCCGGATCATCGATGATGATCGGCGCGTACAGACCTCGATCGAGCTGTGCCCCGACGTGGGGGTGGAAGAAGTGCGTCCCAGCATCGGGGGCCGTGAAGGCGTACACGAACCGGTTTCCGGGTGCGATCGCCTGCTGCGTGACGTCTGGGACTCCGTCGGCTTCGTTGCGAAGTCGGATGCCGTGCCAGTGAACGGTCGTCGGCGCAGGAAGTTGGTTGTCGACGTTGACTCGCAGGAAGTCGCCCGCAGTGGCGCGAACCACTCGCCCGGGAACCTCGTCGCCGTAGGCCCAGGTGTTCGCGATAATGCCCGCACCGAGGTCGACAGCCACCGGTCGGGCCGTCAAAGACGCCTCCACCACCTTCTGCCCCGGCTTCGGCGACGCCTGCAACGGTGGTCCCGGCAACGGCGACGACTCAGGGCGTTGAGGGCGGTCCGGGCTGCACGCGCCGAGTACCCCGACCCCCAGCGCCGCCAACCCTCCGATGAGCACCGATCGCCTCGAAACCTCAACCATCCTGATCAGCCTTTCTGGTCCGCACTGAATCCGCGAGCATGTATCGCGGACGTCCACTCCCAGAGTCGTCTCCGACGCGCCGGGTAGCAACCCTCGCGGACGATCTTGAGGAAACCTTGAACCGATGCTGACGATACGAATGTGGCCCCTCACCGTCGCCAGCATTGGAACACGCACAACGGCATGTCCTGGCTCACTGTTCAACGGGAACTATCACCAGCCCCACAGGCCTGACCACTGCGCCGACTGGTCGGCTCTCACCAGTTTGGAGGCCCCTGGGGGTCGTCGCGAATCAGCCGAACCATCCGCGTGTAGTCCTCGTCCGAAATCTCCCCGCACGCCAAACGCTGGCCGAGGACAGACTCGGGGTCCAGCTTTGAAGAGGCGCGTATCGACGAACGGATCGCCAGAGTGATTCCGACGGCGATCAACGCCCAGACTGCGATCAGTACGAGCAGCATCCAACCGTGCCCGAAACTGCCCATGTGGCCGCCGTTAGAGAACATCATCGCTACACCTCATTCACCGTCGATCCAACAGTACGCCCGCCGACCGTGGCAGACCGAGTCTCGCCTGCACCGACCGGGGCACAGGCCGACAACTTCAGGCATTCGGTCGTCACGGCCCAAGATGCCTTCCCCACGTCACACCGCCCTGGACTGAACAGCATTGATGCTGTTGTCCGCCACGAGTTTCCTTCAGCGACGTCGCCTACCCGAAGCTGCGGGGCGAGCCGGACCGCACAGTGAGGCGGTCAGGCGCACCCAGGCAGCGGAGCCATCGAAAACCGCTACCGGACACCCGACTTGCGTGCGACGAGTAACCAGTAGGGAAAGTCGACACTGCCGGCGCGGATCCGCTCCTCGACATGCAGGCCGGCTCGCTGGAGTTCGTCGACAATCGCATCGAACTCCCGGACATGAAACCCGTACTGCGTGAACGGCATCGCTCGCAAAGCATCCGGATCTGCGATGCCGAGAACGGCGCAGCCGTTGCCAGCGAGAATCCGATTGAGCTCACTGAATGCGGCGAACACATCATCGATGAAGTAGATCGTATTTGTGCTGATCAACGCGTCAATCGAAGCGTCCGGAACAGGTAATGCCTCCATCGGCGCGGCAGTCAGTGACAGTCTCCGCGTTTGGACCTCGCGACGGAAGCGTCTCTGTGCGCCGTCGATCATCGTTGTGGAGATCTCGAATCCGTGCACCATGCCCGATTGCCCTACACGATCAAGCAACAACCCTAATCCGACACCACCACCGAACCCGACATCGGCGACTACTTGACCCGCCCGGATTCCAGCAGCCTCCACCGCGGCAGCGATAGGTTCACGATTGCGTCGATTCACTACCCGGCCAACGATTCGACCGCGAATCCCGGCAGGTCGCCCAAGTTGCCGAGAAATACTCACCAATACCTGCTCGCCCACATGCATACCTCGATTGCAGCATCCCAGACCCGGCAACCGCATCAGGGAACTCCCGGAGAGTTCGCCCGGGTGTGACATCGGGAACGACTTACCGGATGAATCACGGAACCAATCCTCTGCTGGCCCCCGACTGCCAATCTCAAACGACTCCACGCCGGTCCTCGACGCCCACGTAAGCCCTATCGACGGGTACACCCGACTGGAGGGGTGTCACCCACAATCTAAACCGTCATGTGATTCACAGTCAGATACACCGTAACCAAGTTACAGATAAACTCATCGGGAACTGCTGTGGCAGCAGAGACCGAAACGGGCCAGTTCACCAACGCTGGCTGGATTCGCGGGGCTCGCTCGCCGATCGTGGCGAATAGTTGCGCTCCAGCCATCACCGCGGCGCGACTGACCGGCGAGAAACTCGCCGCCGCCGAGGCCTCGTTGGAGGACCTGCGAGCCATGCGGGACACCTGCTTCGCCGACATACAGATTGCCAAAGACACCGCCCAGAAGTCCGCCGACGCCGAACGGTCCTCCGCGATCAAACTGGCAGGACCGCGAGGTCGGTTGTCCGTCTACGAAACGGCGTCGTCAGGCAAGGACTGAACCACGCGCTCCAGCAAGTATGGGTCGATTCCTTGTCGGCGCCGACTTGTACCATCGCAATATGCCGGGAACAGACGCCAAGTTCGCTGACGTGTATCAGGTCACCAAAGCAGCTCTCGTAAACCCGAGTCGCCTCGGCAAGGCTACTCGACCACTCGTCTGCATGGCCGAACGCCGCGACGATACGGTGTGGACCGGGCTGCCCCGCGTGACGTCCGGAACGAGGGACAGCGACGCTCGCGACAGCGCGCCCATGCCGGAGCTCGGCCTCGAGAAGCACGGGTGGTGGACAGCTCGATACGTGCATCCGGTGCTCAAGGAGAAGACTGGTATTCCGCGAGTGTGTGACTACCTGGGGAAACTGCCCAAGGACCAGCTTCCCGACGCAAGAGAGGTCTTCAGGAATCGTCTTTACGACTGCTGACCTGTACTCTGGCGATTCTTTGCTCGCACATACTAAAGGAGGATCTTGTGGCTGGCGACCGCCCAGTCGGCGTGCCCGCATCTGCGCATCAGCTGTGGGACGACGGCGTGAACGCCGACTCAGCGAGACCCGGCGACCTATGGATCCTGTCCTGGGATGACGAGGTCCTGGGCGTCGCGCTCATCGCTGCCGCCCGAGACGACTTCGCCCTGGCATGGCCGGTCACGCTGCCCGGAGAGGCATCGTTCGCCCCTGGACTCGTCATCGAGAACTCCCCGCTGGGCATCCCGGTCACGTTGTGGCCGACCCGCGAGACCGGAATCGGCCTCCATCTCCTCGATCGGAGCCTCGGCCGGCTCCTCGACGCCAATGCGATCCGCCCTCTTGCCTTCGCCCTCGAAGACGGCGAGGAGCCCGCATTCCCCGCAGCGCCAGGATCAGCTTGGGACGAGGACAATCGCGCCGCCGACCGAGCTCTCGTTGAGCACTGGTCGGGGCTCTGCTTCCACCTGGCCGGAGGCGAGAATGAGATGCGCCTCGACTCTGAGAAGGTCCTAGCCGCAGGGGGCTCGTCGAAATCTACGGCAAAGCTGCTGGGCCTGCCTCCGCAGCAACTGCGTCCAATCTGGGTAGGCGACGCGGAGATTGACCACGAGCAGCTTGTCGCTCTCGCCGAGGACCTGGGCGTCGACGAGGTCACACTGCTCCAACCGGATCCGCTGGCTGGAGTCGTAAGCCGTCTCGCGGCGCCACGCTTCAAGCGGGCCATCAAGGCAAGGATGGCCGCGACCAGATTGAACGAAGCCGCGGTGCGCGGTGCTGCTCGCTCCGAATACACGCTCGCGGCGCGCGATGACGCGAATACCGCTGACGCGATTGACCGCAAGCTGCGCGACGCGATCGCACGAGCGGGCCGGGACCAGCCTTGATCTGCCGCCGATGATCGATTGGGAAGCATGCGCATCGGTCACCCGCGCAGAAGAAGTGGCCAGAGCGCTTCTCCAGACTTGCTCCGAGTTCGACCTCAACGCTCTCCGGACTGACCCGGTGGAGACGCTCGCCGAATCCGATCAGCTCGACTTGGTATTCGAGGACGATTTGCCCGCGGACCAGTGTGGAGGCGGCTACTACCGTCTGCAACCGCCGACGATCCACCTGCACGTCGCAATGGGTCGGCGAAACAACTTCACGGTGCTCCACGAGCTGGGCCACCACCTTCAGCTACAGCATGCGGACTGGGCATACGTGCTGATGGACCTGCCGACCGAGCAGCGGCGTTGTGTCGAGGAGGCGGTGTCGAACCAAGTCGCCGTCCAGGTGCTGATGCCACTGACCGACGACGATCACGATGAAGTCGCCCTGCACCCCGCGGACTTCATGGCTGGATACTACGGTCGCGTCAACGCCAGCCGTTCCGCGACCCTGCAGCGCGCCAAGGACATGTTGCGAAGCAGATCGTCGCGATGGCTGCTCGCGGTCGCCGACATCGAGGGCGAAGTGATCACCTCGGACACTACCTACGAAGACGCACCACCACCAAAGGGGCTCCGGCAGGAGGGCTTTCGCCGAGTGGCGTCCGAAGCGTGGGAGCGACCGGTGCGAGGGGCATTCACCGAAGGCGTCGAGTACATGACGGGCGGTGTCCTTGATGACATGCACCTCGAAGCCGCGATGGACTTCTCCGCGCAGTATGTCTTCGTCGCGTTGCGGCCAACCGCCATCAACAGACTGGGGACGATGACCTACCCAGATCACGAGTGCTTCGACGAGTCCTGTGGCGAGGTCTTCCAGCCTTTGCAGTCAGAGGGGCGATGCGACAAGTGTGCGAGTTTCCGATGTCCCGCATGCGAAAATTGTTCCTGCGCGGCAGTTGCCAGATCAACAACCACGTGCGATAAGTGTTGGATGGCGTATTCCAAGGCGGAGATGCAGTCCGGCATCCACGAGTGCTGGTGAATAGATTCTTTGGCGACTCCGGCAACCAAGCCCGCTCCCATTCCATCGAGTTGATCGAATTCTCGATAGCTACCTAGTGGCATACTGGAATTCAACGGACTTAGGCGGAGGCGGCGGAGTGCGTCGAAACAGATTGCGCGTCCACCAGATCGCCAAGGACATGGACGTGACGTCCGCAAAGGTGTTGGCATACTTGAAGTCCCAAGGCGAGGCGGTCAAGTCACCATCATCGGCTGTAAAGCCATCCACTGCGCGACGCTTACGCGAAAGCCCGCCCAACTGGGCAGATGTCCAGACTAAGAGGTCTCTTCTTCACACCGTTGCACCGACGATCACACTACGGCCCCGGTCTCCGGACGGGAACCCGAAAGAACGGGTACCGAATCCCTCAGAGCTTGAAATCCAGGTCACTGATTCAGCTTCCCTGCCAGAGTCATCGCGAATAGCCACAGGCGATCCGGACGACACCGAGGCCAAGTATGCACGCAACCTACGTAGTCCGACACCGGCACCCGAATGAGAACTGGTCATCTATACTCGCCAGATCCAAAGGAGAGGCGAGATCGAGTGGTGCCTACAGGATACCCTTCACCGAATGCTATGAGACTCGTGATAGATACTCCCGAATGCGGGAAAAGGTTATTGAGATAATCGAGACGCATGAGATGACGATATCGTAGATGCGATCAGCTCTGTCGGCTGTTCGTGGCCTTCCGAGCATCTTGCCCGTCGTTACCACCGCTCCGTACTGGGAATGGCGATCCGTTCTAAGACGGCCGGCGACAGAGTCTTGAAGCGGGGGCTCCAGTACCGCGAGATCGAACAGGCTCCGGCTCGAATAGCGGCGAGATCGGCGCCCCATCAGTGGAGCCGGGGTAGCTGCTGCTGCACCCTACCGTGTCGACGGCAGCGGTCGTAACCACCGCACTGCGGAAAGGACACGCCTACCTGTCGACGACGCGTGAATACTGACCCCCAGACGACGGGTGAAAGTTGACCCCCCTCGTCATTCTGGAGGGATGATTTCAGTGGAAGACTGGGCCGAGATCCGTCGGCTGCACAAGGCGGAGGGGTTG
>NZ_JBPSDN010000052.1:0-21181 GCF_052036135.1 Gordonia marina
CAACAATGACAGGCTCCACTCCAGCATCGGCACGGTCCCGCCCGCCGAGTTCGAGTCCGCCTACTACGCCGCCCTCAACCGAGAGCTGCACCCCGTATAGGAGCGGCAGAAAACCTGGGGTGATTCAGAATGGCTCCCTCGTCGATGCACATTCCCTGGTACCGCACGGTGCCCGCCACGCACTCACACGCGGTGCCGTTCCACTGCTCGTTCTCACCGCACGACGGCGTAGTGGTCGAGGTCGACGGCTCCGTGGTCGTGCTGGAACCCGACGGCTCGGTGGTCGTGCTCGAACTCGACGGATCCGTGGTCGTGCTGGAGCTGGACGGCGCCGTGCTTGAACTCGACGGTGCGGTGCTCGAACTCGACGGCGCCGTGCTCGAACCGGACGGCGAGGTCGACGTCGACGGCGCCGAGGAACCCGAAGGATTCCCCGGCTGCCCAGACTTGTGCGGACCACCCGGGTGGCCCGGTGCGGGCTGCGCCGTACGACAGGTCTCCGCCTGCACCAATGTCGGTGCGGACCACCCGACCAACACGAGCAACGCGGCTCCGATGGTCGCGAGTAGGAATCCCACCCTCGCAATGTTTCTGGTACCCGAACTCATCGGACATCCTTCCTGTATGGTTTCCCGACTGCGCGGTAGCTTACCGAGTAGTCAGTAAATCAGCGATACAGAGTGTTTCCAGATGGATCGAAGTCGTCGAATCCCGGAGGTGTATCCGCTATCTGCGCCGGCGATCAGGAGGCCGAATCCCTCCCCGATAACGCCGCCGCCACCGCCGCCGAATCGGGCCCGTCGACGGAATAACCCTCCCCGATCGCAGACGCGGAAACATACCCCCACCTGCGAGATCGATCCAGCGCGGCGAGTCCTGAGCCCGGCCTAGTCGCCTCGATAACGGACGGCGCAATCGCGGTCTGCATCGTCCGCTCACCCGAATTCAGTGCGAATCAGATCACAGCGCGACACACGACCGAAGCGTCGACTCAGGTCCAAGAATTCATCGGGGATTGGTCATTTTGTCACCCGAATTGGGGGATAAAATCGCCATAGATAGCGGCCACATAGGAAAAATGTCGGTATTCTTGTCCCTAATTCTGGGGATAAGAATACCGACGGTGAGTATGGTTCGCGGCTACTTCCGGAAACGTGCGGTGCGGCCCTGCCAGCCCCAGCGGGCGACGTTGATGAACGACTCGGCGATCACGCCGCCGTCCATCTTCGACTCGCCGATCTCCCGCTCGGTGAAGGTGATCGGCACCTCCCGGACGGTGAATCCGTGCTGCAGGGCGCGCCAGGCGAGGTCGATCTGGAAGCAGTAGCCGGCGGACTCGACGTCGTCGAGCCCGATGGCGCGCAGCACCTCGGCGCGGTACGCGCGGTAGCCGGCGGTGATGTCGCGGATCGAACTGCCCAGGGCGAGTCGGGCATAGGTGTTGGCGCCCTTGGACAGGATCTCGCGACGCTTGGGCCAGTTGACCAGTTCACCACCTGGCACGTACCGCGAGCCGATCACCAGGTCGGCGCCACCGTTGATGCCGTCCAGCAGCCGCGACAGCTGTTCCGGGGCGTGGCTGCCGTCGGCGTCCATTTCGACGATCACCGGGTAGTCGCGGTCCAGACCCCAGGCGAATCCGGCCAGGTAGGCCTTGCCGAGGCCGTCCTTCACGGTCCGGTGCATGACGTGGATGCGACCGGCCGCGTCCTCGGCCGCGGCGCCGGGAGCCTGCGAGCGGGCCGCGTCTTCGGCCGCGAGCTTCTCGGCGATCTCACCGGTGCCGTCCGGGCTGGAATCGTCGACCACCAGGACATGGATGTCGGGCAGGGCGCCGAGGAGCCGCCCGACGATGATCGGCAGGTTGTCCTTCTCGTTGAACGTCGGGATCACGACGAGGCCGCCGGCACCCTGTGGGCCGACGATCTGCTCCGTACTCGTCATGCTTGTCCCCTCGTCTTCCTATCCGGCAACGTATAGAACCTAGTCGGTCTGGCCAGCGCGGACAAAAATCCGGCGAGTGTGGCAAGCAGGGCAATCACCTGAGGCCAGACACCGAGACGCACCGCGAGCGTCTCCCCGGTGCGCAGCGGCAGGGCCGCCTGCAGGATCGCCGGGGTGAAGATCTCACTGTTGGTCAGCACCCGCCCGTCCGGGGCGATGAGGGCGCTGACGCCGCTGGTCGCGGCGACGGCGACGGCGCGATCGGTCTCGACCGCCCGGACCTGTGACATCGCGAGTTGCTGGTAGGTCATGTGGGTCTTGCCGAAGGTCGCGTTGTTGGTCGGCACGAACAGCAGTTGCGCGCCCTCGCGCACCGCCCGGCGCGGCGACCGGTCGAAGGCCACCTCCCAGCACGTCGATACCCCGAGGAGCACGCGGCCGTCGTTCGTCTGCACGGGCAGCACCGACCGTCCGGTGCCGGCCCGGAAGTTGCCGGCCATGTCGGCGTACGACGAGAACATCGAGAAGAAGCTCCGCCACGGCAGGTACTCCCCGAACGGCTGGACGATGTGCTTGTCGTATCGGGCCGACGGCGCCGGCGCGCCGAGACCGCCGGGTTCAACGCCCCAGACCAGCACCGAGTTGGTGGGCCGGTCATCGTCGCCGACCAGGAGCGTGCCGAAGACGATCGGCACGCCGGTGGCGCTCACGGCGGCGCGGATCTCCCGGGCGGCGTCGGGGTTGTCCAGTGGCGAGATGTCCGACGCGTTCTCCGGCCACAGCACCACCTGCGGGCGCGGGCGTCGTCCGGCGTCGACATCCTCGGCCAGCTTCAGGGTCTCGCGGAAGTGGTTGTCGAGAACGGCACGTCGTTGTTCGTTGAACTCCAGACCGAGGCGCGGCACGTTGCCCTGGATCGCCGCCACCTCGAGTGTCTTGCCGCCGGTGGGCGACGGCGCCGTGCCCAGTGCGGTCCCGGCGAGCGCGAGCGGCACGAGCGCGCAGGCCACCGCGGCGGGGGCGATACGACGACCGGCCAGGGCGATCACCACGGCCGCGACGCCCGCACCGGTCAGCGCCAGGATGAACGACAACCCGGGCACCCCGAACCAGCGCGCGAAGGGCAGGAAGAAGCCCTCGGTCTGACTGAAAGCGGCGGCGCCCCAAGGGAATCCGCCGAAGGGGAACGACGATCGCAGCCACTCCACGGCGGTCCAGCACAGCGCGAACCAGAGCGGCGCGGCGACCGACAGTTCCGAGCCGGTGCCGGCCGAACCGAAGGTCCAGCGCGGGCCGCGGCGGCGCATGGTGACCGTCGCGATCGCGCCGAACAGCGCGAGATAGCCGGCGCACACCACCGCCAGCGCGATCCACGGCAGCGCGCCGACGTAGACGCCGATCCACGGCAGCAGCGGCAGGAAGAAGCCCAGCCCGAACACGAATCCGGTGAGCGCGCCCAGCTTCGGCCCCGGGCGGCCCAGCGTCAGGCAGGCGTAGAGCAGCCCCAGGCCGACCGGTGCGAGCAGCCAGAGCCCGATCGGCGGGAACGCCAGGTACAGCAGCACTCCGGCCCCGGCGGCGACGAGTTCCCGCAGCCAGAACGACCGGTCCCTCACCGGCCGCTCACCGTCTCGGGCTCGTCCCGCGAGTAGATCACCGTGCCGGCGACCGCGGTCATCACGCACTGCGGAAGGCGAGCGCCGGGCGCGACGTCCGGCAGGGCCGGCACTCGCGACCGCGGATCGGTGGACCACCGCTGCACCCCGGCGTGTGAGGCCGCCACCACCAGCTCGTCGACCTCCCACACCGCATAGTGGGCGGGCGCGCCGGGGACCAGCGTGCCGGTGACCCCGTCGTTCACACCGCCCGCGCGCCAGCCGCCGCGGGTGGCCGCCGCGAAGGCGGCGCGCGGCGAGATCGCGCTGGTGGGCTGATGATGGTGTGCCGCCGCACGCACGGTGGCCCACGGATCGATCGGACAGACCGGCGCGTCGCTGGAGAGCGCCAGTGTCACACCGGCTTTCGCGATCGCGGCGAAGTCGTTGAGCCGCGTGCCACGGTCACCCAGCCGCTGCTCGTACAGCTGCCCCGGGCCACCCCAGGCGGCGTCGAACAGCGGTTGCATGCTGGCGACGACGCCGCAGCGCGCGAACAGTTCGGCCTGCTCGGGCGTCACCATCTCGGCGTGCTCCAGACGGTGCGCGCAGCGCGCGAGGGCCGGGGTGCCGAGTTCGTCGGCCAGTTCGGCCATGGCGGTGGCGACCAGCGCCGCGGCCTCGTCACCGATCACGTGGAACCCGGCCTGGATCCCGGCCTCGGTGGTGGCGCGCAGGTGGGCGCGGATCTCCTCGAGCGTGAGGTATTCGACGCCGCGGGTCGCCGGATCGTCGGTGTACGGCTCGCTCAGCAGCGCGGTGTGCGAACCGAGGGCACCGTCGACGAAGAGGTCGCCGCCGATGGCGTCGGCACCGGTCTCGGCGACGAGTGCGCGGGCCTCCTCGGCGGTGCCGGTGAGCTGACCCCAGTAGCGGCGGACCAGCACGGGGTGGTCGAGGCCGGCGAGGGACCGGAAGTCGTCGAGGCCGCTGATGTCCGGGCCGCCGTTCTCGTGCACGGCCACCACCCCGTGGGCGGCGGCGTGGTCGAGGGCGCGCACTTGGGCGCGGCGACGTCCCTCGGGACTGATCAGCGCGCGGGCGGCGCGTCGCACCCGGTGGTGGGCGTCGGCGATCAGCGGGGCCTGCGGGTCGTATCCGGGCTCGCCGGCGAGGCCGTCGACCCGCTCCCGCAGGGCCGAGGACGCCGCTGCCGAGTGCTCGTCGATCCGGGCCAGATAGACCGCTCGCGGCCCGGCGACGGCATCCAGGTCGGCGGTCGACGGCGCTTGATCCTCGCCCGGTCCGGCATCGACCCAGGCCGACGCGTCCCAGCCGAAGCCCCAGATCACGTCGTCCCAGCTGACGGCCACGTACGACGCCAGTTCCCGCAGGCACTCCGATCGGCTGCGCACCGCGGACAGGTCGAGCCCGCCCAGCGCGAGACCGGTGTCGGTGAGGTGGACGTGGGAGTCGACGAATCCGGGGCTGACGAACCGTCCCCGCAGGTCCACCACCTCGGCGTCCGGGTGCAGGGCCCGTCCGACGTCGTCGCTGCCGACCCAGACGATGGTGCCGTCGGTGATCGCCATCGCGGTGGCGTCCGGCACCGCGGGCGAGGAATAGACGAGGCCGCCGAGGAGGAGCTGCGTGGTCACCCCTTCAGTCTTCCAGAGCCTCAGAACTCCTTGGCGGGCGGCAGCGCGGGCAGGTCGTGGCGGATGGTGCCGTCGGGATTGCGGACCGTCATGTCGACGATCACGCTGCCCTCGGCGCGGCCGTCGTCCACGACGGTGCCGTCGACGTAGCCGTTGGGGGTCATCCCGGCGATCGTGACGCGCTGCGCGAAGACGGTCGCGCGGCGCGTCGCGGCGGCGGCGACCACCGGCCGCAGACGCCGGCGAATCGGCGGGGCCAGCAGGATGAGACCGAGGAGGGTGCTGACCACGCCCGGGAGAATGGTCAGCAGCGCGGCGCCGGCGAAGAGCGCCGAGTCGGTCAGCGTCCGGCCGGGGCCGGCGCCTTCGGGTGCCGGGGTGCGGGCGGCAGTGATGATCTCCCGGGCGCGGCGCCCGAGCACGGCGAAACCGACGGCTCCGGCGGCGATGGTGATGACGATGGCCCACGCCCACCCGAGGAAGTGCCCCATCGCCCAGAACGCGGCGATCTCCACCACGAGGTACCCGAGAAACATCCAGCGCTTCATACTCCGACCTTCCCACGCGAGACGCGCGTGTGCGACTGCTTACCTCTACAACGCACGACGGCCCGGATTTGCTCCCGAGACCCGGGCGAGGGCCCGCGACGGCCCGCCGGCACCGGGCGGTAGCGTCGCCACCGCGCCGTCGACGAGGGGCGCGGAACGATGGAGAGCGAACGAATGCGGGCATCGAGTGACCTGATGCGGCCGGTGTCGGCCGGCGTGGTGTCGGCGCTGGTGGCGTTCACGAGTTCGTTCGTCGTCGTCCTCGCCGGACTCACCGCGGTCGGGGCCGACCACGACCAGGCGGCGAGCGGCCTGCTCGCCGTGAGCGTCCTCATGGGCGTGGGGTCCATCGTGCTCGCCGGGTGGACCCGGACGCCGATCACCGTCGCCTGGTCGACGCCGGGGGCCGCGCTGCTGGCGGCCACCGGCGCCGTCCACGGCGGCTGGCCGGGCGCGGTCGGGGCTTTCCTGCTCACGGGCGTGCTCATCGTGCTCACCGGCGTCGTGCCGTGGCTGGGTGAACTGATCGTCCGCATTCCCACCTCGATCGCGCAGGCGATGCTCGCCGGGATCCTCTTTCAGCTCTGCCTCGGGCCGATCACCGGTCTCGCCGAGAACCCCACCGCGGTCGCGCCGGTGGTCGTCGTCTGGCTGCTGGCCCTGCGATTCTTGCCCCGGTGGGCCGCGCCACTGGCGTTTCTCGCCGCGGCCGTCGTGATCGGCGTGCATCTCGCGGTGTCGGGAGACGCGGTGACGGCCGCCTCCCTGGTGCCGCGGCTGGAGATCACCGCGCCGCGGTTCACGCTCGCCGCCGCGATCGGGATCGCGCTGCCGCTCTATCTGGTGACGATGGCATCGCAGAACGTGCCCGGCGTCGCGGTGATGAAGGGATTCGGCTATGACGTGCCCTGGCGACGGTCGATGGTGATCACCGGGATCGGCACCGTCGCCGGTGCGCCGGCCGGCGGGCACGCCGTCAATCTCGCCGCGATCAGCGCCGCACTCGCGGCCGGACCGGAGGCGGGCCCCGACCGGTCGACGCGCTGGATCGCGAGCGTGACCTCGGGCGTCGTCATGATCGCGCTCGGTGTCGGCTCGGCCGCGGTCGGCACGCTCATGGCGCTGGCACCGGCCGGTGTGGTCGCCGCCGTCGCCGGACTCGCCCTGATCGGCACGCTCGCCGCCTCGCTGCGTGCCGCGCTCGCCGAGGCCGGTGAGCAGATCCCGGCGGTCGTCACCTTCGCGACCGCCGCCTCCGGTGTCACGATGCTGGGCGTCAGCGCCGCCTTCTGGGCGCTCCTCGCCGGTCTCGCCGTCCGCGTGGTCCTGCGCTCCGGCCGGCGCGACCCTCCATGACGATCGAGCCGCCATGACGATCGAGCCTCCATGACGATCGAGCGGAGTCGAGATCACCCCCTGACAGGCGGGTGGTCTCGACTCCGCTCGACCAGCATGACGGCGTAGTCCTGCGCTCCGGACGGCGCGACCCCCATGACGATCGAGCGAAGTCGAGATCACCACCCCCTGACAGGCGGGTGGTCTCGACTCCGCTCGATCGTCATGACGGCGATCCGACCGGTACGACCGATGACTCGACCGACTGCCCGTCCCGCGCGACGGCTACTCCTCGCGCCGGCCCTCGATCTCACCCTCGGCGTCGAGGTAGACGCGGCGGAGCTGGTCCAGGAGCTCGGCGGGCGGGGCGTGCCACATCTCGCGCTCGGCCGCCTCCAGCAGGCGTTCGGCGATACCGTGCAGGGCCCACGGGTTGGACTGCTCCAGGAACTCCCGGTTGGTCTCGTCGAGCACGTACTGCTCGGTGAGCTTCTCGTACATCCAGTCGGCGACGACGTCGGTGGTGGCGTCGTACCCGAAGAGATAGTCGACGGTGGCGGCCATCTCGAAGGCACCCTTGTACCCGTGCTTGCGCATCGCGGAGAGCCAGCGCGGGTTCACGACGCGCGCCCGGAACACGCGCGCGGTCTCCTCGGACAGCGTGCGGGTGCGGACGGTGTCCGGCCGGGTCGAGTCGCCGATGTACGCCTCCGGTGACTCCCCGGTCAGCGATCGGACGGTGGCGACCATGCCGCCGTGGAACTGGAAGTAGTCGTCGGAGTCGGCGATGTCGTGCTCGCGGGTGTCGGTGTTCTTCGCGGCGACCGCGATCCGGCGATAGGCCGCGCGCATGTCGTCGACGGCCGGCACGCCGTCCAGGTCGCGCCCGTAGGCGTAGCCGCCCCACTCGGTGTACACCGCGGCGAGGTCGTCGTCGGTCCGCCACTGCTTCGAGTCGATGAGCTGCAACAGGCCCGCGCCGTAGGTGCCGGGTCGCGAACCGAAGACGCGGGTGGTGGCACGACGCGCATCACCGTGCTCGGCCAGCGCCGCCCGGGCGTGCGCGGCGACGTAGTTCTGCGCGTCCGGCTCGTCGGCGTCGGCCGCGAGCGCCACGGCATCGTCGAGCATGGTGACGACGTGCGCGAAGGCGTCCCGGAAGAACCCGGAGATGCGGATCGTGACGTCGATCCGCGGACGGCCCAGTTCTGCCAGCGGAATCAGTTCCAGGCCGGTGACGCGGCGCGAGGCCTCGTCCCAGACCGGCGTGACGCCGAGCAGCGCGAGCACCTCGCCGATGTCGTCGCCGCTGGTCCGCATGGCGCTGGTCCCCCACACCGACAGACCGACCGACTTCGGGTACTCACCGTGATCGGCGACGTACCGCTCCACCAGCGAGTCCGCCAGGGCGCGGCCGGTCTCGGCGGCGAGCTGCGACGGCACCGCCTTCGGGTCCACCGAGTAGAAGTTGCGGCCGGTGGGCAGCACGTTGATGAGACCGCGCAGCGGTGACCCGCTCGGCCCGGCCGGGATGAAGCCGCCGTTCAGGGCGCGGCGCACCCGGTCGATCTCGCACGACGTCGCGCGCAGCCGCGGCACCACCTCCTCGCCGGCGAACCGAAGGATGTCCCCGACCGCGTCCGGATGCCCTTGCGCAGCGACGGAAATCGCCTCCGGCGCCCAGTCCCCTGCCGCGCACGTCGTCACCAGCTCGCGCGCGATCCCCTCGATCCGGTCCACCTCGCGGCGCTCGCCGGCCTCCTCGTCGAGCCCCAGCGCCTCACGCAGACCGGGCAGCGTACGGCTACCGCCCCACAGCTGCCGGGCACGCAGCATCGCGAGCACCAGGTCGATCTCCATCTCGGCGTCCGGCGCCTGGCCGAGCACGTGCAAGCCGTCGCGGATCGCGGCGTCCTTGATCTCGCAGAGCCAGCCGTCGACGTGCAGCAGCATGTCGTCGAAGACGTCCTCCTCGGGGCGCTCGGTGAGGCCGAGGTCGTGATCCATCTTCGCGGCGGTGAGCAGCGTCCAGATCTGCTGGCGGATCGCCGGGAGCTTGGCCGGGTCGAGCGCGGTGATGTTGGCGTGCTCGTCGAGCAGCTGTTCCAGGCGGTTGATGTCGCCGTAGGTCTCGGCCCGGGCCATCGGCGGGATCAGGTGGTCGACCAGGACGGCGTGCGCGCGGCGCTTGGCCTGGGTGCCCTCGCCCGGGTCGTTCACCAGGAACGGGTAGATCAGCGGCAGGTCGCCGAGCGCGGCGTCGGTGCCGCAGTCGGCGGACATCGCCAGATTCTTGCCGGGCAGCCATTCCAGGTTGCCGTGCTTGCCGATGTGCACGATCGCGTCGGCGCCGAAGCCCCACCCGTCGGTCGCGGCTCGCGAAGCCAGCCAGCGGTAGCTGGCCAGGTAGTGGTGGCTCGGCGGCAGATCGGGGTCGTGATAGATCGCGACGGGATTCTCGCCGAAACCGCGCGGCGGCTGCACCAGCAGGACGACGTTGCCGAAAACCATTGCGGCGATGACGATCTCGCCGTCCTTGTCGTGCGTGCGATCGACGAACAGCTCCCCGGGCGGCGGGCCCCAATGCTCCACGACGTCGCCGCGCAGGCCCTCGGGCAGCCGCTGGAACCAGGCCGTGTAGTCGGCGGCACTCACCCGGATCGGGTTCGCCGCCAGGGCGTCCTCGGTGAGCCAGTCGGCGTCCTGGCCGCCCTGGTCGATGAGGGCGTGCATGAGCGCATCGGGGTCGTCGTCGGCCGGGGTGCCGCCCAGGCCGGGGATCGTGCCGTCGCCGAGGACGTACCCGGCCGCGCCGAGCGACCGGAGCAGGTGGATCAGTGAGCGCGGGGTGTCCAGACCGACCGCGTTGCCGATCCGGGCGTGCTTGGTCGGGTACGCCGACAGCAGCAGGGCGACCCGCTTGTCCGCCGCCGCGAGGTGCCGCAGCCGGGCGTGCGCCACCGCGATCCCGGCCACGCGGGCGCAGCGCTCGGCGTCGGGCGCGTAGTACGGGAGCCCGTTGTCGTCGAATTCCTTGAACGAGAACGGCACGGTGATGATGCGGCCGTCGAATTCCGGGACCGCCACCTGGCTGGCGACGTCGAGCGGCGACATGCCGTCGTCGCTGGCCGCCCAATCCTCCCGCGATGAGGTGAGGCACAGGCCCTGCAGGATCGGAATGTCAAGGGCGGCAAGACGTTCCACGTTCCATGCCTCGTCATCGCCGCCCGCGCCGGCGGTCGCCGGGGTGGTGCCGCCGGCCGCGAGCACGGTGACGACGAGCGCATCGAATGAGCCGAGACGCTCGATCAGGTCGTCCGGCGCGGCCCGCAGCGAGGCGCAGAAGATCCCCTCGGCACGCGCCCCCGCGTGCTCCAGCGCGCCGCAGAGCGCATCGATGTACTCGGTGTTGCCCGCGAGATGCTGGGCACGGTAGTAGAGCACGCCGATGCGCGGCGTCCCTTCGACAAGCTCAGGGAGCGGAACGGACGGCTCAGAGAGCGGAACGGCGGCGCGGTCCAGCGCGCCCCAGTTCGGCGTCTCGACCGGCGGCTCGAATCCCAGACCGGTGAGCAGCACCGTGTCGGACAAGAAACCCGCCACCTGTTTCAGGTTCTCCCGGCCACCGGCGACGAAGTAGCTGTGCGCCTGCGCGGCGACACCGGCCGGGACCGTGGAGAGCGACATCAGATCGGGGTCCGGGTTCAGCTCGCCGGACAGCACGACCACCGGTGCCGAGCCGGCCAGCACCGCGTCGAGTCCTTCCTCCCAGGCGCGACGGCCGCCGAGGAGGCGGACCACCACGAGATCGGCGCCCTCGATCAGGCCGGGGACCTCATCGAGCAGCAGCCGCGACGGGTTGGCCACCCGATAGTCGGCGCCGCTGGTGGCGGCGGTGCGCAGGTCGGTGTCCGAGGTGGACAGCAGCGTGATCACGGGCGTGGGCCTACTCCCTGCCGGGTGGCGCGCCCGGCGTCGACGGTTCGACGGCCGCCCGGGACGGGCGGGCCGCTGACCGGCGCGGGTCTGACTCGGCCCGGCGTCGGCGCCGGGCCACACAGTGGCGCGACCGCGCCGGACTCGCACCGGCTTCCGCGTCGATCGCTTGCCCGGTCAGCTTATCCACCGGACGTGAGTGCCCGCCGATCGTGTCCCAACTGTGGAGTAGGAATCGCGTCGGAGCCTCGTGACCTGGGAGAACACCCACCGTGCGGACCCGACTCCACCGAATACGCCACGGTACGGTCAACCGTGCGCGTCGCCGGGGCGCTCCCATGCGTTCTACGCTGGTGAAGTGAGCAGACCCGCCGACCGTTGCCCCGGGGTCTTCGCGACGCACGCGGCGGCCGACGGCCACATCGCCCGGCTCCGGCTCTCCGGCGGCCGCATTCTGCCGGATCGACTCGAAGCCCTGGCCACGGCGGCCGAGCGGTTCGGCGACGGACACCTCGAACTCACCGGCCGTGCGAACGTGCAGGTCCGCGGTATCGCCGAGGCGGATGTCCCGGCCTTCGCCGAGGCGATGGTCGCCGCCGGTCTGGCCGGCAGCGCCGCCCACGACAGGGTGCCGGGCATCGTCGTCTCCCCGTTCACCGGCCGTCTCGGCGGGACCGGCGAACTCTGGGCCGTGGCCGACCGCCTGTCCGCGGCGCTCGCCGACGCGGACGAGACCACCGCACTCTCCGGACGCTTCTGGTTCGGCCTCGACGACGGCCGCGGCGACGTCCTGCGCCGCACCCCGGACGTCGTCGGCGTCTGGGACGGCGCCGACGGCGCCGAGTTGGTGGTCGCCGGGCGACGAACCGGCCGCGTCGTACCGCTGGCGGGCGCCGCCGAGGCGATGCTCGACGTCGCCCGGCAGTTCCTGGCCTGCCGCGACGACGAGTGGCGGATCGCCGACCTGCCGGAACAGGCGCGGGAATCGCTGCACCGCGATCTCGCCGCCTGGGGCGCCTCGGGCGCGGCCCCGGTGTCCGGCGACTCGGTACCCGGGCCGCGCGTCGGCTGGTTCGGCCAGGACGACGGCCGGGTACTGCTCGGAACGGTGACCCCGTTCGGCCGGCTGTCGGCGCGCCAGGCCCAGTTCGCCGCGGCCATCGGTTCCACGCTCATCGTCACGCCCGACCGCGAACTGCTGATCACCGACCTCACCGAGGGAGTGGCCGAGACCGTCGTCCGGGTCCTGGCACCGATGGGTTTCGTGTTCGACGCGGCCTCACCGTGGACCCGGGCCAGTGCCTGCACCGGTTCGCCCGGCTGCGCCCGCAGCGGCGCCGACGTCCGGCGGCTCCTCGCCGACCGGATCGAGGCCGGCGCCGGGTTCGATGAGCCGGAGCACTGGGTCGGCTGCCCGCGGCGGTGCGGCAGTCCCCCGGGCGCGACGGTCCGCGTGCTCGGCGGGCAGTAGGCTGAGTCCCGCCATGAGCGACTATCTGCGAGACGGGGCGGCCATCTACCGCCAGTCCTTTGCCACCATCCGGGCCGAGTCCGACCTATCGCGGTTTCCCGCCGACCTGGAACCGGTGGTCGTGCGGATGATCCACGCCAGCGGCCAGACCGATCTCACCGATGACGTGGTCGCCTCACCGGGCGTCGTCGCCGCGGCGCGGGCCGCGCTCGCCGCGGGCGGACCGATCCTGTGCGACGCGAACATGGTGGCCTCCGGCATCACCCGGAAACGACTGCCCGCCGACAACCCGGTGCGCTGCCATCTGGGCGAGCCCGGCCTGGCCGATCTCGCCGCACGCATGGGCACGACGAGAACCGCTGCGGCGCTGGAGTTCTGGCGCGACGACCTGGCGCGCTCGGTGGTCGCGATCGGCAACGCCCCCACCGCTCTCTTCGCACTGCTCGACCTGATCGACGACGGCTGGCCGCGTCCCGCCGCGATCATCGGCGCCCCGGTCGGATTCGTCGGCGCCGCCGAGTCGTGCGCGGCGCTGGCCGCCCGCACCGACCTGGAATTCCTCACCGTGACCGGGCGCCGCGGCGGCTCGGCGATCACCGCGGCCGCGATCAACGCGCTCGCCAGCCCGGCGGAGTGAGGCCGGTGAGCACGCCCGGACGGCTGTACGGCGTCGGACTCGGCCCGGGCGACCCCGAGCTCGTCACCGTCAAGGCCGCGCGCCTCATCTCCGCGGCTCCGGTGGTCGCCTATCACTGTGCGCGCCACGGTAATTCGATCGCACGGTCGGTCGCGGACCCGTATCTGCGCGATGGGCAGATCGAAGAGCGGCTGATGTATCCGCTCACCGTGGAGACCACCGACCACCCCGGCGGCTACGCCGGCGCGATGGCCGACTTCTATACCGAGAGCGCCGAACTGCTCGCCGGGCATCTCGCCGCCGGGCGCGACGTGGTGCTGCTCGCCGAGGGCGACCCGCTGTTCTTCTCGTCGTACATGCACATGCACAAGCGGCTGGCCGACCGGTTCGACGCCGAGATCGTGCCCGGGGTGACGTCCGTCAGTGGCGCGTCGGCCGCCCTGGGGATTCCGCTGGTCGAGGGCGAAGAGACGCTGACAGTGCTCCCCGGCACCGCCGAGCACGACGAGCTGGTGACCCACATCCGCTCGGGCGAGGCGCTGGCGGTGATGAAGCTGGGGCGCACCTTCGGCAAGGTCCGCGACGCCCTCGCCCAGGCCGGGCGGCTCGACGAGGCCTGGTACGTCGAGCGCGCCTCCACCGCGCGCCAGCGCGTCGAGCGGGTGATCGACGTCGACCCGGAGTCGGTGCCGTACTTCTCGCTCGTCGTGGTCCCGGGCCGCCGGAACAATCCGCTGGCCGGTTCGGTCCTTTCGACACGCTCCTCGGCTAACGCCTCGGACCGGCTCAAGGAGCTTGGACAGCCCCCCACCCCGCCGGACCAGCCGCTCCAACAGCCCGTTGAGCCGGACGAGCCGCTAGGCGAAGTCCGTGTCGAAACGACCCTCACGACCGGGGAACCGTCTCGCACGACCGGTCACGTGACCGTCGTCGGTCTCGGTCCCGGCCCGTCCGACCAGACGACGCCCCAGGTCACCGCCGCACTCGCCGAGGCCACCGACCTGGTCGGCTACACGACCTACCTGAAACGCCTCACCCCGCACCCCGGGCAGCGGGTGCACGCCACCGACAACCGAGTCGAGGCCGAGCGCGCCGCGTTCGCGCTGGACCTCGCCGCGCGCGGCGCGCGGGTCGCCGTCGTCTCCTCGGGCGACCCCGGGGTCTTCGCGATGGCCACCGCCGTCGCCGAGGTCGCCGCGGAACCGGCCTGGCGGCATGTGCCCGTCCGGGTGCTGCCCGGAGTGAGCGCCGCCCAGGCCGTGGCCGCCGCGGTGGGCGCTCCCCTCGGGCACGACTTCGCCGTCTTCTCGCTCTCCGACCTGCTCAAACCCTGGTCGGTGATCGAGCAGCGGATCCGCGCAGCGATCGCCGCCGACCTCGTCTTCGCGGTCTACAACCCGGCGTCGAGCAAACGCACCGAGCAGATCCTCGCCTTCCAGACCTTGCTCGACGCCCTCGTCCCGCCCGGCCGCGTCCTGATCCAGGGCCGCGACGTCGGCGGCTCCGGCGAGCGCCTGCGCCTGCTGACTGTCGCCGAGTTCGACCCGTCGACCGTGGACATGCGGACTCTGCTGATCGTGGGCTCGTCGCAGACCCGGATCGTCCGGCGCCCCGGCGGTGACCTGGCCTATACGCCGCGGAGCTATCCGGACCACGCCTGATCGCTCCCGGCTCTGCGTGTCGCCGAGGTGTGTCACGCGGGCCGCGGGCACTCAGTCGGCAGTGACCAGCCAGTCCAGCACCGCGGCGACGGAATCGCGGCGCTCGAGCCCCACCGGTTCGGCCGGCCGGTCGACCATCACGACCTCGAGGCCGGCCTCGGCGGCGGCGGTCAGCTTGGCCCGGGTGAGTTCTCCCCCGCTGTTCTTGGTGACCAGGAGCGTGATCGCGTGGCCGGCGAGTAGGGCGCGCTCGTCGTCCAGGCCATAGGGGCCGCGCGCGGCCAGGATCTCATGGTGCGGGGGCAGCGGGCCGGACGGCGGGTCGACGACGCGGATCAGGAACCACGCGCCGTCGACCGCCGCGAACGCGTGAGCGTCCTGTCTGCCGGTCGTCAGGAACACGCGGCCGCCGCGGTCGGCGACGACACGGGCCGCCGCGGCGATGTCGGGGACGCGGGTCCAGCGGTCACCGGGGCCGGGCGTCCACTCCGGGCGGGCCAGCCGGAGTAGCGGCGTGCCGGTGCGCTCACCGGCTGCGACGGCGTTGGCGGTGATCCGCGCCGCGAAAGGGTGGGTGGCGTCGACGACGGCGCGGATGTGGTTGGCGCGCAACCAGTTCGCGAGACCGTCGACGCCGCCGAAGCCGCCGATCCGGACCTCGCCGAGCGGGAGTCGTGGGTTCTGGACTCGTCCGGCCAGCGAGCTGATCACCGGGATGTCTTGTGCCACCAGAGACTTCGCCAGGGCGCGCGCTTCGGCTGTGCCACCGAGAATGAGCACTCGTCTGGGGGTCGTTTCGACACGGTTCGTCACTTCGTTCCTCACCGGCTCAACGGGCTGTTTGGGATGTTTGGGCCGGCGGGGCGGACTGTTGGGGACGTTTCGACCGAGTCGTTGCTTCGTTTCTCACCGGCGACACGGCTCGTCACGCATCGCGGCGGAGTTTGCTCATGCGGGCGTGGGAGTAGAGGTAGCTGTCGGTGATGTCCGACGACGCCGGGTCGAGGACGCGGCCGACGAAGATCACCGCGGTCTTGGTGATGCCCGCGTCCGCCAGCGCCGCGGCCAGCCCCGACAGTGGCGCCCGCACCACCTGCTCGTCGTCGCGCGAGGCGAAAGCGACTGTGGCCGTTGGGCAATCAGCACCGTAGTGCGGGGTGAGCGTGTCGACGATCGCCTCGGCGCGATGGGCCGCGAGGTGCAGGGCCAGCGTGACGCCGCTGCGCGCGAGGGAGGCGAGGTCCTCCCCCGGCGGCATGTCGGTGGAGAGCGTCGACACCCGGGTGATCAGCAGGCTCTGCCCGACACCCGGCACCGTGAGTTCGGTGTCGAGAGCCGCCGCGGCGGCGGCGAACGCCGGCACGCCCGGCACCAGCTCGTACGCGATGCCGAGTTCGCGGAGCCGTCGCTGCTGCTCGGTGAGCGCGGAGTAGATCGAGAGATCCCCGGAGTGCAGTCGGGCGACGTCGTGTCCGGCGGCATCGGCGTCGGCCAGGTGCGCGACGATCTGGTCGAGCGGCATCCGCGCGGTGTCGACGGTGACCGCTCCCGCGGGCAGCAGGTCCAGGAGCTCGGCCGGAACCAGCGAGCCCGCATACAGGCAGGTCCCGCAGCGCGCGAGCAGGCGTGCGCCGCGCACGGTGATCAGATCCGCCGCGCCGGGCCCGGCGCCGATGAAGTACACGGTCACCGGGTCACCACCCACTGCACCACCGGCAGCGACGGCCGCCAGGTCGTCATCGTGCCCAGCGCGCCGGCCCGTTCCAGACTCAGCCGGATCAGCTCGCCGCCGTACTCGGCGTGCGCGGCGACCAGAAGCCGCTCGGTCTCCAGGGTCACCGCGTTCGCGACCAGGCGGCCGCCGGATTCGAGTGCCGCCCAGCAGCTTTCGAGGACATCGGCGTCGAGGCCGCCCCCGGCGAAGATCGTGTCCGGGTCGGGCGCGCCGCCGAGGGCGCCCGGTACCGAACCCGCGATCGTGAGGCGGTCGGCGACGCCGTGCTCGCGGGCGTTGAGCTCGATGCGCGCGGCCCGTACCAGGTCGGCTTCGAAGGCGGTCGCCCGCCCGGACCGGGTCTGCCGCAGCCATTCGATCGCGATGCTGCCCGAACCGGCGCCGATGTCCCAGAGCATCTGGCCCTCGGCGGGAGCGAGTGCGCACACCGTCAGGGCTCGGATCGGTTGTTTGGTCAGCTGGCCGTCGTGCGCGTAGTCGGCGTCCGGGCGCCCCGGCGCGTTCGACAGCGCGGGCCCCGCGCACTCGAGTGCCACGATGTTGAGGGCCGGTATGTCACCGACGTCCCAGCTGTGGGCGTGACCGGTGACGATCGACTCGTCCACCCCGCCCAGGTCACCGAGGACCGTCATCGACGACGACCCGAAACCCTTGCGCCGCAGCAGATCCGCGATCAGGCCGGGCGAATCCGCACCCCGCGAGAGCACCAGCAGGCGGGCCCCGTCGGTCAGCGCGGGGATCAGCACCTCCGGGTCTCCGGTGACGAGGCTGCGCACGCCCGTCCGGGCCAGATCCCAGCCGAGCCGGGCCGCCGCCAGGGACACCGATGACGACGATCCGAACACCGTGACGTTCTCCGGTCCGACGCGCCGCACCACGCTCGCCGCGAGCCCGTGAAACATCGGATCACCGCTGGCGAGGAGGTGCACGGTGTCGTCACCGTCGCCGGCGATGAGCCGGTCCAGGTGCTCCGACATCGGCGACGCCCACGGAATCGTCTGCGCCGCAAGACGATCCGGCAGCAGCGCCAGCTGGCGCCCGGATCCGTAGATCGTCTCGGCGCTCTCCAGCTCGGCCTGCGCGTGATGGCTCAAACCGTCCCAGCCGTCCGCGCCGATCCCGACCACCACGAAGTGTGTCATCGCGGCAGCCTCCGCCAGATCGCGCGCGGCAGCAGCCGCATGACGAAGAAGACCGGCCGCAGCCGCCCCGGGATCCAGACCTCGCCGCGGCCCTTGCGGTAGGCGGTGGCGACGGCGTCCGCCACCTGGCCGGCGGTGACCGACATCGGCGCGGGTTCGACGCCCGTCGCCATCAGCTCGGCGGTCATGTTCCCGATCACGAAGCCCGGGCGGGCCAGCAGGACGTGCACGTTGCTGCCGGACAGCGCGTCGGCGAGGCCGCTCGCGAAGCCGTCGAGCCCGGCCTTGGTGGAGCCGTAGACGTAGTTGGCGCGTCGTACCCGCACCCCGGCCACCGAGGAGAAGACGATCACCGTGGAGTCCCCGGGCTGCGCGCGCAGTGCGTTGACCAGCAGCGTGATGACGCTGATCTGCGCGTAGTAGTCGGTGTGGGCGATCGCCAGCGCGTGCTGGACGTCGGTCTTGGCGCGCCGGGCGTCGCCGAGGATCCCGAAGGCCACGATCGCGATCTCGATCGGTCCGTACGTGTCCGCCAGGGAGCGCACCAGCGCCGGGTGCGAGGCCACGTCGTCGGCGTCGAATGCGACGGTGCTCACCCCCGTCGCACCGGCGGCCCGGAGCGCGTCGCACTCGGCGGCGAGGTCGTCGGGCCGGCGCGCGGCCAGGATCACCTTCTTGCCCGCGGCGAGGCGCGCCGCGGTGGCCACCCCGATCTCACTGCGCCCGCCGAACACCACGATCGTTCCCACCCGTGCAGTATTTCAGGCTTCGGCTCGGGCTCCTACTCGCCCGGTGGTTCCTGAGCGGAGTCGAAGGGCTCAGCCGCCGAAAGGAGTCACTACAGTCGAGGCATGGCGCGCACCGTTGACGATCTGAGCCCCGAAGCCCACACCCTCCTGCACGACTACCACCTCGCCTCGCTCACCACGCTGCGCGCCGACGGCACCCCGCACGTGGTGGCGGTCGGCCTCACATTCGACGGCGCGACCGGGACGGCGCGGATCATCACGTTCGACGGCAGCCAGAAGGTGCGCAACGCCGAGCGCGGCGGGTACGCGGCACTGACGCACGTCGACGGTCCCCGGTGGCTCACCCTGGAGGGGCCGGCGCGGGTCCGGCGCGAGCCGGAGCAGGTGCGCGACGCCGAGCGCCGGTACGCGGAGCGTTACCGAGAGCCGAGGCCGAATCCGAGACGCGTGGTGATCGAGGTCGACGTGGCCCGGGTGCTCGGCTCGGCGGGGATGTTCACAGCCGGGTGAGCCCGTGCGGGCGGGTGTTCAGCGACTCGGCGCCGTCGTCGGTGATCACGACGATGTCCTCGATCCGGGCGCCCCACTGCCCCGGGAAGTAGATCCCCGGTTCCACCGAGAACGCCATACCCGGGCGAAGCACCAGGTCGTTGCCCTCGACGATGTAGGGCTCCTCGTGCACGGACAGGCCGATGCCGTGTCCGGTGCGGTGGATGAAGTTCCCGGCCAGGCCCGCTTCCGCCAGGACCGATCGCGCGGCGGCATCGATGCTCTCCGCGGTCGCGCCGGGGCGCGCGGCCGCCACCGCCGCGGCCTGTGCCCGCTCGAGCACGGCGACGGCCGCGCCGATCTGGCCGGGCGGCTCGCCGAAGCAGTAGGTCCGGGTGCTGTCGGAGTTGTAGCCCGCGCCGACCGGGCCGCCGATGTCGATCACCACGATGTCGTCGGGTCCGATCAGCCGCGGCGACTGCTCGTGGTGCGGGTCGGCGCCGTTCGGGCCGGAGCCGACGATCACGAATTCGGCCTCGTGGTGGCCCTCGGCGACGATCGCGGCGGCGATGTCGGCGGCCACCGCCGCCTCGGTCCGGCCGGGCCGCAGCCACTCGCCCATCCGGGCGTGCACCCGGTCGATGGCGGCACCGGCAGCGCGCAGCTCGGCGATCTCGGCGTCGTCCTTGATCATCCGCATCTCACGCAGCACCGGCGTCGCGAGCCGGATGGGTACGCTAGTGCGCTCGCCCAGCGGGATCACGTGCAGCGCGGGGAGGGCGTCGGAGACGGCGAGCGCGGCGTCATCGCCGAGCCCGTCGAGCGCGAGGGCGTACGGGTCGTCGCCGTCGACCCAGTCGTGCACCGCGAGTCGCAGGTCGCCGATCGCCGAATCGCGCAGCGTCGCCAGCTCCATCCGCGGTGCGATGAGCCGGGGCGGAGACGACGCCGGGATCACCAGGGCGGTGAGCCGCTCGAAGGTGTCGGCGACCGCCCCGGTCAGGTACCGCAGGTCCGGGCCGGTGCCGACGACGAGCGCGTCCAGCCCGGCGTTCACGGTCAGCTCCGCGGCGCGGGCCAGCCGTCGCGCGTAGACGTCGGAATCGAATCGGGAGGCGGGACCGTGAGCCATGGCCCCACAGTATCGGTCGCCCCGCGCCGGATATGGCCCCGCGCCGGATGTGACACAGTGTGGCCATGGGAAAGCTGATGCTGCTCGACGGTGCGAGCCTGTGGTTCCGCTCCTTCTACGCGCTCCCGGAGAAGATGACCTCCCCCGACGGACGGCCGGTCAACGCGGTGCGCGGCTTTCTCGACACCATCGCCGCACTGGTGACGGCGCACCAGCCGACGCGCCTGGTGGTGTGTCTCGACCTGGACTGGCGCCCGGCGTTCCGGACCGACCTGATCCCGTCGTACAAGGCGCACCGGGTCGCGGAGGGCGGAGACGGGCTCGCCGAGGAGGTGCCCGACACGCTGACGCCGCAGGTCGACATGATCCTCGACGTGCTGCGCTGCGCGGGGCTGGAGACCGGCGGCGCGGCCGGCTGCGAGGCCGACGACGTGATCGGCACTCTCGCGTTCGGCGAGGCGGCCGACGACGTGCTGGTCGTGAGCGGCGACCGCGACCTGTTGCAGGTGGTGGCCGACGACCCGGTCGCCGTGCGTGTCCTGTACGTCGGCCGGGGCCTGGCGAAAGCCGAACTGATGGGCCCGGAGGAACTGGCCGGCAAATACGCGCTGCCGGTCGCGCGTGCCGGGGCGGCGTACGCCGAGATGGCGATTCTGCGCGGCGACCCGTCCGACGGGCTGCCCGGGGTGAAGGGCATCGGCGACAAGACCGCGGCGAAGCTCATCACCCAGTTCGGGTCACTCGACGCACTGGAATCCGCTGCGCGGCAAGGTGATATGCCGATCTCTCCGCGTATCGCCGGTGCCCTCGACGACGCCGCGGACTACCTGGGCGCGGCGCGCACCGTGGTCGCGGTGCGCACCGACGCGCCCGTCGCCTTCGGCCGCGGCGACGACCTGCTGCCCGCCGCACCCGAGGACGCCGCCGGCCTGAACGCGCTGGTCGCCGAGTTGGGCATCGACACCAGCGTCGGGCGGCTGTCGGCGGCCCTCGGCTGGGCCTGAGCGGCCGGTCGAGGGGTGCGTTTCGACGCTTCTATGTTCGTTGTCAAGCGGCAGCGGGGAGCTGGTGGTCGTGGGTGCCGCTGATTGCGTGTGTGGGGCCGTGTTCGAGGAGTTTGAAGATCTCGCGGGCGATGTAGCGTTTGAG